>JAJZKA010000092.1 GCA_021809805.1 Actinomycetes bacterium
GCCGCCTCGTTCGAGGCAGCGCCCTTGGTCGGGATGAACCGCAGGCACTCGCGGACGCCAGCGGAGAGGGGGGGATTTGAACCCCCGGACCGGATCTCTCCGGTCAACTCATTAGCAGTGAGCCCGATTCGGCCGCTCTCGCACCTCTCCTCGTTCTTAACCTGTGCCGTTGCCAATCTTAGCGACGGGCAGATGATGCCCAGGACAATCGCCGGACTGCACGCGCGCGCAGAGCGACTCGGTCCTTTGGCACCCTCGCTGCCCGGCAAGGCCAGCCGGAGCGTAGCCCGTGCTGCCGGGAGTGTCGGACGTCACCCCCCGAGTCGCCGCGCGGTCGCGGTGCCGCTCGGCCGCCTGCATGGGGCTTCCGACGCCGCTTCGACTGCTCTGTGAGGACACAGGGGTGCATTTGGGATATTCCGATGGGTCCGGCCGGTGGAAACGGCGGATCGGTGTCGGGACGCAAGCGTCTGCACAGCACAGGTCGGAGCACGATCGAGTGAAGCCCGTCAACGCCGCGCCACTCCAAGGACAGTGGAGCGGACGAACCCGCGGCGTGGCTGCCGTCGAGACGCGAGCCGGTGGCGTGTTCCGTCATCTGGCGTAGGCACCGCAAGGGAGGGCGCACCAGCGATATCCCGAGGGCCGTGCCGAGCTCGACGGCGGCGCACTCCACCTGCACGGAGGTGAGCGCCACACGGGTGCGTTGGGCACACCGTCGCGTGACCAGCCAGAATCGCGCGAGCGGCGCCCGGACGATCCGTGTATCCCCACGCAGGAGTCCTCGGGTGGCCCGGAACGTCGGTCGCTCCGCTGTCATGCAGTCTTGCGAGCATCTCCAGTGGGGCGGCGGGTCCGCGGCGTCGATCGAGGTACCGTCGCGGCGTCCCGCCCGCCAGACGGAGAGGTCTCGTCTCGAGGCACGATGGCACGACGCTCGACTCGCAGGCGGCCGCCTCGCGTGCCACGAAAACAGCGCACGGGCGCGTGCGCACCGGCTCGAGGGGATCGCGAGGATGCGGGGGACTCTTTTTGGGGTCAGACCTGGCGAGGGTCGCCGTGCTCACGTTGCGGGGCGCCCGAGGTGCGTTGACCAGGCCGCCAAGGGCTGCTAGACCGCTCGGAACGCGGCAGGAGCATCCCTCACAGTCGGTTCGCCCGCCGAAGAGGATTCTCGCCCCGGGGTAATTCCGGGACGCGAAGGGCAGGTCGGGGGCATTGACGCAGGAGCGGAGGTGGCTTGTGCCGCAGCACAAGATGCGTAGGAACGGGCTCACGCGTCCTTCGGTCGCGCTCATGGCGAGTGGCGTCTCGCTCGCGATCCTTGCCCAGCTCTTAGCGCCTGCCCCGACGGCCAGTGGCGCGCAGCGCTCGGCGGCCCTTGGCGCGCTCGTCGAGGTCGGCGCGCTTGCCCGGCCTCCCGCTGGCGCCCGCCCGACGGGAGCGCTGCGTGCTGGCGCTCGCGTCTCTCTTGGGGTGGCCCTCAACGCGCGCAACACGGCCGGGCTCGCCAACTACGCGGCCGCGGTCTCGACGCCGAGCTCGCCGGACTACCACCACTTTCTCTCGCCCGCTCAGTTCGCCACCCGCTATGGCCCGAGTTCTGGCGCGCTCAGCGCGCTGCGCCTCGACCTGCGCACCGCCGGGCTGTCGGTCTCTGCGCCTTCCGCGAACGGGCTGCTCGTGAATGTGCACGGCACCGCCGGCCAGGTTGATCGTGCCTTCCATACAGCACTCGAGGGCTACCGGCTCCCCGGAGGCTCATTCGGCTGGTCGCCATCGGCGCCGACCAAGCTGCCCGCAGTGATCGCCCGGGGTGTTGCTGCGATCGTTGGACTCGACAACACGGCCACCCCGCGCTCGATGCTCGAGCGGGCGCCCGTGTCGCGCAAACTCCACGTGAGCGCCGCGGCGTTCCGCGCCGCCCGACGCGCTGCCGCGCGGGCGCCGCTCGGTTCGCCACGGGCCTGCGTCGCGGCCACTGATGCCGCGCTCCAGTCAGGGGGCTGGACGGACCAGCAGCTCGCCTCCGCCTACGGCCTGAAGGGTCTTTATCGCGCCGGCGATCTCGCCCAGGGCCAGTCGATCGGCGTCTTCGAACTCGAGCCCTTCTCGAACGCCGATCTCGCCACCTTCGACCGCTGCTACTTCGGCGCGAGCCACGTCTCTCAGATCAGGCGCGTCAATGTCGACGGCTTCAACCTGACCGGGACCGGCTCGGGCGAGGCACTGCTCGACCTCGAGGATCTCCAGGCGCTCGCCCCGGACGCCAAGATCGTCGTCTACCAGGCGCCGAACACGACCTTCGGGGCGATCGACGCCTACAACGCGATCGTAAGCCAGGACCGGGTCAACATCGTCTCAACCAGCTGGGGCGAGTGCGAGCAGGCGGTGCAGACAGCGGCCCCCCAGACCCTCCAGCTCGAGAACATTCTCTTCGAAGAGGCCGCCGCACAGGGCCAGACCGTGTTCGCGGCGGCGGGGGACACGGGCTCGGACGACTGTGCGAGCACGCCGTTCGGATCCTCGACTCCCGCTGCGCCCTACCTGTCGGTCGACGACCCGGCGAGCCAGCCCTACGTGGTTGGCGTGGGGGGCACCTCGATGATCAATGACGCGAACCCGCCACGCCAGACGGTCTGGAACGACGGTGCCAAGTGGGGCGGCGGCGGAGGCGGGCTCTCCACCACCTGGTCGAGCCCGGCCTGGCAGCAGGGCTCGGGCGTGCCCGGGACGGCCGTCTCGACGCGTCGGGAGGTTCCCGATGTATCGGCCGCGGCCGATGAATGGCGGGGGATCACCGTGTTCAGCGCGCTCTTCGGCAGCGGCGGATCGATCCGCGCGCCTGCAGCGGGACGGGCCACGGCGCCGTGGCCGACGCCGCCCGCGGGCTGGGCGACGCTCGGCGGCACCTCGTCGGCGGCACCGATCTGGGCCGCCGTCGATGCCGAGATCACGGCATCGCGCCTGTGCGCCGCCGCGCCGGTGAATGCGGCGGGCCGTGACCTCGGCTTCCTCGCACCGCTGCTGTATGAGGTGGCGGGCTCACCGACGGCGTACGCGCACGCCTTCGACAACGTGCGGGTGGGCAACAACGACGTGTTCGGCCTTGGCTTGGGCTACTCGGCACACGCCGGCTTCAACCTGGCCTCTGGGCTCGGTTCGCCCATCGTGACCAATGCTGCGGGCCGCTCGGGCCTCGATGCCGCACTGTGCGCGCTTGCGACGGGGAGCGCCCCGGCTCCCGTGCTGACAAGCGTCTCCCCGTCGGTCGGCCCGACGAGCGGGGGCACGGCAGTGACGATTAGCGGCACGGGTTTCCCCGCGGGCGATCCCGCTGCGGTCTCGGTTCACTTCGGCTCAGTGCCGGCCACGGTGACCGCCGTGCCGTCTTCGACGACCATCGACGTCACCGCGCCAGCAGCGCTGCTCGCCCCCAAGGTGGCGAGCGACGGTGGCAGCGGCAGCGCCGGTCCCGTGAACGTCAGCGTGACGGTCACGTCTGCGACGGCGCGTCAAACGGCGCGGGTCGGGCTCGGCGCCCGCTTTGACTACGTGGTGCAGGCGAGCAACGGTTCGGTGATCCCCACCGTCGCGGCGATCAACCCGTCGGGAGGGAACCTCCTCGGGGGCAACCGCGTCCTCATCTACGGCACCGGATTCACGGCGTCCTCGACCCCGTCGGTCACCTTTGGCGGTGTGTCCTCGCCGTCGGTCAGCGTGCTCAGCACCACTGAGCTCTCTGTGGTGGTCCCGCCCGAGCGGTCCTCCACCGCCTGCGCCACCGGACCTGGCTACACGCCCTCGGTCGCGTGCCAGGTCCAGGTCGTGGTCAGCGATGCCAACGGTTCGAGCCCTACGGCGACGATTCTCCCGCCGATCTCTGGACCAATCGTCTTCCAGGCCGACGGCGTCGTGGCGCCGACACCGGAGACCGAGGTGGGACCCGCGGCGAGCGAGTACGACTATGCGCCCAAGCCGGTGATCACCTCGGTGGCGCCTGACCCGGGGGACGCGTCCGGGCAGACACCGGTCGAGATCAACGGCCGCGGCTTCAGCTTCAACACCTTGGAATGGGTGAACTTTGGTCCTCCCGGCCAGGTCGCCAGCGAGCAGACCCAGATCCTCGCGATCACCCCCACCAGGATCATCATCACTCCGCCGAGCGGCAGCGCGAGCGGTTCGACGGCGAGCCGGCTCCCCGGCGGGGTGAGCGTCCAGACGGTGGCAGGGCGCAGCGCGCAGGTCCCCTACTCCTTCGCGGGCGTTCCAGAGATCTCCGCGATGTCCACCCTCGGTGGCCCGGCAACGGGGGGAAGCCGGATCGTGATCCGTGGCCACGGCATGGGGCTCGTGGACTATGTCGAGTTCGCGAGCCAGGTTTCGCCCACCGCATTTGGTGCGTCTGTCAGCGTGCGGATTAGCTCCCGCACGGCCCGAGCAGTCACGGTGCGCACACCCGCTGACCTGCCTGGGCCCGTCGACGTGCTGGTCTGCAGCGCGACGGGATGCTCGGGGCGCAACCCGTCGGTCGACACCTTCGTCTATTACTCCGTCGGGCGCCCGAGCCTCGCGACGATGAGCCGCGCCTCGGGGCCGGCCCAGGGTGGCACCGCCGTGGACCTGTTCGGCAACGGTTTGAACGGCACGACGGCCGTGCGCTTTGGGCGCTCGGTGACCACCCGGATCGAGCCCGTCGCCGGCTACCCCGACGGCGATCCGTATGTCGTCCGGGTGCTTACCCCGCCCGGCCCCGCTTCCGCGAGCGTCCCGGTGCTCGCCGTGACGCGAGCAGGGACCAGTGTGGGGGGGGCGAGGCTGCGTTTCCACTACCTGCCGAGCGCGCCGAGCGCGCCGGCATCGCTGCACGTCACATTGAGCGCAAGCTCGGCAAGCCTGCGCTGGGGCGCCCCGGCGAGCGATGGGGGATCTCCGGTGACCGGGTATTTCATATTGGCGAGCGGGGCGGGGATGGCGCCGCTCGGGGCGCATCTCGCGGCCTCCGCACGCTCCTATGACTTCTCCTCCTTGCCGAGCGGGCGAGCGCTGACCTTCCGGGTCGCCGCCGAGAACGCCGCGCACGGGCGCGGTCCCTGGGCGGCCAACGGACCACTGTTGTCGACCTATGGTGCTGCCGGCTACCGCCTGGTGAGCTCCTCAGGGCTCGTCGAAGGGCTCGGCAGCCTGCCCTCGCTCGGCGGCATCGGAGGTGGCCGGGCGACCTCCCCGGTCGTCAGCATGGTCGGCACGAGCACCGGCGAGGGCTACTGGTTGGTGCAGCGGGACGGCACGGTCTCCACCTTCGGTGACGCGCCCGCCTTCGCCTTTGCCCACCCCGCTCAGGCCACGGTCGGCCTTGCCCCGATACCTGGCGACCTCGGCTACTGGGTCGCCACGGCCAACGGCAAGGTCTTCGCCTACGGCAACGCGCGCCAACTGGCTTCGCTCAGTCCCATCCGGCTCAGGCGCGGCGAGAGCGTGGTTGCGATCGTCGCCAGCCCGAGCGGTCAGGGTTACTGGCTTGTGACCAGTCTGGGGCGGATCTTCGCCTTCGGCGATGCGACGCACTGGCCTGCTGCAAACACGCACGGTGCCCGCGTCGTCGCGGCCCAAGGCTCCGGCTCGGTGAACGGCCTGTGGCTGCTCACCTCCACGGGCTCGGTGATCGCACGCGGCAAGCTGGCGGCCTATGGGGGCATTCCTCCCGCCTCGCTCGGCCACAGCCTCCCAGTCGGACTCGCGCCGACCGCTGATGGAAAGGGCTATTGGATCGCGACGGCCGCCGGTAGGGTCTTCAGCTTCGGCAACGCCCGCTATGAGGGCGGAGTGCAGATGAGCGGCGGTGTGGCCGGCATCGCCACCGTCTAGCACCCCCCAGGCACGCTCTCGAGCTACCCCGGTAGCGGACCCGTCGCTCGAGCGGTTCGGACGAGCGCGCCCGTGCGAGATGTCAGTGAGGTCTCACGGTTGTTTCATCTCGCCATCACCAAGCAACAGCTCGGACTCGAGCGTTCCTCCAGCCTGGCGGGTGGCGCGGCCAGCGGCCGGGCCGCTAGCTCGCCAGCGCGACGGCCGCCTCGGGCCCGGCCACCTGGAAGGTGAAGGACTCCTCGAGGAAGCACCGGACGGTCGCGGCGTCATGGGAGCGGTAGCCGATCGAGACGTCCTCGCCGCACTCGAACGCGAAGTCACTGCCCCGTAGGCTGCAGACGAGCGCGCTGCGCAGCCCGGGCGCCCAGACGATCGGACCGCCGAGGATCTGGCGCAGGTGCTCGAGCAAGAGCACGCCGCCATGCTCGGCGGTCTCGACGACCCCGGTGTAGACCTCAGGCGAGAGCGCCAGTGCGTATGGCCCGTCCACGCCGGCTGATCGCAGCACCTCCACCGCCTTGGCGACGGGCCTGGGCGAGGCGGCGAGATCGGCGCCGTAACGGACCGGCGCGTGTGCCGCGCTCGCCGCGATGCCGGCGATCCCCGCCGCCTCATAGCCGTGGAAGATGGCGATGTTTTCGGCGATCGCCAGATTGCGGGCTGCATCGTCCAAACTTGAGAGGTCGAGATCGACCGCGCCGCGCTCGGCTTGGTCGATCTCCTCGAGCGAGAGCTCGAACTCGGCACGCAGCTCGACAAGCGGCATCACGTGGCGCAGCATGGCCGCGACGCCTGGGTGCGGTGGATCCGAAAGGGGTGTGGCCCGCCCGAGGTCACGTGCCGCGTGCAAATATCCCTTTGGCCCGGAGAAGTCAACGAGCCGGCGGCCAGCGAGCGACGTCCGCAGCACTGATGCGGCCCGCCCGTCGATCGCCGTCCAAGCGGCATCACCGACAGGGGCAAGCTCGCGGCGCAGATGGTTCACCGCGTCCCTCCTTGTGGACCGCCCCCGAGGTCCCCGATCCCGAGCGACGAATTCCCACGCGCCGCTTGGCCGGCATCTCCTGGTCCAGAGGAGTCCTCGATCTCGAGCACGGGCGTGGTGGTGAACAGGTAGGTACGCAGGTGATGATCCAGCACCGGGTCGTGGCGACGGAGCCACTCGAGGGTCATGACGGCGTGCTCTTTCTCCTCATCGCGGTTATGCGCGAGGATCGCCGCGAGCTCGGGATCGTTCGTCGCGGCGACGCGCTGGTCATACCAGTCGATCGCTTCGAGCTCTTCCATGATCGAGACGATCGCCCGATGGCGATCGATGAGCTCAGGGGGAAGTACCTGTTCGGACTCATGAAGCGATGAGCTCGATCCGGCCACGGCTTCTCCTCTCGCTCGGCACCTCGGTGTCGACCTTAGGCAGATCGCGGCCTGCTTCGATCACCTCAACTCGCGAGGAAGCGGCGGCGCTTGCGATCGATCGCCTTGGCCCAGGCCACGTGGAACCGCTCAGCGGCATCGGCCATCGCGGCGCGCTCACGCTCGGCGAGCACGCCGTAGGCGAAGGCATGCCCTGCGCGCTGGCCTGCCCGGAGTGCCTCGCCGCGGTAGCGGGCGCGGGCGACGGCCGCGTCGTGGCGCTCGCCGAGGACGTCCTGGACGGCGGTGAAAGCCGTGGCGAGCCGTGCCGCCGCCTTGGGCGCGAGGGGGGCAAGGGTCTCGGCGCCGTAGCGGACGCGCTTCGCGCGCTTGCGCGCCTCGTGGAAGGCGGTCTCGGCGTCTGGGCCGTCCGAAGCGAGTGCACTGCGCACCTGGGCCCCGACGCGCTCGATCTCCTTCGCGACGCAGCGGCGCAGCAGGCGCGGGCTCGGAGATCGCCCGGAGCGGTAGCGGGGGGTGGTGGCGAAGCGGGCCAGCGCCTCGAGCGTCTCGCAGTACCGAGGGCTGTCGAGCACCTCTTCGAGGCGAATGCGCGCCGTGCTCGCCTCCGCCTCGAGCGTGCCGAGGAGCTCGGTGTCGATCAGCCCGAGGTGCGCCTCGCTGGAGAGCGCGGCGAGGTCGTCGCGGGCCCGTGCCGCGAGCACCTCGGCATCGCGCGCCGCGCCGAGCGCTTCGTTCAGCCACCCCAGCTCGACCCGCAGCGCCACCAGGCTTGGTTTGTCGAGAAGCGGCGAGAACGTGCGCAGCGCGCTGCGCGTCCTGCGGAGGGCGACCCGGAGGTCGTGGATGGCGTCAGGAGCGCGCTGGCGAGCGCGGACGTCTTGTTGGGCAAGCGTGGCGACGAGCTCCTCCAGCCGAGCCGCCAGCAAATCGCGCCGGCCGCGTGACCCGGCGGCCTTGGGTGGAGCGACATCGAGGGCACGTGCCGCTTTGGAAACGCTGGCGGACGGCCGCGCGCCCGCGTCCTCGAGCAGCCGCTCGAGCTTGCGCGCAATCCCGCCTGCGTCGCCGAGCCGCTCCACCTCAACCTCCCGCCAGGCGCGCACCGCGTGGTCACCGAGGCGCTCAGCCACGACGCGGTCCTCTGCCACCTCGAGGAGCGCCACGCCGTCCTTGCCACTGATCAGCGTCGCCTGGCGATCGGTGTCGAGGGTGAGCACCGGCCGCAACCGGGCGCCGCGCAGGTAGGCGGTCAGCAGTCTTGCCAGCTCAGGGGGCACCACGGTGTCAGCCGAGAGCGGCACGCGCAGCTCGATCCGCTCGCCGGGCCCTCCGGCCGGCAGCTTCAGGTGCCAGCCCTCGTCGGTGCCACCGACGCGGCGTCGCAAGGTGACGTTTGCGCGCAGCAGGCGCAGGTCGGGGCTGTCGAAGTAGGTGGCCCTCAAGGTCGCACGCTGTGCCGGCTCGGCGTGCACGCCGAGCCGGGCGAGCGGTGGCCGGAGATCCGTGAACGCAAAGCCCTCCTGCACGTCGAATTTGTGCTCCTGCTCAAGGTGGCGCTCCATGTCGTCAATTATCCGGTGCGGAAGCCTCCGGCATGCCGGTCGGTGCCACATTGCGCGCCAGGCGCGAGGACCCGCCATGTTGTGCCGGGCGCGCCGATGCGTGAGGCTGGGGCGATGCGCATCGACGACACGGCGAGCGACCCGTTCGCCAGCGTCGCGGCCTGGTTCGAGGCGGCGAGCGTTGCCGCCGAGCCGGCCCTCGTGCACATGGCGGTTGCCACCGCGACCCCGTCCGGCATTCCCTCCCTGCGCATGGTGCTCCTGCGCGGGCTCGGCTCCGACGGCTTTGTGTTCTACACGGATCGCTCGAGCCGTAAGGGAAAGGAGCTCGGGGCGAACCCGATCGCCGCCGTCCTGTTGCACTGGCAGGCACCTCGCCACCGCCAGGTGCGGGCGGCGGGCCCGGTGGAGGAGGTGAGCGCGGCGGAGTCCGACGCCTATTGGGCGGGCCGCCCCGCCGAGTCTCGCCGCTCGGCGATTGCCAGCCACCAGAGCAGCGTCGTGAGCCAGCTGGCCGAGCTCGAGGAACGCCGCGCCGAACTCGAAGGACTCGCTGAAGAGGAACTGGTGCGCCCCGAGCGCTGGGGCGGCTATCGCGTCCGGCCGGTCGAGGTGGAGCTGTGGGAGGAAGGGCCGCACCGCTTCCATGAGCGGGTCCGCTGGCGCCGCGTCGGCGATGCCTGGGTCGCCGAGCGCCTCGCCCCCTGATCCGGCGTTGCGCGAGAAGCCGTTTGCTCGCGGATCGCTTGGCGCGCGGAGCAGCTCGGCCGGCCCCGGGCACCGGTCCTACCCCTGAGATCAGCAGCTCGGGCGCGACCACCGTCTGCGCAACGGGCTGCGAGGTGGCGATGGCTGCTGCTCCCGACGTCCCTGTGGCACCGAGGCCGCCGGGGGGTCGCCATCGCGGCGCCGGCGGTCAAGCAGGCCCGGCGCGATCGAGCCAAGCGGGGACCTGCAATGGGACCATGCTGGCGACGATCCCCTGCTCGCGCACGTCGATGCGCGTGAGCCCGGCTCCGGAGACCGGCCGGAATTCACGCGCGGAGAGGGGATCGGCGAGGTAGGCGGTGGCGGGCGCGACGAGGACGGGAACCGAACCGAGCATCCCCTGGCAGTGGTGGTGGGCGTGCCCGCAGGTGATCAACCGGACGTCGCTGGCGCCGATCGCGTCGGCGAGCGCCTCGGGCTCGCGCAGTCCGAGGCGTGCCATTGGCTCGATCGGCGAGTCGATCGGCGGATGGTGGAGCATCAGGATGGTTCCCTCGCGCGCGGGCCTGGTGAGCTCGTCGCGCAGGAACCGGAGCGTCGCCGGGGCGAGTGCGCCGGCGTCCTCGCCTGGGATCGTCGAGTCGAGCGCGATGATGCGCAGGCCGCCGTGGAGGGCGACGCTGTTCAGCGGCTCGTCTCCGGTGCCGGTGGCGCCGGTCCCGCCCGGAAGCCGAGCGAGCAGGTGCTCGCGCATTGCCGAGCGGCGGTCGTGGTTGCCCGGGGTGGCGACGACGAGGGCACCGGCCAGCGCCGGCGAGCTCGCCAGCAGGTCGGCGAGCTCCCGATAGCAGCTCGCCTCGCCCCGGTCGGCGATGTCGCCGCTCACCAAGACCACATCGGGCCGCAGCGCGTGGCCTTCGATCGCCGCGAGCGCGACGGCGAGTCCCGTGGCGGGCTCGGCGCCGGAGCGCAGCCGTTTGGCGCTCGTGAGGTGGAGGTCGGAGAGCTGGACGAGCAGGTGGCTGCCCATCGGGCGCGGCCGGTCAGTGCCCGGCGATGCGGTGCGGCTCGTAAGGCTCCTCGAGCTGCTCGAGTTCCTCGCTCGACAGATCGAGGCTCAAGGCGCCGAGCAGATCGCTCAGCTGCTCGGGGCGCGTGACGCCGATGATCGGGGAGACCACCGTGGTCTGGCTGAGCAGCCACGAGAGCGCGACCTGCGCCCGAGAGGCCGAGCGCTTGGCGGCGATCTCGGCGACGCGCCGGACGATCGTGCGGTCCTCGTCGTGGTAGAGACGCTTGCCGAACTCGTCGGTGCCGCTCCGCTCGGTCTGCTCGTCCCAGTCACGCGTGAGCCGGCCGCGGGCGAGCGGGCTCCAGGGGATCACGCCGATGCCCTCGTCCGCGCACAGCGGCAGCATCTCGCGCTCCTCCTCCCGGTAAAGGAGGTTGTAGTGGTCCTGCATGCTCACAAAGCGTGTCCAGCCGTTCACCTCGGCGGCGTGCAGCGTCTTGGCAAACTGCCACGCGTACATCGACGAAGCGCCGATATAGCGGGCCTTGCCCGCCCGCACGACATCGTGCAGGGCCTCCATCGTCTCTTCGACCGGGACCGTCGGGTCAAAGCGATGGATCTGGTAGAGGTCGACGTAGTCGACGCCCAGTCGGCGGAGGCTGTGGTCGATCTCTGAGAGGATCGCCTTGCGCGACAACCCGGCGCCGTTCGGTCCGTCGTGCATGCGACCATGCACCTTTGTGGCGAGCACGATCTCGTCACGGCGCGCGAAGTCCGCGAGCGCGCGGCCGACAATCTCCTCGCTGGTCCCGTCGGAATAGACATTGGCCGTGTCGAAGAAGTTGATCCCCGCATCGAGCGCCTGGCGGATGATCACCCGCGACGGCTCCTCGGGGAGGCTCCAGCTGTGGTTCCCTCGGTCTTTTTCGCCAAAGCTCATGCAGCCAAGGCAGAGGCGGGAGACCTCGAGACCTGTCGAGCCGAGCTTCACGTACTCCATCGGGCAACCGTCCTCGGGTCGAGCCGAGCCCCGAGTGTTGGATGAGGGCCGCGGCGTGGCGTGTGGCTTTCACCCACCCTACCGGCGCGGCGCGCGCCGTCCCGGCAGGGTGGGTGATCGCTCAACGGCTGGTGGCGCCACCCCGTGAGCCGGCACGAGGGCCCTGGCGCCTCGTCGCGGCTGCCGTCTTATGCTGAGGTGGACGCGCCGGGCGGTTGCGGCGACGCCCGTCGCCCTCGGCCACCGACGAGCTACCGGGTCGACCGCCCGGACGGGGGCGGCGCGCGGCGGGCCGTTCGGCGGGGAGCGGCGCGAGGTCGCCAACGTGCTCGATGTCGAGGGAGAGCGAGCGCTGCAAACTGGCGGCGGCGCGGCGCGTCTCGGGGGTGACCAGCGCGATGACGGTGCCGCTGGCGCCGGCGCGGGCGGTCCGGCCCGAGCGGTGGACGTAGGTCTTGGAGTCCTCGGGGAGATCGAAGTGGATCACGCAGGCCACGTCGTCGACGTGGATCCCCCGAGCGGCGACGTCGGTGGCGACGAGCGCCTGGACCTTGCCGTCGCGGAAGGCGGACAGCGCCCGCTCCCGCTGGGCCTGGCTGCGGTCCCCGTGGATTGCCGCTGCCCGCACGCCCACACGGTCGAGCTGCTTGGCCACGCGCTCTGCACCGTGCTTGGTCCGCACGAACACCACACTCGCGCCGGTGCCGCCGATCAGCTCGGCGCAAAGCGCCGCCCGGTCTGCCGCGTCGACGGCGTGGAAGCGGTGCGTCGCTCGTGCGAGGGCGTCTTGGTCCACCTCGACCTCGTGGCGGACCGGGTCGTGTTGGTAGTTGCGCACCAAGACGTCGACCTCGCCGTCCAAGGTGGCGGAGAACAGGAGGGTCTGGCGCCGGTTGACGGTCTTATCGAGGATCCGGCGAACGGCGGGGAGGAAGCCCATATCGGCCATCCGGTCCGCCTCGTCGACGACCACGACCTCGACCTGGTCGAGTCGGAGCTCGCCGCGCTCGAGCAGGTCCTCGAGGCGCCCGGGGCAGGCCACCGCGACATCGATGCCCTTGCGCAGCGCGTGCTGCTGGCCACCGAAGCCAACCCCGCCATAGAAGGGGTGCGCCCGCATCTTCCGCGCGGCGAGCAACGGCGAGAGCTCCTCGGCGATCTGGGCGGCCAGCTCGCGCGTCGGCGCGAGCACGAGACCGCGTGGTCGACGTGGCTCGCTCCGACGCATGGCGGATGCGAGCGGGATCGCGAAGGCGAGCGTCTTGCCCGACCCGGTGGGGGCCTTGCCGCATACGTCCCTCCCCGCGAGCGCATCCGCGATCGTTGCTGCCTGGATGGGTAGCGGGGTGGAGATGTCGCGCCGGGCGAGCGCGTCGACGAGCTCGGGCAGCACGCCGAGCGCGTCGAAGGTGGGGGTGGGCGCGTGTGAGCCCGCGAGCAAAGACGACAACCGACAATCTCCGTTCTCTAGGTGGCGCACTCGCAACCCGAGGGACGGATCCGCTGGTTCAGAGTGTGCTCGCGCCGAGATCAGCTCCCCGGCGCGTCGGTGCCAACAGCATAGGGCGAATCGCGCCCGGCCGCTCAGCTTGGCTTGAGCGACTCGTTCAGCGCGTCCGCCTCGCGGTCGAGGCGCGCCAAGATGCCGGGGACGAGCCGTCCCTCCGCGCCGCGGCCGATCACGGGGACGGCCACCACGATCTCGCCGCTGAGGTGCCGCCGTGTGCTGCCGTCCGTGTTGCCGGCGAGCTCAAAGTTGGCGCTGCCGTGCAGCAGGTGGCGGTCGCGCTCGGCCCACATGACAAGGTTGCCGCCGCTCGCGTCGTCGGCAACGGTGAGATCTTGGATCCAGGCGAGCTCGTGGCCGCCAAGGAGGCGGCGGGCGATCGGGTCGAGACTCCCAGTGAAGACGTAGCGCAGCCGAAGCATCGTGGCGGCGCCCGCACGGCATGTCGAGACCACCTGGGCCGGGGCGACGTCTGGGAGCTCGAGGGCCGCGTGGAAGCCCGCGTCGGCGAGCAGGCGCGCGACCGCGGCGGGATCGCCGTCCAGGCGGTGTTCGCGGGCAAAGCGCACGCTGCATGCTCGCGCGCACCGGTGCCCAACCCGCGCGCCCGGCGCGCCTCGTGGCAAACTCGCCAAGGTGCGCGCCGTGTCGGACGAGATCGCCTGAGCCGTGTTCGACGTCTTGGACTGGCGCGAGCTGCTGCTCGCGGAGGCGCGCCAGCTCGACGAGAGCGGTTACGAGCCCGCGCTTGGTGCCGAGGAGCTCGCTCGCCTGGCGGACTCGGCCGTGCCGGAATGCGCCGAGCTCGAGGCCGCGTACGTCAGTCTGGCGCAAAGCAAGCCGCGGGCGGGCGCTGACGACGTCTCGCCCGAGTCGCTCGAGGACATCGAGGCGATGTCGTCGCCGTCACCGGCTGAGACCGTGCCGCCCGGGCGCGCCGACGACGGGTTGCTCGCGGCCTGGCTCGGGCGGTGCGCGGGCTGCAATCTCGGCAAGCCGGTCGAAGGCTTCGGCTGGAACCGGCGAAAGCTCCGGCGCTACCTCGAGGCGGCCGGTGCCTACCCGATTGCCGACTACCTGCCGGTGCTCGATCCCATGCCGGACGGCCTCGTCTTCAACCCGGCCTGGCGCGAGACCACGCGTGGGCGGGTGCAGGCCATGGCCCGAGACGACGACCTCGATTACACCGTGCTCGGTCTCGAGCTCCTTGAGCGCCGGGGGACGAGCTTTTCCACCGCGGATGTCGGCGAACTTTGGCTCGAGCTGCTGCCGTTTTCCAAGACCTACACCGCAGAGCGCGCGGCGTATCGCAACCTCGTGCGGGGCCTCGCGCCGCCGCAGACCGCGACCTATCGCAACCCCTATCGCGAGTGGATCGGGGCGATGATCCGCGCCGACATCTTCGGCTATGTCTGCCCTGGTGATCCGGGCGCTGCGGCGCGCCTCGCCTACCGGGACGCCACGCTGTCGCACACGGGCAACGGGGTGTACGGCGCGATGTGGGCCGCAGCGCTCGTTGCTGCAGCGTTCTGCGCGGATTCGCCGAGCACTGCGATCGAGCGCTCGCTCTCGGTGATCCCGCCGGGCTCGCGCCTCGCGCGGGCCGTGCGCGACCAGCTCGACGCGTACTCCCGAGGGATCGGCTGGGACGACGCGATGGCGTGCGCCGAGCAGCGCCTCGGCCACTACCACTGGATCCACGCCATCAACAACGCGTCGGTCGTCGCGGCGGCGCTGTTGTGGGGCGACGGCGACTTCATGCGCACCGTCGGCTACGCGGTCGAGGGCGGTCTTGACACCGACTGCACGGGGGCGACCGCCGGCTCGGTCTGCGGCGCGCTGGTCGGCACCGCGGCATTGCCCGAGCAACTCGTCGCCCCGCTCGAGGACACGCTGCACAGCGCCGTCTTCGGTTACGAGCCCTCGCGGATCTCGGAACTGGCGAGGCGTACCGCGGCGCTACGGGTGGGCTGAGGGTCGCTCGGGCGCTTCGGTTGCGCCGCGCCGATCCTTCGCGATGACCTGTTGCACGAGCGCGGCCCGGCCGCAGTGCGG
>JAJZKA010000093.1 GCA_021809805.1 Actinomycetes bacterium
GCCAAGACGGCACCGTCAGCCGTGACGGCTCGGCGACCGCCGCCTTCAAATCGGGAACGACGACGAGATCAGGATCGCCAAGCGCGTCGGGTTGGGTGGCGAACAGCGATGGGGTCGGCCGGGAACGAACTTGGCAGCGTGGCGCGAGGACCGACAACTTGAGCGCTATCCCGGCTCCCTTCACGATGCCACCTCACGCCCGCTTGGAACGCGCCGGCGCTTGGGTGTGACGAGCACCTCGCCCGATGGCGTCACGCGCACGTCGACATGCGCCTCGTAGTGCGTGGCGATCAGCTCTGGCGTGAGCACGTCCCGAGGAGCGCCGAGCGCGGCGACGCGCCCGCGGTCGATAAGCACGAGCCGGTCCGCGTACTGGCCGGCGAGGCTCAGGTCGTGCATCGCGCTCACCACGGTCAGACCTCGCTCGCGCCGCAGCGCATCGACGAGCTCGAGCACCTGTTGCTGGTGGCCGAGGTCGAGCGCCGATGTCGGCTCGTCGAGGATGAGGACCGGCGTCTCCTGGGCGAGCGCCCGGGCGAGCGCGACGCGCTGCGCCTCCCCGCCCGAAAGCGTCCCGAGCGCCCGTCCGGCGAAGCGGGAGAGGTCGAGGCGCTCGAGCGCACCGCCGGCGATCCGGCGGTCGGCGGGGGACTCCCAGCCGAGGTAGCCGACATGCGGGCTGCGGCCGAGCATGACGTAGTCGATGACGGTCATCGCCGGGGGGAGCTGCGGGCGCTGGGCGACCACCGCGACCAGGCGCGCGAGGCGGCGCCGATCGCGATGGCGAACCGCGACGTCGGCGATCTCGATCCGGCCACTCGTGGGCACAAGCCCGGCAAGTGCCCGTAACAGCGTGCTCTTGCCCGCGCCGTTTGGCCCGATCGGTGCCAGCCACTCACCGCGTTCGACCACGAGGTCGATCGAGGACAGGACACGCACGCCGCCGAGCGAGACGCAGAGGTCGCTGACGACGACGCTCATGGCATGCGCCGCGCCTGGCGCAACACCACGAGAAAGAACGGTGCGCCGAGCGCCGCCGTCACGACGCCGATCGGGATCTCACCAGGCGCGACCACCGTTCTCGCCAGGACATCCGCGATGATCAGGAAACTCGCACCAAAGAGCAACGAGAGCGGCACGATGCGCCGGTAGCTCGTGCCGACGCAGAGGCGAACAGCATGCGGCACGACGATGCCGACAAAGCCGATCAGGCCGCTCACCGCGACAACGGCGGCCGTGGCGAGTGTGGCGGCAATCACCATCGCCAGGCGCACGCGCTCGGCGCGCACGCCGAGAGAGTCGGCCTCCTCGTCGCCGACGCTCATGACGTCAAGCAGTCGGCTGGCGAGGAGGATGACGGTGACCCCAATCGCCACGTATGGCGCCACCTCTCCGACTTGCTGCCAGCTCGAGTTGGCGAGGCTGCCGAGGATCCAGCTGTAGACCTGTTGGAGCTCGGCGGTGTTGCGCTGCAACAAGAACGTCTGCACCGCAGTGAAAAAGGCCGCCACCGCGACGCCCGCGAGCACGAGCGTCGCAGGGCTGCGTGCCCGGCCGGCAGATCGCCCAAGCACGTAGGTCGCCGCAACCGCGATGACAGCCCCGACGAAGGCGGCCAGTGGCACGGGGTTCACCGCGAACGCCGAGGGGTCGTGCACGAGCACGATCGCGGCGGTCGCCCCGAGCCCGGCGCCCGAGGCGACGCCGAGCAGGTAGGGATCAGCCAGCGCGTTCTGGAAGACCCCCTGGTAAGCCGCGCCCGAGACCGCCAGGGTCGCGCCGACCATCGCTCCGAGGACGACGCGGGGAAGGCGGATCTGGAACAGCGCCGCAGCCGCCAATGGCTGGAGGCCGTCATGGACGGTGACGAACGGCAAGCGGCCGACGAGCGCCAGCACGATCGCCTTCGGGGGTATGTCAAAGGGGCCCACGAGCACGGCCCCCAGTACCGACGCGACGAGCACGACGACGCCGATTGCGAGCATCCACCAGGGCAGATGGCGCTCCCCTCGCTCCTCGGTCCCGGTCGTGGCCGCGCGAGCCTCGACCGGCGGGCACGGCGGCGCGGGAGACCGCAGCAGCGGCGCGCTCACCGCACCATGGAGGCGCACGACGCCTCACCGGCCCGACCGCCGGGACCCCTCAACTCCGCTCCTTCCTGAGGGGGATCGACGGCAGCGGCGAGCGCCTGCCGCACGAGCCGCTCTTCCTCGAGAGCCTCTTGTCCGTGCACCGTGGCCAGGCGATCTGGCTCGGCCTTGTCGGCCTTACAGCTGCGGGACAGCGCCGGACTCACACCGGACTTCGCTGACACCACGGTCGGCCTCACTGTACCCGGGCGGCCTCCCCACTGCCACGGGGGGCCGTGATCGCAAGGGCGGCATGCCGCAGGAGAGATCTGCTTGCCGAGGAGCCCGACGCGTCCTACCGTGACGGCGCAACCGATCCGCGAGCGAAGTCCGGTGTGAGTCCGGCGCTGTCCCGCAACTGTCGATCCCCATCGTTTTGGTGACGAGCCAGGTCGCCTCGAGGAGCGGTAGCGACCATTGCACGTCGAGGAACGCGCGGTCGAACGACAGTCCCCCTGTCGTCGAGCCTCACCACCCCTCGACCGACAGGAGGCCACCACATGCGAAAGATCCGTCCCCTCGTGAGGCTCTTGAGCCTCGCGACGCTCCTCGGCGTCGCCTTGGCGAACGGCGCGTTGACGCCCGGCGCCGCGGCAGCAAGCGGCGGCCGGGGATTCCCTGTCACGATCCACGCCGCCAACGGTGCCGTCACCTTCACCGCTGCGCCGACGCGGATCATGTCCCTGTCGCCCTCGGCAACCGAGATGCTCTACGCCGACGGTGCGGGGCATCAGGTCGTCGCTGTCGACAAGTACTCGATGATCCCGAAGAACGCCCCGCGCACCGACCTCACTGGCGGTGAGACAAGCGCCGAGTCCTACCTGCGCTACCGGCCCGACCTCGTCGTGCTCGGCTTTGAGGAGCCAGGGCTCGTCCACCAGCTCCAGCTCCTGCACATCCCCGTGCTCGTGATGCCGCCGGCTGCCAACCTGTCGGCCGCCTACCACCAGTTCGCGCAGCTCGGCGCGGCAACGGGCCACCGCGCCCAGGCGGCACGAGAAGTGGCGGCGATCAAGGCCGCGCTCGCCCGCATCGTCGCTGGCGTTGGCGCCAAGGCGCGGGTCCGGGGCAAGACTTATTACATCGAGTTCAGCAGCAACTTGTACACGGCGACGGCCAAGACCTTCGTTGGCTCACTGTTCGGCAAGCTCGGGATGGTCAACATCGCGAACTCCGCCGGCAAGGGCGGCGACGGCTACCCGCAACTGTCCGCCGAGTACCTGCTGCGCGCCAATCCCGACTACGTCTTCCTTGCCGACGACCAGTGCTGCGGTCAGTCTGCCGCGACCTTCGCGGCACGACCCGGTTTCTCAGGGCTGCGCGCCGTGCGTCTGCACCACGTCTTCACGGTGCCCGATCCGATCGCCTCCGAGTGGGGAACCCAGGTCGTCCCCTTCCTCGCGATGATTGCCAACGACGTGAAGGCGGGCCGCTGACGTCGTAACGTCGGTGCCGGGCCCGTAGCATCGCGAGCATGGAGACGCGCGATGCACTACGGGCCCGGCGCAACGTCCGCTCGTTCACGGACCGGCCGATCCCCGAGGCCGACCTGATCGAGATCCTCGAGGCGGGGCGGCGAGCCCCCTCCGCAAACAACCGTCAGCACTGGGATTTCGTCCTCAGCACGGATCGGCGACAGCTCGAGCAGCTCGCCACCTTGTGGCAGGGCGCCGGCCACGTCGCGAGCTCGGCGGCGACGATCACGTTGGTTCTGCCCGAGGCTGACGACGAGCGCCAAGGCGCTCTCGACCAGTTCGACCTCGGCCAGGCGCTGATGGCAATGGCGGTCGCTGCCGCCGACCTCGGCATCGGTAGCGGGCACGCTGCGATCGCCGACCAAGAGCGCTGCCGCGAGTTGCTCGGCCTGCCGCCCGATCGCTACGGCGCCTACTTCCTCGCGCTCGGTTACCCGGCGGATCACCCGATGCGCCCGATCGCATCGCCAAAGCGCCGCCCCTTCGACGAAGTGGTGCACCGCGGCCGCTGGTGAGCGGCGCGCCCGGCGCATCGGTCCGGGCGCGACAATGGGTCATGATCGACCTGCGCCGACTACTCGAGTCGCGTCTGTTCACCGCGTTCGCCGCGCTCGACCCTGACGCGGACCCCGTGCTGCGTCCTTCGGACCGAGCCGACTTCCAGGCAAACGGAGCGCTGGCGCTCGCGAAGCGGCTGGGGCGCAAACCCCGCGAGGTCGCCGAGGAGGTCTGCTCGCATCTCGACCTGGAGGGCATCTGCTCGCTTGTCGAGGTGAGCGGGCCCGGCTTCATCAATCTCTTTCTCGACCCGCAATTCCTTGCGGCCGAGCTGGCAAGAGCCGCGACCGAGGGTCTCGGCGTTCCGCCCGAGGGTTCACCGCTGCGCGTGGTGGTGGACTACTCGCATCCAAACGTTGCAAAGGAGATGCATGTTGGCCATCTCCGCACCACGATCATCGGCGATGCGCTCTGCCGCATCTTGACCTATTGCGGTCACGAGGTAATCCGCGAGAACCACATCGGCGACTGGGGGACGCCCTTTGGCATGCTGATCGAGCATCTCCTCGACATCGGAGAGAGCGAGGCGGCCCAGGAGTTGTCGGTCGGCGACCTCACGAGCTTCTACCGACAGGCGCGCATCTCATTCGACGCGGACGAGGAGTTCAAAGAGCGCAGCCGGCGCCGGGTCGTGCTCTTGCAGTCAGGCGACGAGGAGACCCTGCGGTTGTGGCGGGTCCTCGTTGCCGAAAGTGTCGGCTACTTCAATGAGGTCTACCGAAAGCTCGGGGTGACCTTGACCGACAGCGACATCGTCGGCGAGAGCTTCTACAACGCCGACCTCCCCCCGCTTGTCGAAGAGCTCCGCCAAAAGAGGCTGCTCGTCGAGAGTGACGGTGCACTTTGCGTCTTTCCTCCGGGCTTCGTCGCGCGAGACGAGGCGCCGCTCCCGCTCATCGTGCAGAAGTCCGACGGTGGCTTCGGCTACGCCGCAACCGACCTGGCGGCGATTCGCGATCGCGTCGGCCGCCTCAAGGCCGACTTGATCTTGTACGTGGTCGGAGCTCCCCAAGAGCAGCACCTCGCGATGTGCTTCGCCGTTGCGAAGATGGCCGGCTGGCTCGACGACGGCGTCATCGCCGATCACGTGGCGTTCGGCAGCGTCCTTGGAGCGGACCACAAGATGCTGAAAACCCGGGCCGGCGAGAGCATCAAGCTCGTGAGCTTGCTCGACGAGGCCATCCTCCGCGCCCAAGCGGCGCTCGCCGAGCGATCGAGCGACCTCGGCGAACAAGAGCGGGCTGCGGTCGCTCGCGCAATCGGCATCGGAGCGGTCAAGTACGCCGACCTGTCCACGGAGCGGACGCGGGACTACGTGTTTGACTGGGACCGCATGCTCGCCTTCGAGGGCAACACCGGGCCCTATCTGCAGTACGCGCACGCGCGCATCTGCTCGATCTTCCGGCGCAGCGGCGCCGCGAGGCCAGCTGCCCGGGAGGCGCGCCTCGACACACCCCAAGAGCGCGAACTCGCGGTTGCGCTCTTGGGGCTGCCCGAGGCGATCCGGGCGACCGTTCGCGACCGCTCCC
The DNA here is from genome assembly GCA_021809805.1 of Actinomycetes bacterium. Taxonomy (GTDB): domain Bacteria; phylum Actinomycetota; class Acidimicrobiia; order Acidimicrobiales; family Bog-793; genus JAKABX01. The sequence continues at coordinate 5,692 of JAJZKA010000093.1, forward strand.
CGAACCGGCTTTGCGCCTACCTCTTTGAGGTCGCGACGATCTTCACGACCTTCTACGAACAGTGCCCCGTGCTTCGCGCCGAGTCCGAGGAGCGTCGCGAGGACCGTCTGCTGCTCTGCTCGTTGACCGCAGCCGTGCTCGCAACCGGGCTCGGGCTGCTCGGGATCGAGGCACCCGAGCGCATGTAGCTGCTACCAGCGGTAGTGCACCGAGGGGGCGACGCGGTCCCAGTACAGCTCGCGCAGCCGGGCGAGCGTGGCACCGTCCAGCATGCCGGCGTCACCCGCCGCCGCGTTCGCCCGCGCCTGGTCGGGGCGCTTTGCACCGGGGATCACGGTCGTCACTGCCGGGTCCGAGAAGCAAAAACGCAGCGCCATGGTCACGAGGTCGCTGTCCTCGGGCACGAGCTTGCGGAGCTCTTCGACGACCTCGAGGCCGCGCGCGAAGTCGACGCCAGCGAACGTCTCGCCGACATCGAAGGACTCGCCGTGGCGGTTGAAGTTGCGGTGGTCGTTGTCGGCGAAGGTCGTCTGCGCGGTGATCTTGCCGGTGAGGAGCCCCGAGGCAAGCGGCACTCGCACGATAATGCCAACATCCGCGTCGCGCGCCGCTGCAAAGAAGTGCTCGGCGGGGCGCTGGCGAAAGATGTTGTAGATGATCTGCACCGAGGAAACGCCGGGGTAGTCGACCGCCTTCAGCGCTTCCTCCACGCGTTCGACCGACACGCCGTAGTTGGCCACCTTGCCCATCTCGACCAGGCGGTCGAGCGCCTCGAAGACCTCGGGGCGGTAGTACAGATCGGTCGGCGGGCAGTGCAGCTGGACGAGGTCGAGGCGTTCGGTCCGAAGGTTCGAAAGGCTGCGGTCGATCCAGGACTCGAGGTGCTCAGCCGTGTACTCCTCGACCCGCTGGGCCGCTGCGCGCCGCCCCGCCTTGGTGGCGATGACGATCGGCTCGTCGCGCTCGTCGCGAAGGCGCGCCACGAGCCGCTCGCTGCGACCGTCGCCGTAGACGTCGGCCGTGTCGATGAAGTTCACCCCTGCGTCGACCGCGGCGTGCAGCGCCGCCATCGAGGTCTCATCGTCGACGTCCCCCCAGCTGCCGCCGATCGCCCACGCGCCAAAGCCGATGACGCTGATCTGATAGTCCGTCTTGCCCAATCGTCGCGTTTCCACGGACCGCAGGCTAACGGCACAACCACGCCGCCGGAGAACGGGGGCGCGGCGGCCTCACCAGCGCGGGCGCGCCCAGGCGAAGTAGCGACCGTCGTCACGACGCTCGACAGAGAAGTCGATGCCGAAGGCGGCCGAGAGCGGCTCGGGCGCGAGCACCTCGCCGGCGGTGCCGCTGGCGAGGATCTCGCCCTCGCACAGCAACATCGCATGCGTCGTGCTCGCCGGGAGCTCCTCCAAAGTGTGCGCGACGTGCACCGTCGTCGGCGCATCGGGCAGTGCCGCCAGGCGGTCGAGGGCGGCCACCAGCGCCTCGCGGCCCGGAAGGTCAACGCCGACGGCTGGCTCGTCGAGCAACAGCAGGGGATGGCCACCAAGCAGTGAGCGGCCGAGCAAGATGCGCTGACGCTCGCCCTGGGAGCAGCGGGCGAGCGGCTGATCGACGAGATGCCCGCAGCCGAGCGACTCGAGCAGTGCCCTCGCCTGCGCCGTCTCGGCCGCGCTGAAGCTCCCCCACCAGGGCGCAAGCAGGCCGCGTACGCCGGTCAGAACGACCTCGAGGCCCGTTGCCGCCGGAGGTAGCCGGTCGGCCACGCGATGGCCGACGGTGCCGATGCGCGCACGGAGCTCGCGCAGGTCGGCGTGGCCGAGACGGGAGCCGAGGACCCCGACGGTGCCTGAGGAGGGGTGCCGTTCGGCGCCAGCGAGCGAGAGCAGGGTCGTCTTGCCTGAGCCGTTCGGGCCGAGCAGCGCCCAGTGCTCGCCGGCGTTGACGGCGAGGCTCACCGGGCCGAGGATGCGCCGCCCGTCCGCCAGGTCCACCGTCGCGGCCCCAAACTCGAGCACCGCGACGCCACTTGACATGGCCGGCATGCAAGCACGTCCGGCCAAGGGGACGCCAAGGCTCCTGGCCCCGGCGCTGTGGGGGCCAGGAGCACGCGCTTAGGCCGCCAGGGCCGCCTCGGCCTCGATCTCGATCTTTACCTTGGCGCCGACGACGACGCCACCGCCTTCGATCGCCGCGTTGAAGTTGACGCCGAAGTCGTGGCGGTCGATCTCGGTGCTCGCCGAGTAGCCGATGCGGATGCCGCCCCACGGGTCGCGCTGGGCGCCGTTGAACTCGACGTCAAGCACCACCGGCTTGGTCACGCCCTTGATGGTCAGATCGCCGGTCACCTTCCAGTTGGCACCGTGCTCGTCGACCCGGGTGCTCACGAAGGTGATCGTCGGGTACTTCTCGGCCTCGAAGAAGTCGTTCGTGCGCAGGTGCGCGTCGCGCTGTGCATCACGGGTGTCGACGCTTTGGACCTGGATCGACAGCGAGACGCGTGAGTCCGCGGCGCTCTCGCCAATCACGATCTCGCCTTCGAACTCGTTGAACTGCCCGCGCACCTTGGTGACCATCACGTGGCGCACGACGAAGCCAACGCTCGTGTGCGACTTGTCGATCGTGTAGCGCCCGACGCCGGGCAACTCGCCAGCGCCGACGCGGCGGGTCAGGGGGGCTGCGGTCTCGATCGTCTCACTCATCTCGGGAACCTCCTCAACAGCTGGGCCAGCGCGTCGCCGGCAGGTCAGGGACAGCTTAGGCGAGATTAGTTGCGTGTGCAAACACCTAATAGCGGCCGGCTACACTGTTCCCATGGCGTCAACGCCGCGCACCGACCCGATCACCCTCGTTGGGCTGGTTTTCGAATCGTCCGCAGGGCTCCGGCGGGCCCTCGCCCCGAGCCTGGACAATCAGCTCGGAGTGGGTGGACAGTCCTTCGAGCTGCTTATCCGCCTCGCCCGCAGCGACGGCCACCGCCTACGGATGAGCGACCTCGCCCACCAGTCGGGACTGTCGCCGAGCGGGTTATCGCGCGCCGTCGACCGCCTCGTCGAGGCCGGCCTGGCGCAGCGCGAGTCGTGCCCGAACGATCGGCGCGGCACGTTCGCCAGCTTGACCGAGCGCGGGATCCGCCGCATGCAAGAGGCGCTCGCTCGCCACCGCCTCGACGTCTATGCCCTGTTCGAAGGTGTCCTGAGCGACGAGGAGCAGGCGGTCCTCGCATCGCTGCTCGAGCGGCTGCGCGAGCGCGTCCACCCCGGCGCCGACGCCGTCAGCGAGGAGCCGTGCCTTGGACTGCATGAGCTGAGCGCCCGTCCGGTCGGCACCACGCACGCCGAGATGAACGAGTTGCCCGCCGCCCGTTAGCGTCTGGCCCGAGCAAGGAGGCGGCGATGACGGCGAACAGCTTTGGGGCGCGAGGAACCTTTGGGGTTGGTGGCGAGACCTTCTCGCTTTACCGGCTCTCTTGTCTGGCCGAGGGCCACGACGTGGCAGCCCTTCCTTATGCGACCAAGGTGCTCCTCGAGAACCTGCTGCGCCACGAGGACGGAGTGAACGTCCGCCCCGAGGACATCGAAGGGGTCGCCGACTTCGCGCGCAGCGGGCCGGTCGGCCGTGAGATCACCTTTTCGCCGGCACGCATCTTGCTCCAGGACTTCACCGGGGTCCCCTGCGTCGTCGACCTCGCCGCGCTCCGCGATGCCGTCGAGCAACTCGGGGGCGCGCCGCAACGGGTGAACCCACAGGTCCCGGTCGATCTCGTGATCGACCACTCGGTGATCGCGGACGTCTCGGCACGCCCTGACGCCTTCGCCCGCAACGCCGAGCTCGAGTTCGCGCGCAACGCCGAGCGCTACCGCTTCTTGCGCTGGGGCCAACAGGCGTTCTCCAACTTCCAGGTCGTCCCCCCCGACACGGGGATCTGTCACCAGGTGAACCTCGAGCTGATCTCGCGGGTGGTGCAGCGCGACGCCGACGGCCTTTGCTTCCCCGACACGGTGGTCGGCACCGACTCCCACACCCCGATGGTCAACGGTCTCGGCATTCTGGCCTGGGGGGTCGGCGGGATCGAGGCCGAGGCGGCAATGCTCGGCCAACCCATTTCCATGCTGCTCCCGCCCGTCGTCGGCCTCCGCCTCGACGGGCAGCTGCCTGAAGGGACGACGGCGACCGACCTCGTCCTTACGATCGCCGAGCTCCTGCGGGCCCATGGTGTGGTCGGCAAGTTCGTCGAGTGCTACGGCCCGGGTGTCGCCTCGGTGCCCCTCGAGAACCGGGCGACGATCGGCAATATGTCGCCCGAGTACGGCTCGACCGTCACCATCTTTCCGATCGACGAGGAGACGCTCAGATATCTGCGCTTCACTGGACGCTCGCCCGAGCTCGTCACGCTCGTCGAGGCCTACGCCAAAGAGCAGGGCCTCTGGCACGAGCCCGGTGTCGAGCTTGCCTACAGCGAGCGCCTCAGTCTGGACCTGTCGAGCGTGGTGCCGAGCCTCGCCGGCCCGGCGCGCCCCCAAGACCGCGTGCCGCTCAGCTCGGCCCGTACGAGCTTCTCGAGCGCCTTGTCCCGCACGCTCGGCGAGGCCGACACCGGCGCCACCGCATCGGCCCGTCTCCAAGACGGCAACGAGGTTTCTCTCTCGCACGGTGCCGTGGTGATCGCCGCGATCACGAGCTGCACGAACACCTCGAACCCCCAGGTGATGCTCGCCGCCGGCCTGCTCGCGCGCAAAGCTGTGGAGCGCGGCCTTGCCGTCAAGCCGTGGGTGAAGACCTCCCTCGCCCCGGGATCACGAGTCGTGATGGAGTACTACGACCGTGCCGGACTGACGCCGTATCTGGACAAGCTCGGCTTCGGCCTCGTCGGCTTCGGCTGCACGACCTGCATCGGCAACTCTGGACCGCTCGTCGAAGGGGTCTCTGAGGCGATCGCTGCAAGCAACCTCGCCGGTGCCGCCGTCTTGTCGGGCAACCGGAACTTCGAGGGTCGCATCCACCCCGACGTGCGGATGAACTACCTCGCCTCCCCGCCGCTCGTCGTCGCCTACGCGCTCGCGGGCACCATGGACATCGACCTGCTCAACGATCCGCTCGGCAGCGATGCGGCGGGCGAGCCTGTCTACCTGCGCGATCTGTGGCCGACTCAGCGCGAGGTCACCGACGCGGCGCGAGAGGCGGTGCAGCCGGCGATGTATGCCTCGGGCTACGCCGACGTCTTCTCCGGTGACGATCGCTGGCAGTCCCTCGAGGTTGGCAGCGGCGACCGCTACGGGTGGGACGAGGTCTCGACCTACATCCGCAAGCCCCCCTACTTCGACGGCATGCCGGCCGAGCCGGAGCCGCTCGTGGACGTGCGTGGCGCCCGGGCGCTCGCCGTGCTCGGCGACAGCGTCACCACGGACCACATCTCCCCCGCCGGTTCGATCAAGACCACGAGCCCAGCGGGCGCCTGGCTGATCGAGCACGGAGTCCAACCGGTGGACTTCAACTCCTACGGCACCCGCCGCGGCAATCACGAGGTGATGATCCGCGGCACGTTCGCAAATGTGCGGATCCGCAACCGGCTGGCGCCGGGGACCGAGGGCGGCGTGAGCGTCCACCTTCCCGACCAAGCCCAGGACTCGATCTACGACGTGGCAATGCGCTACGCCGACGAGGGCGTGCCCCTCGTGGTCCTCGCCGGCAAGGAGTACGGTTCGGGCTCGTCGCGCGATTGGGCCGCCAAGGGCGCCGCGCTCCTCGGCGTACGGGCCGTGCTCGCCCAGAGCTACGAGCGCATCCACCGCTCGAACCTCATCGGCATGGGTGTCGCTCCGCTGCAGTTCCTCGATGGCGAGAGTGTCGAGTCCCTCGCCTTGAGCGGCAAGGAGCAGTTCGACATCTCAGGGATCGCCGGCGCCAGTGCCGCCGAGCTGATCGGCAAACGGGTCAGCGTCCGCGCCGACGACAAGGGTTTCGAGGCAATCTTGCGCATCGACACCCCCACCGAGGCGGAGTACTTCCTCCACGGTGGGATCTTGCGCTTCGTCGTCCGCAAGCTGGCGGCGGGCTGAGGTCGTGCGGCTGGAAAGGATCGCGAGCGCACGGCTTTCGGATACGGATCGCGCGGTGAGACGCGCCCCGGGCGATGTGCTCGTCGCCTCCTTTAACGTCCACGCGGGGATCGACGGCTGGGGCCGTCCCTATGACCCGCTGCCGGGGTGTCTTGCCACCGACGCTGATGTGCTCTTGCTCGTCGAAGCCTTCCTGCCCGATGCCCAGCAGCCAGATGGGCCCTTCCCCGCAGGCGCAATCCCATCGATCGCCGAGCGGCTTGTGCGCGAAGGTGGCTACGAGCTCGTGGCCGAGGCGAGCCTCGCCCGCGCAGCGCTGCGGGACCCTCCGGCCCTGAGCGGGCCGGCGGCGCGGCACTGGGCCCCGACGGCCATGCACGATCCTGGCCTCGCCCTCTACGGCCGCAAGGTGCCACGTGCCGTGCGCCGCCGCGAGCGACCCCCACGGGCATGCGGCACGTGGAACGTGCTCTTGTTCAGCCGGCTGCGGGTGCGCTCCTCCAAGGTCATCCCGCTCAGCCCGCTGCGGCGCGAGCCGCTCGATCGCGCCATCATCACGGCCGAGGTGGAGTCCGAAGCAGGGGTGCTGACCGTCGTCGGCACGCACTTCCCCCATCTCAGCGCCGGGTCCCCGTTTCGCCTTGGCGAGCTGCGGGATGCGCTGCCACCAAACACCCAGCCCGGTGCGCTGATGGGCGACATGAACTGCTTCGGACCGCCGCTCAGCCTGGCGTTGCCGGGCTGGCGGCGCGCCGTGCGCGGCCGCACCTGGCCGTCGTGGCGGCGCATCGCCCAGCCCGACCACATCTTCATCAGTCGCGCCGTCACGGCACGCTTTGGTGAGGTCATGGCGCACGCCGGCTCGGATCACCGACCGGTGCGCGCCCTGCTGTCGTTCGGCGGAGGCCGCTGACGGTGAAGGGGCGGGACGGCGGGCCGGTCAGCCGACGGTGATCAAGCTGCCAAGCCCGATCGCCCGCAGCGCCACCTCGAACTCGCTCGTGAGCCACGTGAAACGGTCCAGCACCAGCAAGATGCCGAAGAAGGCCAGCATCGCCGCCGAGGCCGCAGTGATCGCCAGCGCGTGGTTGCGCACCCAGCGCAAGGCGCCTGCCACCTTGGAGAACCCAAAGCCGACGACGAGGAAGGGCACCCCGAGGCCGGCGGCGTAGAAGGCGAGCAGGGCCGCGCCCTGACCGATGCCGCGCTGCAGGCCGGCGACGGCGAGCACCGAGGTGAGCACCGGGCCAATGCACGGCGTCCAGCCGAAGCCGAAGGCCACGCCGGTCAGCGGCGCCGCAAACGGCCCGAGCCTCGACGGCATCGGATGGAAGCGGAGCTCCCGGAACAAAAAGGGAAGGCGCAAGACAAGCGAGCCGGCGAGGAATGCCGCCATCGCCAGCACCACGACACCCGAGAGACGGGTCAAGAGGATCTTGTGGTGAATGAGCGTTGAGCCAACCGCCGTCGCCGAGACGCCGAGCAGAACAAAGACGACTCCGAACCCGGCGATGAACAGCAAGGTGTCGCGCGCTACCCGCAAGAGATGCTGCCGACTGCCCGCCTGGGTCTCGGTGATGTCGAGACCGGTGACCATCGACAGATAAGCGGGCACGACGGGGAGCACGCAGGGGGAGACAAACGAGGCGATCCCGCCGCCGAAGGCAACGAGATAGCTGACCGACGCTGCCATTTGCCCAAGAGCCTCCCAGACCAGCTGCCCGGTTGCGAGTCGCGGCCGCCACCGGGGCGACAATGCTTGCTTCGCGGCGGCCCCGGCGGCAGCATCGAGTCGGTGGCGGGCACGGAGCTGACGCGGAAGGAGCGGGCCGTCCTCGACTTCGAGCGCAGTTGGTGGCAGCGTCCGGGCGAAGAGACCAAGGCGGCGGCGATCCGGCGCCTGCTGTCGCTCTCCTCGAGCCGCTACTACGAGCTGCTCGACGCGCTCTGCGACTCACCGCATGCGCTCGCCTACGACCCGCTCGGGGTGCGGCGCCTCCGCCGGCGGCGCACCGCGCGTCGAGCCGCACGCCTACTCGGAAGACCGCTGCCAAGCCGCTCCCGACACCGCTAGCCCATGGCGCGCTCGCTTGGAGAGGTGGCCCGCCTGATCGGCGAGGCAGGGGAGTCCTGTGTGCTGTGTATCGATTTCGACGGCACGCTGGCCGAGATCGTCGACGATCCCGCGAGCGCCGTCGCGTTGCCAGGCATCCCCGGACTACTCGAACGCGCCGCATCGTCGCTCGGGCGGGTCGCCGTCGTCTCGGGCCGGCCCCTCGCCTTCTTGGAGACGGCGCTCGGCAAAGTCCCAGACGTCTTGCTCTTTGGCCTCTATGGAGCGGAGGCTCGACGGCGCGACGGCGCGCTCGCGAATGGGTCGAGCCCGGTCCCCCACTCTGCCCGCGCCCGCCTCGATGGCGCGATGGCCGAGCTCGACGCCATGGCCCCGGGGATCGAGCTCGAGCGCAAGGACCTGAGCGTCGTCGTGCATTGGCGGCAGGCACCCGAGCGGGCCGCCGAGCTCGACGCGCTCGGTCGTGGAGTTGCCAAGCGGCACGGCCTTGAGGTCCTCGCTGCCAAGATGGCCCTCGAGCTCGCCGTCCCAGGAGTCGGCGACAAGGGCCAGGTCGTCCGCCGGCTGGCTGCGGGAATGCGTACGGCCTGCTTCGTCGGCGACGACCGCGGCGACCTCGCCGCGTTCGCCGCCCTCGGAGAGCTTGCTGGTGCCGGTCTGCAGGCGATTCGCGTCGCGGTGCAGAGCCCGGAGTCGCCAGCCGAGCTCGTGGCCGCGGCTGACCTCGTGGTCGAGGGGCCGGCGGGAACGCGGGCTCTTCTCCAGGCGATCGTCGCCGAGCTGGCCTAGGCCTGCCCCCGGGGCGGCAACGGTCTCGCCGTGCGCGCCTCGCCGAGCACCCGCTCGAGCCAGCGGGCCGGCGGCAGACCCGGGGCGCGATCGTGGAGCTCCTTGGCCCGCCGGGCCCGCTCGTCGCTCGGCATCTCGAGGGCGCGCGCCAGCACGGCAGCGGTTCCCGAGATGTCGAAGGGGTCGAGCGCGAGCGCCGGACCAGCAAGCTCGCCGAACGCACCCGCCTCCCGCGACAGCGCCACGACGCCGTCGCTGCGGTTGACGGCGGGGCCCTCCTTGGCAACGAGGTTCATCCCATCGCGGATGGGGTTCACGACCAAGACGTCATAGCGGCGCAACGCGGCGACCGAGGCTGGGAAGTCGTCGTCGATCTCGAGCTCGATCGGCAGGTTCTCGCCCGAGCCGAAGCGCTCGTTGACGCGCTCGA
>JAJZKA010000094.1 GCA_021809805.1 Actinomycetes bacterium
GAGCCCTGGCATGAGCACCGGTGTTACGAACAGAACGCGCTCGAGACCCACGATTTCAGTACGCAGACGGTGTTGCCGGGACTGATCGATGCTCACGTGCACCTCTGTTTGAAGACGGAGGTCGAATCATCGGCGCTCGCCGAAGCAGGTGATCCCGTTGAGATCGTCGCGTGGGGCCTGGCCTCCGCGATCGCTGCGTTGAGATCCGGGGTTACCACCGTGGTTGACGTGGGATCTCCACTTGGTCTGGCATCCAGGGTCGCGTCATTGATCGATCAGGGCTATGCCGTCGGTCCAAAAGTGTTCGCCGCAGGGCTGGTGATCACCACGACCGCGGGTCATGGTGCCGAGTTCGGTCGGTTGGCAGATTCTGGGGCGGAGCTTGTGCGAGCGGTGCGCTCAGCCGTCGCCGACGGTGCGGATCTCATCAAGATCATGGTGACTGGGGGCGCGATCGACCCGTCGACGAACCGGCGCCGGTCCCAGTACAGCGAGGAGGAGCTCCGGCTCGCTATCGACGATGCCCATCGGCTGGGCAGGCGCGTGGTTGGCCACGCGAATGCGACAGAAGGCATAGCGCGGGCGGTTCGTGCGGGAATTGACATCGTTGCGCATTGCAACTGGCTCGCGAGCGAGCCTGGGAAAATCGAGGTCGACTATGAAACGGTGGCGCAGATGGTCCGCCTAGGGACATGGATTGACCTCAATATCGAAGGAGCCACTCGCGACCTCGCGGCGACAGACGGCGTGGTCCAGTCGTGGCCGGTTGAGGTCCCCGAGCCGGCGAACCGTTGGGAGCTTCTTGCCCCGTTGCGCGGGCAAGGGGTGCCGCTGTATCTCACTAGCGACGCGTTCGGGCCCGCGGTTGGGAGCTTCACCGAAACACTGTGTCAAGCCCGAGCCACCTGGCAGCTCGACGTCGAAGAGCTCATTTCACTCGCGTCCGGTGAGCCGGCCCGGGCGCTCGGAATGGAGGCGGTCCGTGGGCTGCTCGCGCCCGGTCGGGTAGCGGATTTCGTCGTGGTCGAGGGTGATCTGCGATCCCACCCCGATGCGTTGCTGAACCCGATCGCCGTATTTCGGAATGGCGAGGAGGCGGTTGCCCACGGACGTCTTCAGCCGCCTGATGCGGCGGTCGGTGTGGGGAGTGCGGCCGCGGCGCAGCGGTCGCTATTGGAATCGGTCTTCGAGGTGTTGTCGTAATGGCTCCGCGGCCGCAGGGCAAGAGTCCGGACCGGCCTGCAGTTATGCCACTGCGTGAGCGAATCTCACTGAGCGATGAGGTGTATGGCGCGCTGCGCAGCGCGTTGTTGTCAGGGGCATTTGGACCGGGTGCACAGTTGCACGAGTCCGAGATTGCGGTCCAGCTCGGCGTCTCCAAGACACCCGTACGGGAAGCGATATCGACCCTGCGGGCGAAGGGACTCGTGACGTCGGGCACGACGCGGGGTACTGTCGTCGCCGAGCTTGACGACGAGGTGGTGTGCCAACTGTACGAGACTCGCATGCTTCTCGAACCCGAAGCCGTGCGACAAGCGACGTGGCTTGCCGATGCGAGGCTGATCAGTCGTGCGCGGCGCCTTTTGGCCGCGTCGGAACAGCACGGGAAGAGTCAGGACTTCAACGCCCTCAGTTGTAGCAACCGGGACTTCCACGAGCTTCTGTATGAGCGTTGCAGGAACAAGATCATGCGGACAATGCTGAACGATATGCGGGACCAGGTTCAATTGGTTGCTGCGAATCAATGGCGGCGGACCAGTCCGACGTGGGAGCTGGAGCGCGCGGAGCATCTTGGCATTCTGGGTGCCGTCGAGGCAGGAGATGGCGAGCTCGCGGCTTGCTTGAGTCGTGAGCACCTGGAGAGGGCTGCGGTGCGGGTGCAGAACCACGACGTGCGAGACGATGGGCAGCAAGGAAGCTAAGAATCGATAGGAACGATCCCACGCCAGGGCGCACCAACATCGCGATGGCCCGCTCCATATCTGGGGCGTCATCGGACCGAGACGTTCGTCGGCAAGTGGCGTTGTTCGCCTCGTGCGAGGCCGTGCGCATAGCTTGGCCCGGAGATGTCCTGTGCGACAGTGTAGGGTGTGACTGCTCGCTCTGCGCGGTCGCTCACCACGCCAGCGAGCGATGGGTGTTGGTGGAGCCCGGAGGGCGGCTCCAGGCCGTGAGGCGGCTGTCGATACCGATGTTGGCCGAACACGTGGTTCGCCGAGAGGTCACCCCATGCGAGACAGTTGGCGAGAATGCTGGTAAAGCTCTGGCCAAGCTCGCAGACCGCGCCGAATCCGGGTGGGAACCTGGCGATGTTCACTTGGGGCTTCTAGGGGATAGGTGCTGCTCCCACATGGCGTTGCCGAGCGCCGGGTGAGGGAGGAAGATTACGGCCTTTGTGGGAAGCTCCCGTCGTCAGCGGGTCCATCGGGTGCGCGGGGGACCTCGCTGGCGCCGCTTTTGGTCCGTCGCTCGCTTGGGGCGATAGGCAGTTGAATGTTGTAGCGCAGTCCGACGAGTCGCATGGTGAAGCAGACGGCGAACCCGATGAACGGGAAGGCCAGGCTGTTCGAGCCAGCGCCGTGTGCGCCGACCACCACCGCTGCTCCCGCGAGGGCGGGTATGGCGTAGAGGTCGTGTTTGAGCACGGTTGGAATTTGGCGGATCAAGACGTCGCGTAGCATGCCACCGCCGATGCCGGTGATGGCGCCGAGGATGATGGCCGGTGCGGGTCCGAGTCGAAACTCGACCGCCTTGGCGGCCCCGGTGACGCAGAAGAGGGCAAGTCCTGCAGCGTCGAAGACTTGAATGACGTTCCATATCCGCTCGAGAACGGGCCTTGCGGCGAAGGTGACCAGCCCGGCGGCGCCCCCGGCGGCAAGGTAACGCCAGTCGCGGAAGGTGGCCGGTGGGGTGCCGATGAGCAGGTCTCGGGTGATGCCACCGGCGAGCGCGACGACTAATGCAAGGACGAGTACGCCAAACAGATCGAGGCGCGCCCGTACAGCGGCGAGGCCGCCGCTGAGGCCGAACACGAAGGTCCCGATGAGGTTGAGCCAGAGGATTAGCGTGGGGTCGAAGCCCTGGACCATACGTGGCATCCTTGCGCAAAAGGAGCGGGCGATGTCTGATAGCGACGCGATCCGGTCTGTCCTTGGTGGGTGGGATGGCATCGTGGGTGACCTGGGTGGCCTTTATCGCGATCTGCACGCCCACCCCCGAGCTCTCTCTTCAGGAGCGTCGCACCGCCAATCAAGTGGCGGACCGTCTCCGCCAAGTGGGTTTCGATGTCACCATCGCTGTGGGCGGGACCGGAGTGGTGGGGCTGCTCCGCAATGGCAGTGGTCCGACGGTCATGCTGCGAGCGGACATGGATGCGCTTCCGGTAAGAGAGACGACCGGTCTGGCGTACGCCAGCGTTGAACTCGGTACCGACAGCGAAGGGAACCAGGTTTTCGTCATGCACGCCTGCGGGCACGACACGCACGTCACCTGGCTGGTCGGGGCCGCCAGCCTGCTCGCAACAGCAACCCATGCCTGGAACGGGACATTGCTCGCGGTATTCGAGCCAGCGGAGGAGATTGCTCAGGGTGCCCGGGCGATGATCGATGACGGCTTGTTCGAGCGGTTCCCCAAGCCGGAGGTCATTTTTGGTCAACACGTCATGCCCGGCGAAGCTGGCCAGATCCGCTACCGGACCGGGACGACTCAAGCGGCTGCCGACAGCCTGCAGTTCCGGCTGTTCGGGCGCGGCGCACATCGGTCCATGCCGAAATCGAGTGTCGATCCGGTCGTCATGGCCGCAGCGACGGTCATGCGGTTGCAGACCATCGTGTCGCGCGAGATCGCGGCATCCCAGGCGGTCGTGGTCACCATTGGGGCGATGCAGGCCGGGACCAAGGATAATGTGATCCCCGACGAAGCGTTACTCCGGATCAACGTCCGCAGCTTCGACGAGAGGCTGAGACGCCATGCCCTCGATGCCATCGAGCGCATTGTGAAGGCCGAGGCCCAGGCTTCGGGTGCGCCGAAGCCGCCGGGGATCATCATCACCGAGCACTATCCCCTGACCGTGAATGACGGCGAGTGGACCGACCGGGTGGCGGCCGCCCTGCGTGCCCATTTCGGGATCGAACGTGTCAGCGAGTTGAGCGCACCCGTGTCCGCCAGCGAGGACTTCGGATCTTTCGGGACCGAATGGGGTGTGCCGTCAGTGTTCTGGTACGTCGGGGGCACCGACCCCGACGCCTACCGCGCCGCTGAGGCTGCGGGACGGGTGTCGCAGAACATCCCGACCAACCACAACCCGGATTGGCTCGGGTGCTGCAGCCCACGTTGGAGACCGGGGTGCACACCATGGTCGTTGCCGTGCTCGACTCGCTCGGCGTCTGAACGCGTCGACGGGTCGGGCTGCGGTACGCGAGGCGGCAGACGGGCGGTTGTCTCGTCGGGAGGGACACCTGCAAGGCGACGGTGAGGGATCCGCGCCACTGGCGGTGAGGGGTTGTTCTGCGCGTTGACGTCGCCTCCTTCCCAAGAGAGCGCTCGGGTCGCGAGACGCTGGCGGGGAAAGGGTGAGGAGGTGGCTGCGGAGCACGACTTGCGTTCGTGGGGACGACCTTCAGATCCGCGTCTTGGAATGCTTGGGCCGTGGTGGAGCTCGGCCGGGATGGCTGTGGTGGCGCGGACGTCACGCGTGACGCGTCAGACTGGCACGATGCCCGCTCAATTCATCTTCACCATGCGCGACCTTCGCCGTGTCTACCCGCCTGACCGGGAGGTGCTCCGCGGCATCAACCTCTCGTTCTACCCCGGGGCGAAGATCGGGGTGATTGGCGCGAACGGGTCGGGCAAATCGTCGTTGCTGCGGATTATGGCTGGCGAGGATGACGGCTACAGCGGCGAGGCGCGCCTGACCCCGGGCTTCAGCGTCGGCTACCTTCCCCAGGAGCCGAGCCTCGACCCGTCAAAGGACGTTTCCGGCAACGTTGCTGACGGGGTGGCCGGGGCAAAGGCCCTTGTCGAGCGGTTCAACACGGTCTGCGCCGCGATGGGCGACCCCGACGCCGACTTTGACGCGCTGCTGGCCGAGCAGGCGAGTCTCCAGGACCAGATCGAGGCAGCGGGCGCATGGGATCTCGAGCGGACCTTCGAGATCGCGATGGATGCCCTCCGCCTTCCACCGGGAGACGCCGACGTGGCGACCCTCTCGGGAGGCGAGCGGCGGCGCGTCGCGCTCTGTCGGCTCCTGCTATCCAAGCCTGACTTGCTCCTTCTCGACGAGCCGACGAATCATCTCGACGCCGAGTCGGTCGCCTGGCTCGAGCGGACCCTGCAGGAGTACCCAGGAACCGTGGTGGCCGTGACCCACGATCGCTACTTCCTCGACAATGTCGCTGGCTGGATTCTCGAGCTCGACCGGGGTGCAGGGATCCCGTGGGAGGGAAACTACTCATCGTGGCTTGAGCAGAAGCAGGCACGTCTTGCTGCTGAGGAGCGCGCCGACCGCTCGCGGCGGGCTTCGCTCGCGCGCGAGCTCGAGTGGATCCGCATGTCACCTCGCGCTCGGCAGAGCAAGGGGCAGGCCCGCATCCGCGCCTATAACGAGCTCGTGGCCGCGGCGGAGGCGGTCGAGCAGCCGTCGGACAAGCTCGAACTGATGATTCCGCCGGGCCCCCGACTCGGCGACGTGGTCGTCGAGGCCGAGGCAGTCGTGAAGGCCTTCGGCGACCGCCTGCTGATCGACGGGCTCTCCTTCTCGCTCCCGCCTGGTGGGATCGTCGGCGTGGTCGGACCGAACGGGGCGGGAAAGACCACCCTGTTCCGAATGATCGTCGGCGAGGAGAAGCCTGACTCTGGCCGCGTCGAAGCCGGCGCGAGCGTCGTGCTCGCCTACGTCGATCAGTCCCGCGAGTCGCTCGACCCCACGGCTACCGTCTACGAGGAGATCACCGGAGGTGTGGATCACCTGGTGGTGAACGGCCGTGAGCTCCACGGGCGCGCCTACGTCTCGAGTTTCGGGTTCAAAGGAACGGATCAGCAAAAGAAGGTGGAGCACCTCTCCGGAGGGGAGCGCAACCGCCTGCAGCTCGCAAAAGTGCTGCGCAGCGGTGGGAACGTGCTGCTGCTCGACGAGCCGACGAACGATCTCGACGTGGACACGCTGCGCGCTCTCGAGGAAGGATTGCTCTCCTTTCCCGGCTGTGCAGTCGTGATCAGCCACGACCGGTGGTTCCTCGACCGGATCGCCACGCACGTGCTGGCCTTTGAGGGCGAGTCTGAGGTCCGCTTTTTCGAAGGCAACTTCAGCGACTACGAGGTCGACCGGCACAAGCGGCTTGGCGTCGAGGCCGACCAACCGCGTCGGATCCGCTACAAACCCCTCACGAGGTAGTGCTCGGCAAAGGTTGGGGGCGTTCAGCGACCGGATTGGTGGCAGCGCGAAGAACCGCCTCGACAGCTCGCACCGGTGGCGTCGCATCGCCGTCTTGGGCTCTCCTCTCCATACGGGGTGCAGGCGTGCCAGCGATTTCCAGAAGGTGACGGCCGTCGGACTCGGCGCCCCGCCTGCTTCTGCGGTGCCGCGAGAAGGTCTTGCAGGCGGTCGTCATGCCGCCACCTCCTGCGCGCCACCTGTGGGCGGGGTGAGGCTCGGCATTCGCCGAGCGGTGCCGAGCGCCTCGCGCGCTGAGAAGGCGCAGCGGCATTGGACGCCACTGCCCGAGAAAGGAGCGGTGTCGACTGGTCGCCCGGACGGTCAAAGCTCCGGCAAGCGGCACTACCGGTGCGTCTTGGTATCGCCGCTGGTCCAAGCCCCCTCGGGCTCGCTCTGCCATGAGGGGCGACGGGAGCGCCGCGGGGCGCGCGGCCGCTCGCACGGTGACGACGTCGGCTTCGGTTCGCCCCCGGGTACGGGCATTCGAGTGCGTCACTCGCAACGTGGCGGTGGGGAGCCCATCGCATCCGAAGCGTCATTGAGCACCTCGAAGGCCTCATCGAGCCGCTGCCGGCGACGGCGATTCGGCTCGTGGTTCGCCTCTGCAGCAACGAACCCAAGGAGCTCGTCGAGACCCTCCTCGTTGAACGCGAGGACGGGGCCGCCCTCGGTTGCCCGGGCCCGGTACACGAGCCGTTCGCACGCTGAGTCCAAAAGGAGCATGCCCCGCAACGTCGCCAGTACCTCGTCGGAGACGGGGACCTCGGAGGTGTCGCGGGGAGCAACGGCCGATCGCGGCGCTCGCAGGTCGAAATAGCTGCCCTCCCACCCGCTGATCACGCCGTCGTCACCGCACGAGGTGCAGCGCCACTCGATCCGCGGCGGCACGTCGGGTCTACACAGCGCAATGCGGCCCGGGCAGAGGCGTCGGTCCGGTCGCCTTCGGCACGGTAGCGCGCTCACCCAGGATGCGCCGGCTGGAGCGGAGGTGGCGGCGCGCACGATGCTTCCGAGGTGGTC
This sequence comes from Actinomycetes bacterium, assembly GCA_021809805.1. Lineage (GTDB taxonomy): Bacteria > Actinomycetota > Acidimicrobiia > Acidimicrobiales > Bog-793 > JAKABX01. The sequence continues at coordinate 7,454 of JAJZKA010000094.1, forward strand.
GGCCAACTTTCGCGCAGGCCCCGGAGCATCGTCGGGCAGGTCAAGGAAGTGGCGGAGGTCCGAGACGAACATCTACCGGCATGGTAGCCAAGCGCGCTTCGGCGCGAGTGGAGGTCGGCCAAGCCGGTAATCCGCAGGGCCCCGAGGTCTCGAGCGCGAGGATCACCACCGGTGCGGTGGGTTGCGCGCCGGAAGCTTGGTCACCACGGCGTCAAGTCCAGACTTCTCGGCGCGACCGTGCTCGTCCCCGCGATCGGCTGCCACCGCATTGGCGTCGAGGACGATGCGATTTGGCACGCCGGGCGATGGGCTCGGAGAGCGGCGACCGATGCGCCACACCCCTGCGTCGCCGGTGACGCGGGAGTGGACGCCTGTTGTGGCGCGAGCCCGACACGACGTCGCGGTCGCGCTCGGACCCGGATGCAAGGTGTCCTCTGCGGGTCGTATGGGGCCAGCTGGGGGGCGGTTTCTGGCCATGGGACCACCCGATGCCCCGGCACCTCCAGCCGGACCGTCGTTCGGCCGGGTGCCCCACCAGACAGGGGGTGTCCGCGTGCGGGGAAGTGCCGGAGATCGAGACCAACGGCGTGCTCGGGCGCTGGCTGCAGGGCCACGCTGAATGACCGGCCGCACGTGCAACAGGTGTCGATCCAAAGACGGCCCAGTGCCCCATCACGGCTGGCTTAGTACCCGCCGTCTGGAACCCGGACGCGCCGATCGCTGCGCCTCGCGAGGCAACCCATGTGAGCAGCTCTGTGACGACCCTGTGTCGCCGAGCAAACGACGTCCAGCGTCACATCACCGCCGGGGCGTGCAGGGCGGCCGTTGTGTCCAAGGTGGTCCCTTCGGACCGGCAGACGACCCTCAACGTCACCCCATCTGACGAGATCACCGCTGCACGAGTCGTCATGCGAGCTCGTGTTTGAGTCCGTCGACCTTCGCCTGGACGTGCTTGACTGGGGGTCGTTCGTCGAGGAACTGGAGCGGTTTCGAGCGAGCGGGCGAGTTGGTGCATGCCTGCCGCCGGGACCCATGACGGGGGCGGCGGTGGCGGTCGCCTTGGGGGGACTAACCAATGCTCGATTCGGTCTGCCGTGATGACGACCCGGGGGAGCGGCGTCAGGGGAGTCGCCTTTGCGTACGTCGTTGGCTCGGGGCAGTAGCAGAGCGGGTGCGTCTGAGCCCAGTGCATCGACTCGGCGCATGACCCAGCCCACGCCGGCCGCGGCCCCGCGGATCGAGACGTTGCTTCCGGGCAGCATGATCAGCACCGACCAGGGTGAGATCGCCTTCTGCTCCGTCAACCTCGTCGAAGCGACGGGGTCAGACGGTCGTACCAGGCGTATCGTGATCGACACCGGACATGTCGGCCGTCATCAGGCGCTTCGGCAGGCACTCGTGTCGCGAGGGCTCTCGCCATCCGACATCGATACGGTCGTCTTAACCCACGCGCACTGGGATCACGTGCAGAACGTGTCGTTGTTCCCAGCGGCCCGCGTCCTCCTGCATTCGGCCGAGCTGCGCTACGCCCGCGCGCCGCACCCCTTGGACCATGCGACGCCGCCATGGACCACCGCGATCTTGGACCGTAATCCGATCGTAGAAGTCACCGAAGGCGACGAAGTCGCTCGAGGGGTCACGATCGTCGAGGCGCCGGGACACTCCCCGGGGACCCTCGCGGTGGCGGTCGCCACTGCGGAAGGCGCCGCCATAGTCACCGGCGACGCGATCCAGGACGGCCGGGTCGCGCTGGAGGGACGCAATGCGCTCGTGTTCTTCGACGAGGAGCGAGCCAATGCTTCGGTCCGCAAGCTGGTCGCGCTCGCCGAGGTAATCTATCCGGGACACGACCGCGCCTTTCGGATCGAGGCCGGTCGCCTGGACTACCTCGATCCGCTCGCGATGTGCCTCACCAACGTGCGAGCCGACCTTGAAGGAATGTCCTTCAACCCCCGCGACGACCGCACGCCAGTCATCATGCCAACGGCACGCAAGGCACAGCCCGATTGACCCGAGTGCTTCCAGGCAGTGATAGCGCATCCTACGTGAAATGACCCCCGGTTGAGGAAGGGTACCGTCCCACCACGATTGGCATAGGCATGGACAGCCTCGAGCCATTGACGCACCGAACAGGCCCTTGGACCAGTAATGTGCCAGGCCTGTGTCGAGGGCGTCTCGACGAGGCGCGTGGACCTCGTGAAGTCCATGGGCATTGTCGGACACTCGAACTCTGATGGCGAGTTCAGCCGCCTTGCCGCAGAGGTCGACACCCGAATCCGAAGAGTTCAATCATCGCCGGAGAGGCGCGAGGAGAAACGCGGCACCATAAACACGGCAGTGAAACTTCGGCATCTCAACCTCAATGTGGACCCCGTACCGCTATTTATGGATCGACGCGTGACCAAGAAGGTCTACGAGCGCGGCCGGTGGTTATGTGCTTGATGTATCTGACCCTTGTGTCCGAGGGCGGAAGCGGTAGCCGATGCGGGAACTCTCGCACTCCCTGGTGTGGTTGCCGAGTAAGGCGTTGCGCCCCGGCAGGAGCCCGAGCGCACATCACGACCGGGTAAAAGGACTTGCAAGGGGGAAAGTTCGCTGTCGGCGACCTCCTGCACGTCGACGACCCGAACGCGCGGGTTTTCCAACAACATCCAGGCTTCGTGAGCTACTGGCCGTCGGCTGGTACCGGTGCCAAGAGCCAGCACGCTGCCCAGTGCGTCCCACCCACCGCCTGTCGAGGCGATGCTTCTTCCGCGCAGCGCGGCATGGCATATGGGCAGCGGGGTTGGAAGCGACAACCCGTCCCGATGTTCCCATGCGCGACTTCCAGCGCACTGAGGGGTATCCGTTTGCGCGAGCGCGTGGGATCCGGGCTCGACTCGAGCAGCAGCTGGGTGTATGGGTGGCGTGGAGACTGGGTGACATCTTCCGAAGGGCCGCTTTCGATCAGCTGACCGGAATACATGACGTGGGTCGTGGCGGCGAAATATCTTGCAGAGGCAATATCGTGGGTGATGTACATCAGCGCGAGCCCTCGCTCCTCAACGAGCTGTGCGAGCAGATTCAGCACGCCCAGACGTATCGACACGTCGAGCATGGAGACGGGCTCGTCGGCGAGCACCACTTTCGGTCCGACCGCAAGGGCGCGGGCGATTGCGACCCGCTGACGCTGACCCCCGGAGAGTTGATGCGGATAGCAGTCGATAAATCGAGATGGAGGAGTCAGATGTACCTCCTCCAGCAGTGCCGCGACCCCACGCTCGACGTCCTGTTGGCTGCGGAGGTGCTGGTGGACTCGCAAGGGCCGCTCTAGGTGGTACCGCACGGTGTGGACCGGATTCAGCGAAGCGAACGGATCCTGAAAGATCAGTTGGACCTGTCGCAGATAGGCGCGGCGTCCGCCCGGTACTCCGAAGCGTACCCGCTCTCCATGGAGATTTACGTAGCCTCCCGAAGGCGTTTCCAGGCGCGAGAGCATGCGAGCGACCGTTGACTTTCCTGAACCGGATTCGCCCACGAGCGCGGTGATTTCTCCGGCCCGCAGCGAAAAGGAAACGCCGTCGACCGCAGTGAGGTGCCGGCGCCACGTCACACTCTGACGCGATCCCCGCACCACGAACCGCTTGGACACGTTGACAACGTCGAGTAGCGGCGGACCTGCTACTTCCTGCGGATTGTCCATGCGGCTCGCTGCCTCCGGCTCAGGGACCACTTGATCGACCCCGGTCCATATCCGATCCTTGGTTACGGGCGAGCTTGGCGGGCTCACACTGTTCTTCCGCGACCGATGCTTCGGCGCCAAGAGTGGTGCTCGCGCCGTGGAGCCAGCAGCGCACTCCCCGGTTCGAACCCTCTTCTACCGTAAAGGTCGGCACTTGCTGGCGACACACGTCGAGAGCGCGATCACAGCGCGGATGGAAGGCGCAACCTTGCGGCAGCTCTGCAATGTTTGGTGGGAAACCAGGGATGCCGGTCAGGCGTCGCTTCGGGCCGCTTACGGTGGGAAAGGAATTGAGCAGGCCAATCGTGTATGGATGGCGCGGATCGCGAAGCAGGTCCTCGGGCCCGCCCGCCTCGACCGCCCGCCCGGCGTACATCACAACAATCCGATCCGCGATATCCATGATTAACGCGAGGTCGTGGGTCACGAACATCATCGAGAAGCCGAGTTCGGCGCGTAGTCGGAGCAGCTCATCGAGGATCTGCCGCTGCGTCACCACATCGAGAGCGGTCGTCGGCTCATCCATGATCAAGAGATTCGGCTTGAGCGCTAAGGCGATCGCGATCAAGGCACGCTGCCGCATGCCGCCTGAGAGCTCGTGAGGGTAGGCCCGTAAGCGGTCCAACGGTATCCCGACGAGCTTGAAAAGCTCCTCGCCACGCTCACGCCGGGACGTCCTGGTCAGTGTGCGATCGTGAGCGCGCAGCACATCATCGATCTGCGCGTGGAGCGTCATGACCGGGTTGAGAGCGTTCATTGCCGACTGGAAGACGATTGCGAGCTCGGACCAGCGTAGGGCGCGCAGTTGGTCGCGTTCGACCGCCAGCAGCTCGGTCGCGCTATCGCCTTGGTAGTAAAGAATCCGCCCCTCACGAATGTGCGCAGGCTCGCGCAATAGACGCATCACCGCGTACGCAAGTGTTGATTTGCCCGATCCCGATTCCCCCACGATCCCGACGATCTCACCGCGTCCGATCGTGAGGTCGAATCCGCTCACTGCTACCGCGCCGACCCCGTATTCGACGGTGAGATGTTGGATTTCGACAAGAGGCTCAAAGCGATCGCTCGCGGGCCGCTGGTTACGACGCAGCGGATCCACCTCGATGGTGGCTCCCCGCGGTAGGGCACTGTTAGCCGCCACCGGCTCCCTGTTCGTCACTTGCCCACCGCCTCGACAACCGCGGAGTCGCTGGCATGGGGCGCAAGAACCTCGGCGACGCTCAGCCGTGCTGCCCGTCGCCCGCGGCGGCGGAGATCAGTCACGCGGAGGCGGGGATTGACAAAGTCATCAATCCCGAAATTAATCAGTGCGAGCGCCATCCCAACGAGCCCGATACACAGCCCTGGTGGCACGAACCACCACCACGCTCCGAGGCCCAGCGCCGAGTTGTTCTGAGCCCAATAAAGCATAGTTCCCCAGCTCCAAGTAGTGACGTCCCCGAGGCCTAGAAATGCGAGCGACGATTGGGTAACGATGGCAAAGATCACCGTGAAGACAAAGCCGGACGCGGCGATCGGCATGACGTGGGGCAGGATCTCCGAGAAAAGGATGCGCCAACTACGCTCGCCAGCAACCCGAGCCGCGAGAACAAAGTCTCGCCGCCGTAGGGAAAGTGTCTGGGCGCGAAGAATTCGCGCTCCCCAGGCCCATCCGGTGAGCGCGAGGACGAGAATGAGCGAGATCCCGCCTTTGTTCGGCAGGTAGCCGGCGAGCACGATGACGAGCGGTAGCGCGGGGATGACGAGAAAGCAATTGGAGAGCATCGAGAGCACCTCGCCGCCGATCCCTCCCAGGTACCCCCCGCCGATGCCGATAATCAGTGCAATCACGGTGGCAACTGCTGCTGCGCCGAAGCTGACCAGGAGGGTAAAGCGCGTCCCGTCGAGGAGCTGGGCAGCGACATCCTGTCCCGTCTGGGTCGTCCCAAGCCAGTGCGCGGTCGACGGACCCTGTAGGACGGCACCGGACATCGCGGAGGGGCTCTGCGAGTCGATCCACGGTCCGAAGAGCGCTATGAGGAGAAAGATAAGCAGGATCACGAGCCCGGCGAAGGTCTTGCGCGACTGGGTCAGGCGACGCCAAAACCTCACGAAGCGATCTCGCGATTGCCTCGCGGCGGCATATCTCTTTTTGCTGCCGACGCGTGTTCCGACCGGCACCGGTGCGGCCCCACCGCTAATGGCGCTCACCGTCAGGCCTCATCCCGAGCACGGGGATCGAGGAGAATGTAACAAAAGTCCGCGAGGAAGTTCGCCAGCAGGACGACGAGGGTCACGACGAGGAAAATACCTTGCATCAAAGGGTAGTCCTCGTTCGAGACCGCCTGGTACAGCACAAAGCCAATACCCGGGTAGGAAAACACGACCTCGAGCAGGATCGATCCTGTGACGACGAAACCCAGAGCCATTGCGAAACTAGCAATATTGGGAAGAATCGCGTTGCGGGCGCCGTACATGGCCATGATGCGCATCCGAGAAAGGCCCTTCGCTTCCGCCAGAAGAATGTAGTCCTCTCCAAGGGTTGTAACCATCATGTTCCTCATGCGTAGCAGCCAGAACGAGATCGTCGAAATCACCAGCGTGGCCGCTGGCAGGATGGCATGGTCAAGGGCCGATGCGATAAAGCTCCAGGTCCATCCGATCGACACTGAGCTGTCGTAGGCGCCAGAAACCGGCAGCCAATGGAGCAGCCCGCTGAAGACGAACAGGGCGATCAGTCCTAGCCAGAAGTAGGGAATCGATGAGAAGAACGTTGTAAGCGGCAGCAGATTGTCCAGAAAAGAGCCGGGCTTCCACCCTACGATGCAACCGACCGCGGTGCCGACGATAAAGCTCAAGACGGTGCAAAGGCCGACGAGTACCAAGGTCCACGGAAGGCTCGCGCCGATGACGTGCGACACCGCCGTCGGAAAGTAGGTGAACGAGATCCCGAGGTTACCGTGAAGCAGCGCACGCCAGTAGGCGAAGTATTGGCCCCAGAGACCCTCGTGATGCTGCAAGCCGAACAGCGCGTTCAATGAGGCAAGGGTCCGTGGCGTGACCCTGCCGCTGAAACGCGCCAGCAAGCTGTCGATGGGATTTCCAGGCATCAGGCGCGGGATGAAGAAGTTGATGCTCAAGGCGATGATCGCCGTGAGCACATAGAAGACAGTACGCCGGAGCAGATAAACCATTGTCGGACCCCCTATGCGCCGACTTGACGGCGCGGGCTCACCAGGACGGCAGCCCCTCCGAGGGGGTCAGGCACTCGGAGGGGCTGTCTCGGACAGTTAAAGCGTCCTCTCACCGACCGTTACGAATCCGGAGCCTCAACCGCGCGGCCGGAGGTGCAGAACGACGACCTCTGCGTTCAGCCCATTAGGCGAGCCCTGCGCATAGGGATTAGCTGCCGTGGGCCAGCCGGTGAACTGGCGGGTCGAGTACTGGAACCATCCCGACTGGTTGATCAGTGGAATATAGGGCACGTCCTTGGCGACGATTGCTTCGAGGCCCTGGATAGCGCCCGTTTGCTGCGCCGCAGTTCCCTGCTCGTACTGTTGAAGCAGCTTCTGAGTTGCAGCGCTCGTCCAGCGCTCTAGATCGCCTGTCGCTGTCTTGCCCACGGGAGCGGAAAGCTGGTCGTTCAGCAGACCATTGTAGATGTAGTACTGGCTAGGTCCGGAGTTGCCGACATTCAACGTGAGCTGGTAGTCACCGAGCGCCTGGTCCGCCTGCCAGGTCGGCAGCGATACACCTTGCACATTGAGTTGTATACCGATC
>JAJZKA010000095.1 GCA_021809805.1 Actinomycetes bacterium
CGACCAGTGCGCCGAGCGGGAGCACGTCGAGGCCCCAGCCGAGGCCAAGCGCGCCATAACGGCGGGCCTCGCGACCGACGAGGCCGAGCACGTCGACGTAACAGGCGAGCACCAAGAGCACACCGATGACAATCAGGACGAAGCCCCAGACCTCATCGGGCTGCCGGGCGAGGGCGCCCGCCAAGCGGCCGAGCATGCCCTGCCCGGTGCCGCGTCCCTTGAGGGCTGCCCGGCGGCGAACCGGCGCGCTACGCCGGGCGCCCGTCGAAGGCGCGCCAGCACCCTGGCGCGCCTTCGCGGTCGGCCGCGAGGCCTTCGCCGGCGTGCGGCTACGAGACGGAGTCGACACTTTGGCCACTTCAGCAACAACGTTAACTCCACCCACGGCTCGGCGCTCGGATCGGCGAACTTTGCGGTTTCTTCACAGTCCGCTCACGAAGGGGCAACCCTCTCTGGGTATGGGGTGGTGAGAGGAGGGCAATGCTCTCTACAAGCCGGTGGGCCGCCACCTCGGACGAGGCAATGCGACGCGCCGATCGACCGAGGAGGAAATGGATGCACGAATCGCAGCTGCGCGGCACTTGCGCCGCCGGTGCACGCCGACCGCGACGTCGTTGGCGGCTCGGCGTGGCCGCCGTGGCCGTGCTCAGCGGCCTCGGGCTCGCGACGGGAGCAGGCGGCATAGCCGCCGCAGCGACCACGACAACGCCCACGTTCACGGCCACCGGTGCCCTCAGCGGTGTCCGCACGGGTGCGGTCGCCGTGCGCCTGCAAAACGACCAGGTCCTGGTCGCGGGGGGAGAGGATCCCGTTGGCACCCCGATTCGCACCGCAGAGCGCTACAACGCCTCAACGGGCACGTGGAGCGGAACGGGCTCGCTGCCGGTACCGGTGGCCGATGCCACGATGGTCCGCCTCTACAACGGCAACGTGCTGGTTGCCGGCGGCCTCACGAGCTACAACGGCGGCCTGACGGCGACGGCCACGAGCGCCGTGTACAACCCGGCGCAGGGCACCTTCTCTCCGACGGGGAACCTGCCCGTTGCGAGCTACGGCGCGAGCGCCGTGCTCCTGCGCAACGGCCAGGTCCTCTATGCGGGTGGCTTCGATACCCCGGGGCCGGCCGGGCGCTCGATCGCCGATGCCGCCCTGTTCAACCCGGCCACGGGCAAGTGGAGCGCGACCGCTGCGCTACCGAGCGCGCTCGGTGACTCCGCCTCGGCGGTCCTGCCGAGCGGCCAGGCGCTCATCGCCGGCGGCATCGCCAAGAGCGCCGGTGCTCCCGGCACGGTGAGTGGCGCAACGTACCGCTACCACCCGGGGAGCGGCAGCTGGCAGAGCTCCCCGGGCATGCCCGTGCCGGTTGCCAAGGCCGCGGTCACGCGCCTGTCGAACGGACAAGTGCTGGTCGTGGGCGGTGAGACCCAACCGGGCGGCGTGCCGAGCGCCGCAACCCAGGTGTTCTACCCCTACGGCAACCGTTGGGGCCGCTTTGCGGACAGCCCCTTCGCCTCCTTCGGGGCGACGGCGACCCGGCTGGGCAACCACTCGGTGCTCTATGCCGGCGGCGCAACCACTGCGGCGCTCACCCCGAGCACCAGTGCGGCGATCTTCAAGGACTCGACCGGACAATGGCAGACCATCGCCTCCCTGCCACTCGCGATCGCCGACGCCAACGCCGTGCGTCTCGGCCCGGCGCGTGTCTTGATCTTCGGCGGGCTGTCCCCCACCGGGCCGACGAACTCGACGGTGCTGTTCCACGAGGTCAGCCAGCCCACCAGGACCGCACCGCACTTCACCAGCGGGACGAGCGTGCACGGCCGGGCCGGCAACTCGCTGAGCTTCACGGTGAGTGCCCAGGGAAACCCGACCCCGAGCCTCACCGAATCCGGGACGCTGCCTGCCGGCGTGGGCTTCCACGCCGCCAACAACGGCACGGCAACGATCTCGGGCACGCCGTCGCTGACCGCGGCGGGCACCTACCGCGTCACGATCAGCGCGAGCAACGGGGTCGGCCCGAAGGTCAGCCAGCAGTTCCAGCTCGTCATCGCGCCGCCGCCCGGTGCAACCGGATACTGGTACGCGACCGGTAACGGCGAGGTGCTCTTCAAGGGAAGCGCGCGCCCGCTCCCCGCATACCGCCCTCAGCACCCCAGCCACATCGTGGCGATGGCGGCTACGCCCGGCGGCAAGGGCTACTACCTGGTCAGCTCGTTCGGCGCCGTGTACAGCTACGGCAACGCGCGCTTCCAGGGATCGATCGCCCCGCTGCACCTGCGCACGCCCACGGTCGCCTTCGGCATCTCGCCGACCGGGCACGGCTACTACCTCGTGACCGAGGCGGGGAACGTCTTCAACCGCGGCGGCGCTCCTTTCTACGGCTCGATGGCCGGCAAGCGACACCCGCCGATCGTGGCGTTCGCCGTGGCACCCGATGGGCACGGCTACTGGCTCGTGGCTCGTAACGGCGCCGTCTATTCCTTCGGCAGCGCCCACTTCTACGGTGCCAAGGCCGGTCGCCGCATCCCGCCGGTCGTGGCGTTCGCGCCCACCCCCGACGGGAACGGCTACTACCTCGTGACCCGGGCGGGGAACGTCTACCCCTTCGGCGACGCGCACTTCGTCGGCTCGGTGGCTGGGCGTCGGGTCCCACCGGTCGTGGCCTTCGCCCCGAGTCGCGACGGCTACGGCTACTGGATCGTCACCCGGGCGGGCAACGTCTTCAACTTCGGCCAGGCCCGCTACTACGGCTCCTCGGCCGGCCAGCGGCATAACGGCCCGATCGTGGCCTTCGCGCCCCAGCTGTAGGCGGACCGATTCGGCCGCACCGGCGGGCGTCCCGGACTCCCGGGGCGCCCGCCCGGCGCGTCGTGGGCGAGCGCTCCGGGCGCGTCAGCCAGGCGCCTGGAGCACCTCAGTGAACGAGCGCGACCGCACCAGCGAAACGTGGTGCGGTCAGCGACACGGCCGTGTGGTCGCGGCGTCGGCGGCCGGGACAAAACGGCCGCCGCATGCATCCGATGCACACCGGGCACCTTGGCTCGATGCTGGCGACCGGGTCAGCTGTAGCGATCGCCCCACTGCGAGCGAAGCGGGGGTCGATGCCAGCTGGACCCCGACGCGAAAGACACGGCGCTTTTTGGCCAGGAAGGTCTGCTCCTCGACCCCGTCAGGCACCTCAAGGGCAGATCAGCTCCGCAGCCGGCAAGCCACCGGGCGGCGCGCAAACCGAGCACTCGGGCCCCTGACCTTGTTGCAACGGGCCCGTCAGAGCATGCGGTTGTCGGCCGCGCCGAAAAGGCGTAGTTCTGGTCCGGGTCCTCGCGGGAGATGACCGACCGGAGAGCTGGCACGGAGAGGGTGAGAGCCGGCCACACTGGATGACGCCTGGCGTCAAGGTGTCGTTCCCTTATGTCACGCCCCGGGGGCCCGCTCGCTTCTCAGCTGCCAGGTGTCCTCGGAGAACAGGCTGAGCAGCACTCTCGGGTTCAACACCGCGAGGCAGACCTTCAGCGGTTGTTCTTTGCTGCACGGTGACCGGCCGAACAGGTGACCCGCAGACGGCGTCATCGACGAGGAACGCATCGCGGCCAAAGCCGCCCGGCATGGAAGGCCTCGAGGGATCCGGCTTGATCACGAGATACTGGCGCGAGCCACGCTCGGCACCGACCGCCCCTGAGTCATCGCCCGAGCGCCCGAATCCCTCGAGGGGTGCAGATCCACAAGCTTGTCTTTCGATCACCGCGCGCGGCGACAAAGCGGGCGAGAAGAGCCCGGTCGCCACCTCGCGCCCGCACGTCCGTCTCGCGCCGACGCCCGGGACGCAGGCGCACCAGCAGGCTCCGCCGGATCGGGCGGGAGGCAGCGCTGGCTAGGCCTCCATCACCACCGGGACGATCATCGGCCGGCGCTTGGTCCGCTCGTTGACCAGCCGGCCCGTCGCACGGCGGATGGCGCGACGCAGCGCGTCGGTCTCGAGCTGGCCGCCGCTCGTCGCCTCCGCGACCGCCTTGGAGACGGCAATGCGGGCGTCTTCGATCAGCTCGTCGGCCTCAGCCGCGTGCACCCAACCCCGCGTGATGATCTCGGGGCCGGTGATGAGCTCGCCCGTGCGGACGTCGACGGTGACGATGACGACAACGACGCCCTCCTCGGCGAGCACGCGCCGATCGCGCAGCACTGCGGTCCCCACGCCTCCGACGGTGCCGTCCACATAGGTGTAGCCGGCAGGCACCTCGCCGTCGAAGTCGATGCCCTCGTCGGTCACCGACAAGACATCGCCGTCCTCGCACAAGAGCACCTGCGCTTCGGGCACCCCCATCTCGATCGCCAGCCGGGCGTGACGGAGCAGGTGGCGATACTCACCGTGCACGGGGACAAAGGCGTGCGGCCGGGCAACCGCGAGCAAGGTGGCAAGCTCGCCCTGCTTCGCGTGGCCGGACTCATGCACGTGGGCGATCTGGGAGTGGATCACCTCGGCACCCCGGCGCGCCAGGCCGTCCATGGCCCTTCCCACGGCCCATTCGTTCCCGGGAATGGCGTGGCTCGACAAGATGACGACGTCGCCCTCCTCCACCGACAGCCGCCGGTTCTCGCCCGAGGCGAGCAGCGACAGTGCAGACATCGGCTCGCCTTGCGAGCCCGTCGAGATGACACAGACCTCACCGGGCGCGAGCGAGGGCACCTGCTCGATGTCGACGAAGGCCGCATCCGGCAAGTTGAGCAGGCCGAGCTCGCGAGCGATCGCCACATTGCGCAGCATCGACCGGCCGAGCAGCGCGATCTTGCGCCCGTTCGCCACCGCCGACTCCGCAACCTGCTGGATGCGGTGGATATGGCTTGCGAAGCAGGCCACGATGAAGCGCTTGCCGGCGTGCTCGACGAACAGCTGGCGGAAGGTCTCTCCCACGCTGCGCTCCGAGCGCGTGAAGCCAGGCTCCTCGGCATTCGTCGAATCGGCGAGCAGCAGGCGGATCCCCTCGCCGGCGGCGAGCTGTCCGATGCGCGCGAGGTCGGTGCGACGCCCATCCACCGGCATCAGGTCGAGTTTGAAGTCACCAGAGTGCAAGATCACGCCCTGGGCGGTGTGGAACGCCGTAGCAAAGCCGTGCGGCACTGAGTGCGTGACCGGGAGGAACTCGACATCGAAGGGGCCGATCCGGCGGCGCTCGCCGTCCGCGACCGCCACGAGCTCGGCCCCGCTCATGCCTGCCTCCTCGACGCGCGAACGGGCGAGGCCCAAAGTGAGGGCCGATCCGTAGACCGGAGCGCTCACCTCTCTCAACAAGAAGCCGAGGCCGCCGGTGTGGTCCTCGTGACCGTGGCTCAAGACGATGCCGGCGATGTGCTCGGCGTGGCTGCGCAGGTAGCCGAAGTCGGGGAGCACAAGGTCGACCCCGGGCATCTCGGGATCGGGGAACATGACGCCGCAGTCGAGGACGACGAGCTGGCCGCCCTGCTCGATGACGGCGCAGTTGCGGCCGATTTCGCCGAGGCCGCCGAGGAAGACGACGCGGACGGGCTCAGCCACGGTTGCCCCGCTGCTCGCGCCACACGTCGAGCTCGGCAAGCACGGCCTTCGCGCGCGCCGCGAGGTCCGCTGGGCCCTCGCCGAGCGGGAGGCGGCACGGACCGCCTGGCAGGCCCATCACGCCGAGCATCACCTTGACCGGCATCGGATTCGGCGCATCATCGCTCGACTCGAACGCGATGCTCGCGAGCAAGGCACGCTGCAACTGTTGGGCCGTGGCGAGATCGCCGGCGAGAAAGGCGTCGATCATCTCGGCGAACTCTTGCCCAGCCCAGTGCGTGGCTACGCCGATCAGGCCAACCGCGCCGATTGAAAGGAGTGGGAGCGTCATCCCGTCATCGCCGGCGTAGCAGGCAAAACCCGCCGGCGCCTCCGCCAAAAGGCGCGCCGTCGCCGGCGCATCGCCGGCCGCGTCCTTCAGGCCGATGATGTTGGCCACCTCATGGGCGAGGGCGAGGATCGTCGAGCTGGCGATCTTGCGCCCCGTGCGGATGGGGATGTCGTAGAGGATCACCGGCAGACTCGTCGCGCCCGCGATCGCGGAAAAGTGCGCCTTCAGCCCGCTCTGGGGTGGCCGGTTGTAGTACGGGGTGACCGCCAGGATCCCCGCCGCGCCCGCCGCCTCGGCACGACGCGTGAGCACCACGGAGTGGGCGGTGTCGTTCGAGGTCGACCCGGCGAGCACCGGAATGGAGATCGACTCGATCACGGCCCGCCACAGCTCGTCGCGCTCGGAGTCCTCGAGGGTGGGCGCCTCGCCGGTCGACCCCGTCACGACGAGCGCCTCGGACCCCGAAGCGGCGAGCGCCTTGGCGAGGCGCGCCGCCCCGTCGAGATCGACGCGGCCCTCGGCGTCAAAAGGTGTCGCCATCGCGGTGAGCACCCGGCCAAAGGGCGGAGACTGAGGAGCACAGGACACGACCTTGAGGCTAGCCGCGGGCATCTTGGCCCTCGCGGGTTCGCTCACAGTCCGAGCAGCGGCTCGAGACCGTAGGTCAGCCCAGGCGTCGCAGCGACCCTGCGCGCGGCGAGCAGCACCCCGGGCATGAACGAGCGCCGGTCGTAGGAGTCCTGGCGAAGGGTCAGACTCTGGCCCAGGGCACCGAAGATCACCTCCTCGTGGGCGACGAGTCCGGGGAGGCGGACGGCGTGGATGGCGATCCCGCCCGCCCCACGTGCCCCTCGGGCCCCCGGCAGGCGCTCCTGCTCGGTCGGGTCAGGCGAAAAGGGCCCGGCGCCTGCGGCAGTTCGCGCCGCGGCAATGCGGTTTGCCGTCTCGATGGCCGTGCCCGAGGGCGAGTCCCGCTTTTGGTCATGATGGAGCTCGATCACCTCGACCCCCTCGAGGTGCGGCGCCACCAGCTCGGCGAGCCGGACGAGGAGGACCGCGGTGATCGCGAAGTTCGGCGCGATGACGGCGTTCGGCGCGCCAGGCACGTTGAAGCGCCGCCGCAGCTCAGCGATCGTGTCCGCTGACAGGCCGGTCGTCCCCGAGACGGCGTGCACGCCGTTCTCGGCGCACCAGGCAAGGTTGACGGATGCGGCGCTCGCGTCGGTGAAGTCGATCGCCACCTCGACACCGCTGCGACGCCAGTCGGCGGGGTCCGCGCCGACGATGATCCCCGGCTCGATCTGTTCCCCGGCATGCGCCGGGTCGACGGCGCCGGCAAGCTCGAGGTCGGGCGCGGCCTGGACCGCCTCGCACACCGTCGCGCCCATCTTGCCCAGCGCGCCGAAGACGCCGATTCTCACCATTTTCGTACGCTACTCTCAGCCGGTCGCCTGAGCGCCCAAATGAGCGCGTGCCGCCGATAGTTCAGCGCAAGCAACCAATGCGGACGGGAATACGCACGTAGCGCGCGACGTTCTTGCCTACGCGAGAGGCGCCGGATGGCGTCTCGCGTTGAATGCATTGGAGGTGCCGACAATGACCTTCTTGGGTCTGTTCATCCTCTTTGCCTTCGGGGTTGTAGCCCTCACGATGCTCGGAATTCGCGCGTACCAACGCCTGCGGGAGCTGCGGGTCGCGGTCGCGCTGTTCTGGGGCATCGGGTTGGCGTGGTTGGCGAACCTCGACATGTGGCGAGCGTGGAACATCACCGGCCTCCGCTACGGCTGGGTCGGCGTGACCCTGACCGGCGCGGCAGTGGCGGGCGCCGCGCTGATCCTTGATGCCTTGGTTGGTTCGCTCGCCAGCTTGCGCCGCAAGCTCGATGACGAGGCCCACCAGATGGAGGAGACCGAGCTCCGGCGCATCGCGTAAGGCATTCCCCAACGTGCCGAGGGCGGCGGTCTCGCCCTCGGCGGCGCGCGGATAGGCTGGGTTCGTGCGCTGAGCCTCCAGTCCCCCGTCCCCGGTTGGTCTCTGGAGGTCGCCTGTGTCGCCTGAACGCGTGCCCTGCGCTGTCGCGCTTGACCATGTGGGATTCGACCGCGGCGAACGCCGCGTCCTTGACGATGTCACGGTGATGATCGCGCCCGAGACGTGCCTTGGCGTCGTCGGGCCGAACGGGGCGGGCAAGTCGACGCTGCTCGCGCTGATCGCGGGAACCCTCACGCCGGACCGGGGCCGCATCGACAAGGCGCCACCGCAGGCCCGGATCGGGCTGCTCGACCAGGAGCATCGGCGGCGAGCGAGCGAGACGGTCGAAGATCTGCTCGGGCGCCGGACGGGTGCGGCCGCCGCCGAGGTGGCCCTCCAGCAGGCGTCTCAAGCGTTGGCCGTCGGCGAGAAGGGTGCCGGCGAGCGCTATGCGGACGCGCTCGACACCTACGGCGCGCTCGGCGTCGACACGTTTCCGGCACGGGTTGCCTCGACCTTCACCGAGCTCGGCCTGCCCGATTCTCTGCTGGCCACGCCGACCGCAGCGCTGTCGGGCGGCCAGCTGGCGCGCGTCGCGCTGGCGGCGGTCCTTCTCAGCCGCTTCGACGTCTTGCTGCTCGACGAGCCGACCAATGATCTGGACTTCGACGGTCTGGCACGCCTCGAGGCCTTCCTCCTCGCGAAACGCCAGCCCACCGCGATCGTCTCCCACGACCGGGCGCTGCTCGAGGCGGTGGTGACGAGCGTGCTCGAGCTCGATCCCGACGAGCACACCGCCCGAGCCTTCGAGGGCGGCTTTGCCGCCTACCTCGACGAGCGCGCCACGGCCCGGCGACATGGCGAGGAGGACTTCGCCCGCTTCGAGCGCCAACGCGCCGAGCTCGCTTCACGGGCGCGACGGGAGCGGGACTGGGCGACCTCGGGGGTGCGCCACGACAAGCGGGCACCACGGGACAACGACAAGGCGCAGCGGGGCTTCCGCGTCAACCGCACCGAGCGCCTCGCCCAGCGGGCCCGGCGAACCGAGCGGGCGATCGAACAGCTCGAACCGCTCGACAAGCCTTTTGAAGGCTGGGAGCTCCACTTCTCGATCGGCGAGATCGAGCGCTCCGGCTCGGTCGTGGCGCGCCTCGAAGGCGCGGTGATCGAGCGCGGCGCCTTCCGCCTTGGCCCCGTCGACCTCGAACTGCGCTGGGCGGAGCGCCTGCGCGTCGCCGGGCCGAACGGGAGCGGCAAGACGACCCTCGTCCAGGCCCTCCTCGGCGAGCTCCCTCTGGCCGCGGGCCGTCAGCACCTCGGGCCGAGTGTCGTGGTCGGGCGGCTGCACCAAGTACGCGAGGGTGAGAACGCCGCGAGCCTGCTCGAGCGCTTCGTCGCCCGCAGCGGCCTCACCCAGTCCGAGGCGCGCTCGCTGCTCGCCAAGTTCGGCCTCGGCGCGGCCCACGTGCTTCGGCCGTCTGCCTCGTTGTCGCCAGGCGAGCGCACCCGGGCGGAGCTGGCGCTGTTCCAGGCCCAAGGCGTCAACTTGGTGGTGCTCGACGAGCCGACCAACCACCTCGACCTCCCGGCGATCGATCAGCTCGAACAGGCCCTCGAGCGCTACGCCGGCACCGTGATCCTCATCACCCACGACCGGCGGATGCTCGAGACCACCTCGGTCACCCGCGTGCTCGACGTGCGCGAGCTCGTCGGCACCGGCTCAGCCGAGCACGCCGGAAAAGGCTGAATCCTCAAAGGGGCCAACGACGGCGAGCACCATCTCGCCGCCGAGGACGCGGCCAGCGACTTCGGCGATCTCGTCGCTGCTCACGGTCTCGTAGCGGGCGGCAAGCTCGTCGATCGCCAGCACCTCGTCATAAAGGAGCAGGCTGGCGCCGATCCGTGACATCCGGGACCCGGATTCCTCCAGGCTGAGCAGGGTGTCGGCGCGCAGATGCGACTTGGCGAGCGCCAGCTCCTCGTCGCTCACGCCGTGCGCCGCCAGCTCGGCGATCTCAGCGAGCGTGAGCTCGAGGACCTGCGCGGCGCGCTCGGGGGCGGTGCCCACCGAGACGGCGAGCGCACCGGCATCCTGGTAGGCGACGCGCTCTGAGACGATCGAGTACGCAAGCCCTCGCTCCTCGCGGATCTTCTGGAACAGGCGCGAGGAGAGTCCGCCACCGAGGCTGTGGTTGAGCAGGTTGAGCGCGAAGCGTTCGGGGGCGCGGCGCTCCGGCGCGCGCACGCCGAGGACGAGCTGGGCCTGCTCGGTCTCCCGCCCGAGCACGTCGACCTGGCGTTGCGCGGGCCCCGGCTGGTGACGCTTGGGCGGGCCCCCCAGCGGCGCGCCCGCAAAGCGCGCCTCGATGACCTCGGCGAGGCGGGCGTGGTCGACGTCGCCCGCTGCGGCCACGACGATGTTGCCGGGCCGGTAGTGCCCCTCAAAGAACGCCCGGATCTCGGGCACCTCGACTGAGTTGATCACCTCGGGGAGGCCGAGCACCTCGCGCCCGAGGGTGTGGCCGGGAAAGACCGCAGCGGCGAAGCGCTCCTGGACCACGTCGGAGGGCTCGTCGAGGTGCATCAGCACCTCTTCGAGGATCACCTGGCGCTCGGCATCGACCTCTTCTTTACGCAGCGCCGGCGCGGTCATGATGTCGCCGAGAATCTCGAGGCCAAGCCCCAGGTCCTCGGCCAGCGCCCGGACGTAAAAGGCGGTGTACTCCTTGGTCGTGAACGCATTCATGTCGCCGCCGACCGCGTCGACCGCCTCGGCGATCTCACGGGCCGAGCGCCCCGCGGTGCCCTTGAAGAGCAGGTGCTCGAGGAAGTGCGAGATCCCTGCCTGCGCCTCGGTCTCGTCGCGCGAGCCGGTGCCCACCCAGTAGCCGACGCACGCCGAGGCGACCTGCGGCATCGCCTCGGTGACGAGGCGGATGCCGCAGGCAAGCTCGGAGATCTTGATCGCCTCCGCGGCAGGTGCGCTCAGCGCCGCGGACCCCCGCGCCGCCGCGGGCCACCGCGAGAGGGACGGGCCGCGCCGCCACCGGCCGAGGACTCGGCCGGCCCGAGGTCGCCGAACTCGCGCTGGAGCTCGGCGGCGAACTCGCTCTCGAACGAGGCGCGGCGTGCACCGCCCGCACGCCCGCCCTCGTCCGCCGCCGGAGCCTCGCCGGCCTCAGCCGCCGGCTCGCGGCTGCCGAGGCGCTGGCCGGCCTCGTCGACGAGGGAGAGCGAGATCTTGCCCTGCGGGTCGATGTCGTCGACGACCACGTTCACGGCCTGGCCGAGCTCGAGGACGTCCTCGACCCGCTCGACTCGGCGGCCGCCACCGATCTTGGAGATGTGCAACAGGCCGTCGCGCCCTGGCAGCAGGTTCACGAACGCCCCGAACTTGGTGATGTTCACGACCTTGCCGGGATAGACCTTGTTCACCTCGGCCGTGGGGGGGTCGAGGATCAGCTCGATCCGCCGGCGCGCTTCGTCGACGGCCGTCGACTCCTTGGCGCCGATCGTGACCCGGCCAACGGTGCCGTCGTCGTCGACGGCGATGTCGGCCCCGGTCTCTTGCTGCAAGGTGTTGATCACCTTGCCCTTCGGCCCGATCACCTCGCCGATCTTGTCGAGGGGGATCTCGAAGCTGACGATCTTCGGAGCGCTCGCCTTCACCTGACCCGCAGGGGCGGCGATCGCCTGGCGCATCACCTCGAGGATCGTCATCCGCGCCTCGTGCGCCTGGCGCAGTGCCCGTGCCAGGACGTCGGCGGGCAGGCCGTCGATCTTGGTGTCGAGTTGGAGGGCGGTGACGAACTCGCTCGTGCCGGCGACCTTGAAGTCCATGTCGCCGAAGGCGTCCTCGGCACCAAGGATGTCCGTGAGGGTCGTGTAGCGGCCCTCCGCGAACACGAGGCCCATCGCGATGCCCGCGACGGGCGCCTTGATCGGCACGCCGGCGTCCATCAGCGAGAGCGTGGAACCGCACACCGAGGCCATCGAGGTCGAGCCGTTCGAGGACAGCACCTCCGAGACGAGGCGCAAGGTGTAGGGGAACTCCTCTTCGGAGGGGATCACCGGCAAGAGCGCCCGCTCGGCGAGCAGGCCATGGCCGATCTCGCGCCGCTTCGGGCCGCGCATGAAGCCGGTCTCGCCGGTCGAGAAGGGCGGAAAGTTGTAATGGTGCAGGTAGCGCTTGGTGTCGTCAGGTGAAAGCGTGTCGAGCAGCTGGTTCATCCGGGGCATGCCGAGCGTCGTGACGTTGAGCACCTGGGTGTCGCCGCGCTGGAACAGGCCCGAGCCATGCACCGCCGGCAGCACGCCGACCTCGGCAGACAGGGGGCGGATGTCGGCCGGCCCGCGGCCGTCGATGCGCACCCCCTCCTCGACGATGCGGCGGCGCACGACCTGCTTGGTGTAGGAGCGGACCGCGGCGCGCACCTCGCGCTGGCGATCGGCGAATTCCTCGCCGAGCAGGTCGACGATCTCGTCGGCCGCCGCGGACAGGGCGTCGTTGCGCTGAGTCTTCGCGGTAATGGCGTTTGCCCGCGTGATCGCATCGGCACCGACGCCGACGACGCGGTCGAAGACCTCGCTTGAGTAGTCGACGAAGGTCTCATAGGCAATGGTCGCCTTGGCTCCGGCCCGCTCGACGAGCTGGCGCTGCAAGGCGATCGACTCGCGGATCCAGACCTTGGCGGCCTCGAGGCCACCGGCGATGACCTCCTCGGTCACCTTGGGCGCGCCGGCCTCGTAGTACTGCCACGCTCGCTCGGTGCCCCCGGCCTCCACCATCATGATCGCGACGTCGGCATCGGCGGCCTCGCTGAGGGCGCGGCCAGCGACGACGAGCTCGAAGGTGGCCTCGTCGCCTTCGGCGTAGGTGGGGTGCGGCAACCACACGCCATCGGTCGAATACGCGACGCGGACGGCGCCGATCGGGCCCTCGAAGGGGATGCCCGAGAGCATCAGTGCCGCCGAGGCGCCGTTGATGGCCACCACGTCGTGGGGGTTCTCGAGATCGGCGGCCATCACGGTGCCGACCACGTGGACCTCGTTGCGGAAGCCCTCGGGGAACGACGGCCGCAGCGGCCGGTCGATGAGCCGGGCCGTCAGGGTCGCCTGGTCGGTGGCGCGGCCCTCACGACGAAAGAACGAGCCGGGGATCTTCCCCGCCGCGTACATCCGCTCCTCGATGTCGACGGTGAGCGGGAAGAAGTCCTGGCCCTCGCGCACCTTGCGGTTGGCGGTGGCGGTCACGAGCACGACGGTGTCGCCGATGCGGGCGAGCACCGCCCCGTCGGCCTGGCCGGCAAGCTTGCCGGTCTCGAAGGACAAGGTGCGGTCGGTCCCGCTGATGGGGCCCGAAACAGTGATGGCGTCCGCCATGGCACTCCTCTGGTCGAGGTGCCCGCACCGCCAGTTCCCAGTCGGCGAGCACCCGATCGAGCCGAGGACCCGGCGACTGGCAGCTGGCACCCGCGGGCACCATGTGGTGGGAGAGTGGCGGGCAGATGTCCGTCCGCCGCTCCTGCTGCGCGCCGGGCAGAAGGCGCCACCCGGCATTGCCGCCGCTCGGTGGCGGCGGTGTCGCGAACCGCTAGCGGCGGATGCCGAGCCTCGCGATGAGATCGCGGTAGCGCTCCACGTTGTTCTTGCGCACGTAGTCGAGCAGGCGGCGACGATGACCGATGAGCTTCATGAGCCCACGGCGCGTGTGGTGATCGCCGCGGTGCACCTTGAGGTGCTCGGTGAGGTGGTTGATGCGCTCGGTCAAGAGCGCGATCTGGACCTCGGGGGAGCCGGTGTCGGTCTCGTGGAGCCGGTACTCGGCGATGGTCGCCGTCTTTTCGGGCATGCGGAGCGCAAACCTTCGCGTCTGACCGCCGGCAAGCCACTGCCCGCCGTGCGGTGGGGAGAACCGGTCGAGCGGATGCCCGCGCCGGGCCAACCTCAGTCGGCAGTCTGAGGATAGCAGCTACTCCACGCGAGGCTCTCGACCCAGGTCGGCGGCCCCCCTTTACCACTCGAGCGGGTCCACAGCGACCCGCACGTCATGGTCCAGCGCCTTCTGGCGGGCGAGCGCGTCCGCGAGCGCCGCACCGTCGGCCGCGCGCACGAGCTGGCCACCCTCAACGGGCACGACCACAAGGCGCTCCTCGCGGCGCAGCGCCTCGGCGAGGACGGCAGCGCCCTTCCCGCTCAGGTGCGCGAGGACGGCGTAGGGGGGCAGCCCGAGCGGGCGGCGCCGCGCCGCCTCGGCATCGACGAGCACCCGCGGGTCCCCGCGGCCCGCCGCCACGAGCACCTCGTGGTCGGGCACGCGGGTCTGGACGAGCACCCGCCCTTCTGGGCGCGCACCCACCAGGCGCCCCGCTCGGGCCAAGAGCTCAAGAGCGTGCTCTGCCGCCCGCAGCCGCGGCGCGAGCACATCGAGGTCGAAGTCCAAGAACACCACGAGAGAGGCGCGCCCCGCGCGATGCAACAGCGCCTCGGTCCCGACCAGCACGGGGGCAGCCGGCAGCGGCTCACCGCGTCCCTCGCCGGCGACCACCGCGACCTGAAGGCCGGTCAGCGCCGCCACCTCCTCCCCCGCCCGGTGGGCGCCGACCCGCAACACCTTGAGGCGCGCCGCGCCGCAGCGGGCGCAGACCAAGGGCCGCTGTTCGCCACATCGCGTGCACGCGAGCACGCGGTGCTCGCCTGCGCTGGCCTCCTCGCGCACCGCCGCGCCGCAGCGCTCGCAACGCGCCAGCTCGCCACAGCTCGCGCACGCCAAAAGGCGCGCCCGGCCCAGGCGGTTGAGCACGGCGAGCACCGGGCGCGCGGGCTGCTCGGCGCGGGCGCGGTGGATCGCCGGGGCA
>JAJZKA010000003.1 GCA_021809805.1 Actinomycetes bacterium
GTGCCTTCGCGTCGCGACCGAGCTCCTTGGAGATGGCGAGCACGAGCGGAATGACCGCGACCGCCAGGCCAAGCATCATCAACGGGAGAGTGACCAAGAGCATCGTCATCGCCGTCCCACCTTTCCTCACTCGTGCCCCAATAGCGCGCCCCAATAGCGCGCCTTTTCGAACGAGCTCCATGGTGACGCGTCGCTCTGCACGCGCCGCCAACGCGAGCTGAAGGGCACCTGAGAGCGCGTTCGCCATTCGGGTTTCCAGCCCGCAGCGAGGCTTGGCGCGCCAGGCCTTGGAAATGGAGGCCAGGTGGTGAAACTGGAGGCGATTGAGCGCTTTTGTGGCGCGGTGCTTGGAGGGTGCTCAGCGCCCCGCTTCAGGAAGGCGCACGTCGTCGGGCTGGCGGTGCGGGAGGGCGCTCGCCGGGATCTGGCCAAGCCGGCCGGCCTGGTAGTCCTCAAGCGCCTGGATGATCTCGTCGCGGGTGTTCATGACGAATGGGCCGTAGTGCACGACGGGCTCGCCGATCGGCTGACCTCCGAGCAGCAAGACCTCGAGCGCCGGGCTCGCCGCGTCCTGGTGCTCGTCTGCAGAAAGGTTCAGCGCCTCGCCGTCCCCAAAGACCGCGAGCTGGCCGACGTGGATCGGCCGACGGTCGGTGCCGACGCTGCCGCGGCCAGCGAGCACGTACGCCAACGCGTTGAAGCGCGACGGCCAGGGCAGCGATGCCGCCGCGCCGGGGCTCACCGTGGCGTGCACGAGCGTGATCGGGGTAAAGGTGGCTCCGGGACCATCCTGACCAGCGAGCGAGCCGGCGATCACCCGCAGCAATGCACCGCCGTCCGGAGTCGTCGCGAGCGTCGCCTCGCTGCCCCGGATGTCTTGATAGCGCGGGGGGTTCCACTTGTTCGCGGCGGGCAAGTTGACCCACAGCTGGATCCCATGGAACAGGCCGCCGGACGCCACAAGCTCGGGCGGCGGGGCCTCGATGTGCAAGATTCCGGCACCGGCGGTCATCCACTGGGTGTCGCCATTGGTGATCGTGCCGCCCCCGCCGTTCGAGTCCTGGTGCACGAAGGTGCCATCGATGATGTAGGTCACCGTCTCAAAGCCTCGGTGGGGATGCCATGGGGTGCCCTTCGGCTCGCCCGGCGCATACTCGACCTCGCCCATCTGATCCATGTGGATGAACGGGTCGAGATCCCGCATCGACACGCCGGCAAAGGCCCGGCGCACGGGGAAGCCCTCGCCCTCGAGACCCTTTGGTGCGCTCGTCAGCGATCGCACCGCGCGCGGTCGCGCCACGACCGGGTCCGGCGCGGGAACCCGAGGGAGCACCAAGATGTTCTCAACCGTTACCGCTGGCATGTCCGACCTCCCCGACGGCGCCGCACCGGTGCCATCTCCACGCGACGGGCAACGATAGTTGCGCGCGCAATATTCCTCGCCCGGACCACCAGGGCATCAACGACCGACGGCGTAGGCCTGCGCCCCGCGCGGATCGGCCGCGGCGCGCAGCATGTGGCCAGGGAGCCGGCCCACCGCCGTCAGGCGCCCCAGGCTGTAGGGCGCCGCCTCGATGACACGGTGCCCGCGCTCACGCAGCCTGGCGAGCACCTCTTGGCCGACACTCGCCTCGACGACGAGTTCGCCGGGGTGGGCGTCTCTTGGCGCGAACGATGAGGGCACGTGCTGATGGTGCCAGTTGGGCGCGTCGATCGCCTCTTGGAGGTCCAGGCCGTGCTCCACGTGGCGGATGAAAAAGCACATCGTCCATTGGTCCTGCTGGTCCCCACCGGGTGTGCCGAAGGCGAGCCACGGGGCACCGTCGCGCAGCACGAGGCTCGGGCTGAGCGTGGTGCGCGGCCGGCCGCCGGGACGTAGCGACGAGGCAAGGCCGTCTTGGACCCAGCACATCTGCGCCCGCGTGCCGAGACAGAAACCAAGCCCGGGAATGGTGGGTGACGCCTGGAGCCAGCCGCCGCTCGGCGTCACCGAGACGAGGTTGCCGAAGCGATCGGCGACGTCGAGGTGCGTCGTGTCGCGCCGCGCCGCCTCGATGCCGCTGCGGGGAACGATCGCCTGGTCCATGCCGCCGCGCGCCGCCTCTTTGATGAGCTGGCCGAGGAGGTCAGGAAGGCGCGGCTCGAACCCGTCGGGTGAGCCCGGGCGGATCTCGAGGCTCGCCGAATCGCCCACAAGGGCGCGGCGCGCCGCGCTGTAGGCCGGATCGAGCAGTCCGGCGAGCGGCACCTCGACCTGG
This sequence comes from Actinomycetes bacterium, assembly GCA_021809805.1. Taxonomy (GTDB): domain Bacteria; phylum Actinomycetota; class Acidimicrobiia; order Acidimicrobiales; family Bog-793; genus JAKABX01. The sequence continues at coordinate 2,259 of JAJZKA010000003.1, forward strand.
CGGGGGTCGCCGTAGTAGGCCTCCCGGTCGGCGAAGGCCAGCTTGCTCACCTCGGTCACGAGGTGGATCAGCTCGGCGCTCGTCGGGCCGAGTGCTCCAAGGTCCATCTCTTCCAGCAACGCCAGCTGTTGGAGGAAGACCGGTCCCTGGCCCCAGGGCCCGGTCTTGCAGATCTCGAGGTCGCGGTAGCGGGCACGGACCGCTGGTTCGAAGCTCGCCCGCCAACGCGCGAGGTCGCTGCCACGCAACAAGCCCGCATGCTCGCCCGCTTCGTCGCTGACCACGTCGCGCACAAAGCCGTCGATCGCCTCGGCCACGAAGCCCTCGTAGACGGCTTGCCGTGCCCGTTCGATCTGTGCCGAGCGGTCCGCACCGGCTGTCTCGCCCTCGGCCACGATGCGTTCAAAGGTCTCAGCGAGCGGTCGGTTCCACAGGCGCTGGCCCGGCACGGGCAGCCCGCCGCCGAGCCACAGGGCCTCGGTGCTCGGCCAGTTCATACCGACGAAGCTCGCGCTCGTCGCGAGGACGTTCGCGAGCGAGGCGAGGGCGGGAAACCCGTCCTTTGCATAAAAGATCGCCGGAGCAAAGACGTCGCGCAGCCCCAGCGTGCCGAAGCGGTCCAAGAGCGCGAACCACGCTCCGAACGCCCCGGGAACGCAGGCGGCGAGCAGGCCGGTCCCTGGCACTCGATCCAGACCGAGCTCGGAGAACCTCGCGGGCGTCGCCGCCTGGGGGATGGGCCCTTGGCCATCGAGCACGAACACCTCGTCCTCGCGCGCCGAGTAGAAGACTGCCGGCACCTCGCCACCTGGACCGCACTGGTGGGGCTCGACGACGTGCAGCACAAGGCCCGCGGCGACCGCGGCGTCGAACGCGTTGCCACCCCGCTCGAGCATCGCCATGCCGGACTGTGCTGCGAGGTAGTGCGTCGCGGCGATGACGCCGAGCGTCCCATTGATCTGCGGACGAGTCGTGAAGTTCCCGGCCATCGCGTGACCATAGCCCTCGCAAGAGCGCCCCGGCCGCTGCGCTTTGGGCAAAGCGGGCGAATCAGCGCCGCTTGGGGAGGCTCGAGAGCCCGGACCAGACCAGCTGGCCAAAGTTGGGCGGCCAGGTGTGGGTGCCGCCGTTGACCGTCACGAGCTCGACCCGCATCGATTGCGCGCAGTTTCGGTAAGCGGTCGTGACCTCGTTGGTCGCCGGGCGGGTGCTCTTCGCCCTTGTCTTGCAACGATCGAGCGATGCCCAGCGGGCGAGGTTCTCGGGCGCGGAGAGCACGGTCGTTCCGCCACCCACGCCATAAAAGCGGCCCCCACGATAAGGGATGGCGCTATCGGCAGTCCCGTGCACCTCGAGCAATGAGACCGGGCGGCTGGGCTTGCACGTCGCCGACACCGATACGGGGAGCTCACCTTCGACCGGCATGATCAAGTCCAGCTCACCGGCGAGCTTGCAGCCGAGATCTTCGACAAGCAGCGCCCCGTTGGAGATCCCGGCCGCGGCGATCTCGCTGCGGTTCACCGGGTAGTGCGACTCGATGTAGGCGAGCGCGTCGTGCGTGAAGCTGACGTCATTGACCCCGGCCGCGTGCGCTGGCGTATTGCCGGCGTTCTCGTTCCAGGTGTTGTCATAGCCTTGCAGGTAAGCGGTCAAGATGCCGTGTTGGTCCGCGATCTTGGGCAGGTTCGTCTGGCCGGGCAGCCCTGCGGCGGTCCCTCCGGCGCCGTTGTACATCAAGACCAGCGGCATCGGTCCCTTCGGCAGCGGGTTCGGCACGTTGACGATGAAGCTGCGAGCGAACCCCCCGACTTGGATCGTGTAGGTGTTGCTCGCCCCTGCCGCGTGCGACGGGTGCTTGGTCGCATGCATCACCGGCGCGGTGAGCGCTGCCGCACTCGAGCATCCAGCCAGCAGCGTGCCGGCGAGCGCCAACATGCCTGCATGCCGCGCAAGTCGCGCCCGCCTAGATGCCATCGATTTGAACCTCCTCATGGACCCGCCGCTCGAGCTCGATCAGCTGATCGTGATCGCGAGCCTCACCGAGCACGGAGAAGACGTGCCCATGATTGCCCTCGCGCCAATCCACCTTGTTGCCGACGCCGCGGTTCACGACAACCTCTTTGACCTCCGGCCAGTTCGCGAGCGCGTCGATCCCCTCAAGCCCGGTGATCGTGTGGGTCGACCAGGGGGCGTGCACATACAACAGCCACCCCACCCGCGAACAGTGCGCCTGGCCGTCGAAGCGCACGTCCTCGCCGAGGGCGAGCCGCAGCGCCACGGGATACAAGTCGATGCCTGCGGCGATGGTAAGCATCTCGGACATCCCGCCGCCGAGCCGGCCATTCACCTCGATCACCCGCGGCCCGTCTGGGGTCAGCTTGATCTCGATGTGGAGACAGCCTTGGGTGATCGCGAGTGCCTTCGCGCTGCGACAAGCCGCATCGATCACCGCCGCGCCCAGGTCCTCTTCGAGGGCGGCGGGAATGAAAAAGCCGGTCTCGCGGAAGGGCTCGGCGGGCGGGAAACGCCCGGTGACCGCCACTGGATAGACGACCCCACGACTGACGACGCATTCCACCGAGACGTAGTGGCCAAATTCCGGGCGAAGGAGACCCGGCCCGTCTCGGAGGTACTCCTCCAAGACGAGGCCACGGCCGGGACGCTCGGCTTCGGACTGCTCGGCAAGCACGCGCGCCTCTTTCAGGGACTCGACGCGGAAGGTGTCGCGGCTTGCCTCCCCGATTCGGGGCTTCAACACCGCCGGGAATACGGCCTCGGCACCAAGACGCTCCCAACCCTTGGCATCCTCAAGTGCCGGCACGATCGCGTAGCGCGGCACCTCGAGGCCGCCCTGCGCCAGCGCTTGGCGCTGGGTGAACTTATCGGTGAGCGCGCTTGTTGTCTTGCTTGAAAAGAACGACAGGCCGAGCAGCTCGGAAAGTCGTGCCGTCGTCGTCAGCCGCGCGTCCGCGAGGGTCAAGATCCCCGCTGGGTCGTGTCGCCCGATCGCTTCGGCGGCTTGCTCGTCACCCATCTCGGCAATGTCCACGACAGTGCCAAGGCGCGCGAGCAGGCGCGCCATGTCCTGGGTCTCCAAGATGGTGTGATCGACCACCCAGATCAGCTCGCAAAGCCCCTCCGCCGCAGCGCTCAGCGTGAAGGTCGGGAACGAGGTCGGGTGATAGACGTAGGCGAGGCGCGGCAGTCCCGTTCGCCTTCTGGCTCCGGCCATCGCCCGATCAGATGTCCTTCCACGCCCGCAACACGGCCGCGTTGTCCTGGATCTGACGGTCATTACTGACCATCACCAGCCCTCCGTGCGCATCGCGGATGACGCGGTCGAGCGGGAAGATGCCGTCCCGGCGAAAGCCCTCGATCCCACAGATCGTGAGCGCGGAGGTCGCGCACTCCACCGCCAGACGGGAGGCACCGACCTTCAAGTTGCGCAGCGCCACCGCGAGCGCGACGTCCTCGATCGCCTCGTCATCGTCTTTGACCGCTTCGTACCATGCCGTACAGCTGTCAAGGAGCGAGCGGGATTCCTGCAGGCGGAGCACGAGCTCGGAGAAGCGGATCGCGTTGGGGAGCACCTTGTCCTGCTCCTTGCGCGCCGCCTTGCGCACATAGGCGTGCGCGTGGGCGGCCGCCGCTTCGGCAAGTCCCACCCAGGTCGCCGACAAGAGCAACTGGCGCAGCTGGCCGGCGCCGTGGTTGGCGATCGTCGAGAACGGCACCGGAAAGATCATCTTCGGGTCGATATCGGCCGTGAGGTGGAAGCTCTTCGAGCACGTCCCCCTCAGCCCCATCGTGTCCCAGGTCGACGTCGGCTCAAGCAAAAGCGTTGGCGGCCGACACACGACGAGGACCTGGTCGGTCTCGGCTGCCTCCGGCGAGCGACGACAGTTGGCGATGATCGCGTCCGCGTATTCTCCATAGGAGATCGCAAGCGTCTGCTTATCGAGGAAATAGCCACCCTCTTTTGGTACGAGCGCACAGAAGCTGCGACTGACGTCACCGCCGAGTCCGACCTCGCTGTTGGCATTTGCGAGAAGCAGCTGGCGCTCGCCCACCTCGGCGAGCAGGTCCTGCAGCGGCCCGGTCGTGCCATTGCGCGCGAGCGAGGCCACCTCGATCGAGTGCATGGCGAGCACGAGGGCGCTCGATGCACAGTGAAGCGCGAGCGCTCGCACGGCTCCGGCGACCTCGCTCACCGACGCGCCAAGACCGCCGAGTTCGCGCGGGACCAGCGCAGCGAGCAGCCTCGCCTCGCGCAGGGCCTCTACGGTCTCGCTCGGAAAGCGCGCCTGCTCGTCGACGTCAGGCGCGGCTGGCGCCGCGACGTCGGTCCCGATCTGCCAAGCTCGCCGCTGGATCTCCCCAGTCCCGAGCGCCGGTGCAACGAGCGTGTCCAACGCAGCTCTCCTCCCGTTGTTATCGACGCGGCCTTTTTGCCCAACTTCCTTTCCGGGCAACCCGCCTTGTTCGCTACGAGTAGGCCCGGGCCCGCCATCCCCCAAGAGCGTCGGGCCGAGCCGGTCAAAGGACCGTGGTGAACAAGGCCCCCAAGCCAGCGGCAACAATGGCGCTCATGTCGCCGCCACTGCCCGATCAATCGGCCCTCGAGCTGTTCCGTGCGCTGCTGCGCACGCGCTCGGCGGTCCTTGCCGACGTCGCTTCGGGGACAAGCGAGCGCGTCCTTGTGCGCTCGGACACTGGCGGGACGATGCAGCTCTTTGAGTACGTCGAGGGAGAGCTCGTCGCACTGAGCGACCTGGCCGAGCCCGTCGCCTCGGCGCGCTATGTGCCTGGCAGCGATCTCATCGTCGTCGCGCTGGACCGGGGTGGTGACGAGCGCCACCAGCTCTATCTGCTCGATCGCGCGAAGGCCACCGCGGCAGCCTGCACCTCGCTCGACCAGCTCGATGCGCTCACTGCCGATCAGCGCTATGCCCACCAGGACGCGGGCATCTCCCCAGACGGCCGGCTCCTCGCCTATGTCTCGAACCGGGCCACCGGGGTGCATTTTGACGTCTGGCTCTGCGACCTCGAGCACCGCGAGCACCGCCTGATCTATGGCGCCGAGTCCTGGTGCCATCCCGCGTCGGGCTTCTCCCCCGACGGGCGGTACCTGAGCGTGGCGGTTCCGGGGAACGCCCCGCTCGACGTCGAGCTCGTGCTGATCGAGGTCGCGACCGGGACGGCACGGGCCGTCTGCCCGCACCCCGACGAAGCGGCGCTCGTCGGCGCACCGGGCTGGCTGGATCCCGACCGCTTTGTCGCCTCCTCCAATGTCGGCCGGGATTTCGCCGCGCTGTGCGTCTTTGACCTGGGCAAGGACTCGGTGACCAGCCTGGAGGGCACGGGCGAGGACGCAGATGCGGAGGTCGTTACGGCCGGCGACGGCTCGGTCATCGCCTGCATCGAGAACCGCAACGGCGCGAGTGCCCTCAGCCTGCACGATCCGCAGTGGACCACGGCCACCGAGGTCCCCCTCGCCGATCGCGGGGCGGTCAGCTCCTACCAGCTCGGAGCGCCGCAGCTGTCGAGCGACGGCGAACGTCTCTACTACAGCCTGTCGAGCCCGACGCTTCCCGCCGATGTGTGGTGCTTCGAGCGCCGCTTTGGCACGGCGCGCCGGCTGAGTGACGCTGCTCGGTCCCTGCCGGGCGCCCCGCTCGCGCCCTGTGAGGAAGCGAGCGTCGAGAGCTTCGACGGCGAGCGCATCCCCTTGTTCGTCTTCCGCCCGGACCGATCCGATCGAGCTCCGGTGGTGGTGCTCATCCACGGCGGCCCCGAGTCCCAGTCGCTCCAGTCCTTCAACCCGGTCGTCCACGGCCTCGTCGCGGCGGGCTACGGCGTCGTCGTCCCCAACGTGCGCGGCTCGACCGGCTATGGCAAGCGCTTCGCGGCGCTCGATGACACGAGGCGTCGGCTCGACTCGGTCCGCGACCTCGAAGCAGTGCACGACTTTTGCTCCACCGCCGGATTTGACGCCGGACGCGCGGTCTTGTGGGGCGGCTCCTATGGCGGCTACATGGTGCTCGCCGGCCTTGCCTTCCAACCCGAGCGCTGGGCGGCGGGGGTCGACATCGTCGGCATCTCCGATCTCGTCACCTTCCTCGAGCGCACCTCGGACTACCGTCGGGCACATCGCGAGCGCGAATACGGCTCGTTAGCCCGCGACCGCGACTTCCTCGCCAGCGCCTCGCCGTTGCGCCATGTCGAGCACATGGTGGCGCCGCTGTTCGTCATCCACGGGCGCAATGACCCCCGCGTCCCCCTCGGCGAGGCCGAGCAGCTCGTGGCCGCCCTCCAGGAGCGCCAGGTGCCCTGCGAGCTCGCCATCTACGACGACGAGGGCCATGGGCTCGCGCGCCTCGCGAACCGACTCGACGCCTATCCCCGCGCCGTGAGCTTCCTCAACCGCGTGCTGGGCTCGTGATGCGGGCGATCGTCGTGCGCCACTTTGGCGGCCCTGAGGTCCTCGTGCTCGAAGAGGTGGACGCGCCCACGCCGGGCCCAGGCGAGCTGCTCGTCGAGCTCGCGGCCGCCGGGGTGAACTTTCGCGACCGCTATGAGTGCGAGGGACGGCCCCCCTACCGCCCGGCGTTGCCCTTCATCCCGGGCACCGAAGGCTCGGGGACCGTCGTCGGCACCGGCGCGGGCGTCTCGGGAGTGCACGCGGGCGATGTCGTCGCCTGGACACAGGGGGCCTCGAGCTACGCGGAGTTCGTCGCGGTGCGCGCCGAGCAGGCCGTCGCGGTGCCCGAGGCACTCGAACCCGAAGTGGCCGCGGCGGTGATCTTGCAGGGACTGACCGCCCACTACCTCATCGAGGACACCTACCCGGTGAGGCCTGGCGACGTGGTGGTGGTGCACGCCGCCGCCGGCGGCGTCGGCCTGCTCCTCACCCAGCTCGCCGCGAAGCGCGGGGCCAAGGTGGTCGCCACCACCTCGAGCGCGGACAAGGCCGCCCTCGCGCGCGATGCCGGCGCCGCTGTGACGTGTGGTTACGACGGCTTCGTCGCGGCGGCCCGGGACCTGAGCGGCGGGCGCGGCGCAAGCGTCGTCTACGACGGCGTCGGAAGGGCGACCTTCGACGCCAGCCGGCGGGCGCTCGCGCCCCGGGGCGTGCTCGTCCTGTACGGCGCCTCGAGTGGTGCCGTTGCACCGATCGACCCGATCGAGCTGATGACCGGCGGCTCGCTGTTTCTCACCCGGCCGACGCTCGCGCATTATGTCGAGACGCGCGCCGAGCTCGAGCGGCGAGCCGCCGCCATCTTCACCGCGGTGCTCGACGGCGCCCTATCGGTGCGCATCGGTGCCCGCTATCTCTTGTCGGAGGCGGGGCGCGCCCACGAAGCGCTCGCCAGCCGGGCAACGACGGGCAAGCTCATCCTCGTGCCTCGCCGGGCGGGCCATGCGGCCTCGAGCGGCTAGGGTCAGCCGCCTGCTGCGCTCAGGACCTTGCTCGTGAAGTTCTGGACCTCGCTCGCTGGAGGCGCGCCGACCGACACGGGAACGCCGAAGTCATACAGGTCGATCGTCGAATCGAGGTGGACGGCCGGAGACTGCTTGTGGGGGTGCACCGTCGCCGCGTAGGTGACCTGGCGGACGAGGTCGTTGTGGTCAATCCAGACCTCAATCGGCAGGCTGGACTGCCCGATCGCCGACTCAAGCCGGGTGACCTGAGTCGTCGTCAGTTTTGATCCCGCTGCTGCCTTGGCGAGATTGACCGTCGCCCGATAGGCCGTCGTCGGGACCCCCCGGACGGGCGCAGTGCCGACCACGGTGACCTTGCTCGAGACCGCCTTCAGCGCCGCAAGCGCTACCGCCCAGGTGCTGGAGGCGCTCATCAGCTGGCTGAAGCTCCCGCCGAGCTTTGCCTTGGCAAGGGTGTCGACGTTGACCGAGATCCACGGCTTGGTGATCCCGAGCAGATTGGCCGCCGCGGCGGGGAGGTGCGCGTAGAGGTCGGGTGGCACCATTCGCAACTCGATCGACCCGGTGCCCGGGAGGATCATCGACAGCTCTGCCACGGCCGAGGCACCGGATCCGGCGATCTCGCCGGTCGCCTTGACCGTGCCCGATGTCTGGGTGCCACCGGGCATCGAGACCGCCTCGGTCAGGCTGAAATGCTCGGACTTCACCGCGGCGCTGTGCGCCACCGCAGCGAGCAAGCGCTGATACGCGGGAGCTGGGCGGGGGTGCAGCTGTGGGAGCTGCACGGCCACCCCGGCGGCAACCACCGGCGCCCCGAGGATCACGGCACTGGCGCGGGAGAACTTCCTACGGACTGCACAGGACATGCTCGCTCCTTCTCATCGCTTTGCGGCTCGTCTCACGTGGTGCTGCTCGCTTCGCGTCGGTCACCTCGACCGCTTCGGTGACAAGAGGCGGCCGCAAGCCGCACGGCGACGCGGGGAAGACGGGTCGCGCTCGCGCTCTTCCCGCCAGTATCGCTCCGCATGTCCGAATGAACCGGTCGCGCCCGAATAGGAACGCGCTGCGCCATTGTTTCAGCTCGCTGACGGCTCCCCGGCGCGGGCTGCCTCGCGCTCCCGCCCGGTGCCGGCGGGCTTCCCGCCCGCCGCGGCGAGCAGCGCCCGCGCGGCGGGGCTCAGGCGGCGATCGGACCGCCAGATCGCCCGCATGGCCCGGGTCAGGTCCAGCCCGCTCACCCCAACCGCGACGAGGCGCCCGCTGCGCAGATCGTCGGCAACCGTGAGCGCGCTGAGTGCCGCGGGGCCGACCCCCGCCTCGACCGCGCCCTTGATCGCCGTCGTCGAGCCGAGCTCGACGAGCGGGACGGGCTCGAGCCCGAAGCTCGCAAGGGCGCGGGCAAGCACCTCGCGGGTGCCCGAGCCGGGCTCCCGCAGCACGAGGGGGGTGGCGGCCAGGGTCGCCGCATCGAGTGGCCGGCGCCGTTTCGCCCAGGGATGGGTCCCCGCGACGACGATGACGAGCTCGTCGCGCCCGACGACCGCTTCGGCGAGGCCGCCGGCTGCCGTTGATCCCTCGGTGAAACCGAGCTCGACCTCGCGTCGGCGCACCATCTCGGCAACCTGCTCGGAGTTCCCCATGCGCAGTGACACCGCAAAGCCGGGGCGCTCGGCGCGGACGCGCTGCAACCAGCGCGGCACGAGGTACTCGGCGACCGTGAGGCTCGCTGCCAGGGCGAGCGGCGGTCGGCCGGTCCCGCGCAGGGCACCGACGCCGGCGAGCAGTGCTTCCATGGACTCAAGCACTGGCTCGACCCACTGGGAGACCGCGACGCCCGCGTCGGTGAGGCGGGCACCACTCGAGGAGCGCTCGAGCAGATCGATGCCAAAGGTGCGCTCGAGCGCCCGCAGGCGCATGCTCGCTGCCGGCTGACTGATCAAATGGCGCGCCGCGGCCTGACGGATCGACCCGAGGTCGGCGACGCTGCGCAACAAGTCGAGCGAGATGAGGTCGGGGACCGGCTGCGGAAGAGGCATAAGACAACCTTATAACCCGATCGTCAGGATGCGGCTTCCTGATAGCGCCGACGCCCTGCAGCATTGGGCCATGACCTCGCCCGAAGTAGTCGCGACCCGCCCCGGCACGACCGAGAGCGCGCCGGTCCGCTCCCAGCGGCGCCCCCGCGTCACCGAGATCCTGCCGGGGCTCGCCACTGCGGCGGCGCTGGCACTCGTCGCCACCGAGCTCGGCCACCTCGCCCCAATCGTTGGCGCCCCGGTCTGCGCGATCGTCGGCGGGATGCTGCTCTCGGGCCGGGCACGACGGCGCCCCAGCTTGCGAACCGGCATCACCTTCTCCTCGCGTACCGTGCTGCAGGCCTCGATCGTGATCCTGGGCACGGGCCTCTCGCTGCGCCAGGCGACGACCACGGGGTGGTCGTCGCTGCCGGTACTGCTCGGCACGCTCGCCGTGGCACTCGGCGGTGCCGCGTTGCTCGGCCGCCTCCTCGGCATCGGACGCGACCTCCGCACACTCATCGGGGTGGGCACCGGTATCTGCGGTGCGTCGGCGATCGCCGCGACCGACGCGGTCATCGACGCTTCGGAAGGTGACGTCTCCTACGCCATTGCCACGATCTTTACCTTCAACGTCGCCGCCGTCTTGACCTTCCCTTCGCTCGGCCATCTGCTCGGCATGACCTCGGGGTCCTTTGGCATGTGGGCCGGCACGGCGGTCAACGACATGTCCTCGGTGGTCGCCGCGGCCTCGATCTTCGGCCATGGTGCCACCGCCACGGCGGTCGTGGTGAAGCTCACGAGGACTTTGATGATCATCCCCATCTCGCTTGTCCTCGCCTTCGCCCGCCAGCGCCGAGCAGAGGCCGGTACGGGACAGCGCACGTCGCTGCTCGCGCATGCCCGGCGCAGCTTCCCGCGCTTTGTGGCGTGGTTCGTGCTCGCTGTCGCCATCAACAGCATCGGCCTCGTCCCAGCAGGGGCGCATCGGATCCTTGGCGATGCCGCCACGTTCATGATCACAATCGCCCTCGGGGCCATCGGCCTGTCGACCCGCCCCGATGCCATCCGTCGGGCCGGTCTGCGCCCCATCATGCTCGGTGCCCTGCTCTGGGTCGCCGTCGCCTCGACGAGCCTCGGCCTCCAGCACCTCACCAGCACCACCCACTGACACCGCCTGGTTGCGACCCGGTCGCACCGGATTGCAACCAGGCGAGCAGCGGCGGTCGCGGCGTTCTCGACAACCGCTCTCGCGATGGCAACCAAGTGGGCGCCGAATCGGCAATGCTGGTGCCATGAGAGAAGGCCGTGTGCTGGTGACGGGCGCCGCGGGAAGGCTCGGCAGCGCCGTGCTCGCCGAGGCCGCCCGGCGCGGTCGGGCAACGAACGCGCTCGACCGACGTGCCCCCGACGAGCCCGCAGGTGCCCGCGTCGTCATCGGCGAGGCGGCCGATGTCGAGGCCGTGCGCGAGGCGCTCGACGGAGTCGAGGGGGTGATCCACCTCGCCGCCATCCCCTCACCGCTGCTGGCGAGCGCCGAGGAGGTCTTCTGCAACAACAGCGCGGCCACCTTCACCGTCTTAGAGCAGGCCGCCGCGGCGGGGGTGCGGCGCTGCGTGCTGGCGAGCAGCTACTCGGCGACGGGCCTGCCGTACTCGCCGCGGCGACTGCATCCTGCCTACGTGCCGATCGACGAGGAGCTGCCGCTCCAGGTGGAGGATCCCTACGCCCTTTCCAAGCAGGTGGACGAGCTGACCGCAGCGATGATGTGGTACCGCCACGGCCTGTCGAGCGTGGCGCTCCGCCTGCCCTTCCTCGGCCGCCTGGAGGACGAGATCCCCCGGCGCGCCGAGCAAGTGCGGGCCGACCCCGGCCCGCTCAGCACCGAGCTGTGGATGTACCTCGACGTCCAAGATGCCGCTCGGGCATGCCTCGACGCGCTGCAGCACGCTCCCGAAGGCGCCCACGTCGTCGGACTCGCTGCGCCCGAGACCCTCGCCAGCGAGGCGACGCTTGAGCTGCTCGAGCGTTACCACCCCGGTGTGCGCGTGCGCGCTCCGCTGCCCGGCCGGAGCGCCCCGATCAATTTGTGGCGGGCGCGAGCCTGGTTCGGTTTCCATGCCGAGCGCATCTGGCGGCCGGTCGCATGAATGGGGATGCTGGCGAGGTGCGAATCGAGCGGATCCGCGCCGTTCGCACGGCCCCGGAGGGCATCCGACTCGTCATCGTCAAGGTGGAGACCTCCACGCCCGGCTTGTACGGCCTTGGGTGCGCCACCTTCACCCAGCGGCCGCTCGCGGTGTGCAGCGCCATCGAGGACTACCTCGACCCGCTGCTGCGCGGCGCCGACGCGCAGCAGATCGAAGACTGCTGGCACGTCGCCCGCCTGAGCTCGTACTGGCGCGACGGCCCGGTGCTCAACAACGCGCTCGGCGGGGTCGACATGGCGCTGTGGGACCTCAAAGGCAAGATCGCGGGACTCCCCCTCTACCAGTTGCTCGGCGGCAAGCTGCGAGCGAGCGCCCGCGTCTATGTGCACGCGCACGGACGGGACGCCAGTGAGGTGACCGACAGCGCGCGGGCCTTGCTCGAGGCGGGGTTCAGCGCGATCCGCTGCCAGGTGGGGGTCGCCGGCGCAGGGACCTACGGGGTGGGCGCCGCCGGCACCGCCACCCAGCAGGTGGCCTTCGACCCCGATCGCTACGCGCGGGTGGTGCCGGCGCTGTTCGCCCACCTGCGCGATGAGCTCGGCTGGGACGTGGATCTGCTCCATGACACCCACGAGCGCCTCGCACCCCCCGCGGCGGTCCGCTTGGCCAGAGAGCTCGAACCCTTCGGTCTGTACTTCCTCGAGGACGTCGTCGCGCCAGAGGACCACGGTTGGCTCGAGCACCTGCGTCGTCATGCCGCGGTGCCGCTCGCGATCGGTGAGCTCGCCACGCGGGGCGAAGACCTCGCGGCACTCGCAGTGGGCCGGCTCGTCGACTATCTCCGCCCGCACCTCTCCGACCTCGGCGGCATCACCCCGGCGCGCAAACTCGCGGCGCTCGCTGAGGCCTTCGGGGTACGCATGGCCTGGCACGGCCCCGGTGACGCCTCGCCGGTCGCGCACGCCGCCAACCTGCATTTAGACCTCGCGCTGTCCAACTTCGGCATCCAGGAGTGGACCCCGCTCACCGACGCCAGCCGCGAGGTCTTCCCTGGCGCGCCGACGATCGACGCGGGTGCGCTCGTCGCCAACGAGCAGCCCGGGCTCGGCATCGACCTCGACGAGCGCGCGGCGGCTCGTCACCCGTACCCCGAGGACAACCTGAACGGATCGTGGCGGCCGGTCCGCCTCGCCGACGGCTCGGTGATCCGCCCCTGATCGGCCCTGCGAAATGTGGCGTTCGGCGACCCACGAGCGGCGAGGTCGCTCAGCGGGACGGGTGTTAGCCTCGGCCGTCATGATCCCGTTCGCGTCCCGGAAAGGACCTGCCGGGACGAACGCATCGAACCGCAGCGGTGCTCGTGATGCAGCGACGACCACCCTTTGCCGCGGTGTCGCTCGCCACTGAGGTGGTCACGCGGGTCCTGCTCGTCGAGGACGACCCCGGCGATGCCCTGTTGACGACCGAGTTGTTGGGCAAATCGGTGCACCCCTTTTCGGTCTGCGCGGCGAACAAGATGAGCGAGGCGATCGAGCACCTCGGCGCCGGGGTGGAGTGCGTGCTGCTCGACCTCGGCCTGCCCGACGCCACGGGCCTCGAGGCGCTTGACCAAATCCTTTCGGCCGCGCCCGGGGTGGCGGTCATCGTCCTTACCGGACGCGCGGACCGCGACCTCGCGCTCGCCGCCGTGGCGCGCGGTGCTCAGGACTACCTCCAAAAGGGGGAGCTCGACACCGAGCTGCTCAGCAGGTCGGTCCGCTACGCGGTGGAGCGCAAGCGATCCGAGGATGCGGCGCGGCGCCTGTTGGCGAACGAGCTGCTCGCCGCCGAGAGCGCCAGGCTCGAGCGCGGCCTGCTCGCGCGACCGATGCTGGCAACCTCGGGCCTCGCCGCCGCTACGCGCTATCGCTCCGGCGGCGGCTCGCTCTTGCTCGGCGGGGACTTCTACGACGCCATCGAGCTCGCCGACGGCTCGGTCCGGATCGTCATCGGCGACGTCGCCGGCCACGGTCCTGATGAGGCAGCAATCGGGGTCGCACTGCGCATCGCGTGGCGCGGCCTCGTGCTCGCGGGGCTACCCGCTGTTGGGATCCTTGCGAGCTTGCAGGCGGTCCTTGACGCCGAACGGCCGCATGAGGCGATGTTCGCCACCGCCTGCGACGCAACGATCGCACCGGATCGCCGCTCCGTCGCCCTGCGCATTGCCGGGCACCCGCCGCCGCTTTTGATCGCGGACGACGTGCGCGTCCTTTCCGCGGGCCAGCCCGGCCCGCCGCTCGGGGTCGGCGCCGACGGCAGCTGGGCGGCGCGCTCGCTCCCACTTCCGCCGCGATGGACCCTGCTCTTTTACACCGACGGCATCATCGAGGGCCGCTCCCTGGGCGGGGCGAACGGACGCCTCGGCGTCCCCGGCTTGGTGCGCGCCGTGCCCGCCCTCGCTGCGAGCGCCCGGGACCTCGGCGAGCTCGCCGACGGGCTGCTCGCGCTCGCCGAGGAGCGCAACGGCGGCCCCGTCGCCGACGACATCGCGCTCTTGTTGATCTCGGCCAGGTGAGCACGTCTGATCGGCCCGCACGTCAGGAGCGGCTTGCCAGCTTGGTGCTCGCCAAGCGCCTCGTGCTTGGCCTGGCCGCCCTCGCCACGATCGCCCTCGCCGCGATTGGCGTCGGTGTATGGGCGTACCAGCGCCAGCTGTCGTCCAGCCATCACATCATCGACGTCGTCGACAAGGCGCGCCTTGAAGCGAATTCCTTGCTGGCTGACTACGTCGATGAGGAGACCGGCGTGCGCGGCTACATCTTGGCCCGCAAGCCCGCCTTCCTCCAGCCCTACCGCAATGGCGCGGCGCGCGCGGCGCCGGACCGCCGCGAGCTCGGGGCGCTCGTCGCGCTCGATCCGAAGAGCCGGGGCCTGCTCGCCCAGGTCGACGCCACCACCGCGCGATGGCGACAGGACTTCGCGCTGCCAGCGATCGCGGCCGTGCGCTCTCGGGATCGCAGCTTTGCCACGCAAGTGACCCTCGTTCGGGGCAATGTCGAGTTCGGGGCGATTCGACAGGCCTTCGCGCGCCTTTCGACGGGCCTCGCCGCGAGTGCAGCGGCGAGCGCCGCCACGCTGTCGGGGGCCGAGACCACCTTCATCGTTCTCGCCATCGTCCTTCTCGTCCTGCTGGTCGGCGCTGGCGTCACCGCGGGGCTCGCGCTGCGTGCCTGGGTAACCGCACCGATTCGCTTGCTGCGCGCCGGGGTCGGCGAGGTGGCCGCTGGACACCTCGATTACGTCGTGCAGGTCGACGACCCGCCGGATCTCGCCGCGCTGGCCCGCGACGTCGACGCGATGCGCGTCCGCATTGTCGAGGAGCTGCGCGCCCTCAACGAGGCCTCCGCCGCACTCAGCGACGCCAATGAGGAGCTCCGCCGCTCGAACCTCGAGCTCGAGCAGTTCGCGTACGTCGCCTCGCACGATCTCCAAGAGCCGCTCCGCAAGGTCGTGAGCTTCTGCGAGCTCTTGGCGCGCCGTTATGGCGACGCGCTCGATGACCGGGCGCGGGAATACCTCGCGTACGCCGTTGACGGTGCGACGCGCATGCAGGTGCTCATCAACGACCTGCTCGCGCTCTCCCGCGTGGGCCGCCAGACGGGCGAGTTCCGCGAGGTGCCCCTCGCCGAAGCCTGTCATGCGGCACTCAGCAATCTGCAGCACGCGATCGACGAGCGGGCAGCCGAGATCACCGTCGGGCCCCTCCCGGTCGTGATGGGCGACGTCGCGCTGCTCACCGCCCTCTTCCAGAACCTGATCGGCAATGCGATCAAGTTCAACGAGGCGGTGCCCGCCGTGACCGTGAGCGCGAGGCGCGACGGCGATCACTGGCACTGCTCGGTGAGCGACAACGGCATTGGCATCGACGCCCGCTTCGCCGAGCGGGTCTTCGTGATCTTCCAGCGCCTGCACGGTCGCGACGCATACGGCGGGACGGGAATCGGGCTCGCGCTCTGCAAAAAGATCGTTGAGTTCCACGGTGGACACATGTGGCTCGATACCGAATACGCTTCGGGCACCCGGATCTGCTGGACGCTTCCGGCGATTGGAGCAACATGAAGGCGATCGACGTCCGCACCCCGATGGAGCTGCTGCTCGTCGAGGACGATCCCGGCGACGTGGTCATGACGCGCGAGGCGCTCGAGGACTCCAAGCTCCTGATCGAGCTTCACGTCGTGAGCAACGGCGAGGAGGCGGTCGCCTACCTGCGTAACGAGGCGCCCTTTGGCGACGCGGCGCGTCCCGACCTTGTCTTGTTGGACCTCAACCTGCCGCGTCTCAGCGGGCGCGAAGTGCTTGAGATCGTCAAGGCCGATCCCGGCCTCTTGCGCATCCCGATCGTCATCCTCACGACCTCTGAGTCCGAAGAGGATGTGCTGCGCAGCTACGAGCTCCACGCCAACGCCTATGTCACCAAACCGGTCGGCTTCGAGTCCTTTGTCTCGGTGGTCAAGCAGATCGATGACTTCTTTCTCTCGATCGTCCGCCTTCCCGGGCGCCAGAGGGCCGGGTGATGATCCCTTCGCTCCCCCGCTCGCGCGACGACGCGCTCGCGGAGGATCTCGCCGACCCGCTCGCTTCGTTCCGCTCGGCGTTTCGCATCGATGAGGCAGGTCCCATCTACCTCGATGGAAACTCGCTCGGCCGCCAGCCGTACGCCACTGCGCCAGCCATCGGCGACCTGCTCACTCAATGGGAGCGCGAGCTAATCGGAGGCTGGCAGGACTGGGAGCGGCACCTGTTCGCGCTCGGCGATGAGATTGCACGGCTGCTCGGCGCCCGGCCGGGTGAGGTGATCATCAGCGACTCGACGACGGTGAATTGCTACAAGCTCGCCGTCGGCGCCCTGGACGCGCGAGCCGGGCGAACGCGCGTCCTCGGTGATGCCAATGACTTCCCGACGGTTCGCTACGTGCTCCAGGGCATCTGTGCCAGCCGCGGAATGCGGCTCGAGCTCCTCGAGAGCGACCCCCGCGAGGGCCTTGATGAGCGCCAGGTGGCAGCCGCCCTCGATGAGGATGTGGCGCTCGTGTGCGTGTCGGGGACCAACTACCGCTCGGGCGCAACCCTTGATCTCGGCGCGCTCTGCGCCGCGGCCCATGGCGCCGGCACGCTCGTCCTCGCCGACTTGAGCCACACCGCCGGGTCGGTGCCAGTCGACCTCGAGCGGGCCGGCGTCGACCTCGCAGTGGGTTGCACCTACAAATACCTGAACGCAGGGCCGGGCGCGCCGGCATGGCTCTACGTGCGCCGCGCGCTCCAGGAACAGCTACGCCAGCCGATCTGGGGCTGGTGGGGCCAGCGGGACCAGTTCGCCATGGGGCCGCGCTACGAGCCAGCGCCGGGAATTGCGCGCTTTCTCACCGGCAGCCCGACGATGCTCGCCCTCGAAGCCGTGCGCACCGGAATCGCCCCGCTGCTCGAGGCGGGGATGGCCGCCTTGTGGGACAAGACAAGTCGGCTGGTCGCCCTGCTCGCGAGTCGCGTCGAGGAGCGCTGTCTTGACCTCGGCGCCCACCTTGCAAGCCCGAGCGACGCACGGCGCCGCGGTGGCCACCTGGCGGTCGCCCATGAGCACGCCTTCGCCGCATGCCGCCTTCTCGCCGAGCGCGGTCTTGTGATCGCGGACTTCCGCGGCCCGGACGTCATCCGTCTCGCTCCCGTCGCGCTGTACACGCGCACCGTCGATGTGTGGGACGCGGTCGAGCACTTGGCGGCGGTGCTCGCCGACTCGGCGGTCAAAATGGAGCGGCCCCGCACCCGCTTCACCTAAGGTTCACGCCCGACGCGTCGCAGACTCAGGGAAATTCCCCTCGCCGTGGCGGTTGGCCACCCACGACCGCGAGGCGAACAAGAGCGCCTTTCCGGTGACGTGCGCCGCCGGGTGCGCCGACAAGCGCCAACTCCCCCACGGCGCGCGGCAAGGGTGATCCGAACCGGGAGTACGTAGCCCGCACGAGCGCGGCGAGCCGCCCAACCATTGACCCCCGGACTCGGCGGCCGAACACGCGCTGCGCATCAGTGCGAGCTGCCGTCCGGGCAGTACGACGCCGGCGAGGACCGGCCGGTGCGCACCGCCGAGGCGACCCCGCCGCACCATCGTGGGACCCAAGCGTCGCCATCGCGGGTCTCCTCGCCTGCCCGATGCGCTCTCGCCAGGCCGCACTCGAGGCGTCCCGCCCTTCGGCTCCCAAGGAGCATCCACTGCATCACTACCTGGTCGAAGTTCGACGTCGCCGTTGAGGACCTGAGTCGCGACACGCCCGTGCGCCCCGGCGCCTCGGCGCTCGCGGCCGATGTGCTGGTCACCTTCTTGCGGCTCAGAAAGAGGTAATAACCAGAACAGGCGGGAAATGCGGAGAGCCCGCTCGCAGGCTTGACTTCCTCCCTGCGGCCGACTACAAAGTCTCTCTACTGGTACGTACCACTATGACCTGTCGTGAAGAATCCCATCGCCCTGAGGGCCAGACCATCAAGGGCGTGCCGTCAAAGCAGGACGAGAGTGCTTGTTCGTATGCCACCGCGTATTCGCCCGCGTTCGCGATGAACGATGCACCGACGACCAACGCAATCGGCCGATCGACCGTGCCGTCTCGATCTGCAACACACACCGACACCGCTGCGTCACCGAGTTGACGCCTTGCGCGGAGGGAACCGCTTCCCAATGAGCGATCCGACGGCAATTGACCGCATCCATGGCGGCCTCATCGTCTCGTGCCAGGCCGCCAACGATTCTCCACTGAGTGAACGGCGCATGATCGCCGCACTGGTGCAGTGCGCCGAGATTGGCGGCGCCGCAGGGGTGCGGGTCGAAGGCGAGCAGAACATCGCCTTCGTGCGCCAGATCACAGCGCTACCGATTATCGGTATCGAGAAGGTGGAGAGGGCAGGCATGCGCTTGATTACGCCTCACCTCGAAGCCGTACCACGCCTCACGCACGCCGGAGCAGACATCGTCGCGATCGAACTCACCCACCGTGCCTACCCTGACATCGGCTCATATGCGAGGGCGCTGCAGCAGGTCAACCCGATCCGGACCCAGGTCGGGGTGCCGCTCATGGCCGACATCTCGACTGCCGAGGAGGCGGCGGCAGCACACGAGGCGGGATGCGATCTCGTGGCAACAACGCTCGCCGGTTACACCAGCTACTCCCGCACTGACCGCCTCCCCGACACCAGACTTGTGAGTGAGCTCTTAGAGATGGGTCTCACGGTCGTTGCCGAGGGTGGCTACCAAGACCCGGGCCAGGTGCGAGAAATCGTGCAGAACGGTGCCTGGTCAGTGTGCGTGGGCACGGCCATTACTGATCCCATCGCGATCACGCGAAGGTTCGTCGAGGCACTTGAGCATTGACCAGGCAGTACCGTGCGCATGTACCGCAAGACGCATCGGGACGCCCGAGCAAGCGCGCGTCGTGCGCTCGGTGGGTGCACACTTCATCGTCTGGTGTGCCGGGATCCCCGATCCGTGGGTGAGGACGAGCGTGTTCGTTCGTGCGCTGGCACCCGAGCGCGGCGACGCGTGAGCGACGTCGCGCGGGAGGCTCCGGCGGCCAAGGACCCCAAGACGAACCCGAAGTGGCGTGAGGCAACCAAACACGAGGAGCTGCGCGCCCGTTTGAGCCAACTGATCGACTCGGGGATGCCGCCTCACGAGCCGCTGCCCTCCGAGCGCGAGCTGATGGAGCGCTTCGGGGTGAGCCGCATGACCGTCCGCCACGCGCTCGCCGACCTCGTGCAACGTGGCCGCGTCTACCGCGTGCATGGCGCGGGCACCTTCGTCGCCGAGCCCATCGTGCGCAAGGAGATGACGCTCACCTCCTTCAGCGAGGACATGGCGGCGCGGGGCCTCCTGGCGAGCTCCCTGCTCCTCGCGGTGCGGACTGAGCCAGCGGGAGCGGTCGTCGGCCAGGCCCTCCAGGTGAGCCCGGTCGATGCCGTCATCCATCTCAACCGGCTCCGGCTCGCGAACGACGAGCCGATGTGTCTCGAGGAGACCTACCTGCCCCTTGCCATCGTCGGGAACATCGCCGCCGAGCTCGACGAGACGACCTCCCTCTACGAGCGCCTCCGCACGAGCGCAGGCATCCGCATCGTGCGTGCCGAGCAGGAGCTGAAGCCGACGGTGCTGTCGGCCGAGGAGGCAGAGCTGCTCGGGGTGCCCCCGCTGTCGCCGGCGCTCCACATGACCCGCGTCACCTACGACGACCGTGGTCGGCGCATCGAATATGCGAAGTCCCTCTACCGGGGCGACCGCTACAGCATCGAGGTCAACCTATGTCTTGCCTAGTGGCAGGGTCAGACGCCGGGATCGGTGTCGATCTCGGCGGCACGAAGATCGCCGCGGTGCTGATCGACAGGGAGGGGGGCTGTCGAGAGCAGGTGGTGGTGTCAACGCGGTCCGAGCGCGGGCCGGCGGCGGTGCTTGTCGACATCGCCGCGGCGATCCGGCACCTCACCGCGCTCGCCGGCGAGCGCGGTTTGCGGGTCCGGGGAGTCGGCGTCGCTTCTGCCGGCATCGTCGATCCCCAACGCGGGGTGCTCCTCACCGTGACCGATTCGCTCCCCGGCTTCGCGAACCATGACCTGCAAGCGGACCTCGCCGCCGAGGTGGAATTGCCGGTGCGTGTCCTCAACGACGTGCACGCGATGGCATGGGGGGAGCAGCGCCTCGGCGCCGGCCGGGGCGTGCAGGACGTGCTGTACGTCGCCGTCGGGACCGGGATTGGCGGTGCGTTCACGCACCGTGGCGCCGTGAACGTCGGTGCGCACGGTTCTGCGGGTGACATCGGCCACGTCGTGGTCGACCGCGCGACCACGGCGCGGCGTTGCCCGTGCGGACGCCCCGGACACCTCGAGGCGTACGCCTCCGGGCCGGCGATCGCCGCCGCGTACGCGCAGGTCGCGGGAACGGCCGGTGGCGGTGGCGACCTGCGCCCTGTCGTCGAGCGCGCGCGTCACGGCGACCGGGTGGCGCGGACGGTGCTCGAGGACGCCGCGGTGCTCCTCGGCCGCGCCGTCGGCGGCATCGCGAGCTTTCTCGATCCGGAGCTGGTGGTCTTCGGCGGGGGACTCGCGGGCATTCCGGCCACGCTGTTCTGGGATCGAGTCACCGCCTCCCTGCAGGACGAGGTGCGGTCCCCGCTCGGGCCGATGGTGGCGCGCTCGGCGCTCGGTTCAACAGCGGCGGCGATCGGTGCAGCGACGACGACGCTGTGGCCCGCCTTCGGCGCAACCTCTTCCGGTCACGGCGGATGCGAGTGATGTTGGCGCACCAGTCGGCGCGCCATCCCGCCGCCTCTCCAGCGACAGGGAGGTCCCGTCTCGTTGCCATCAAGGACGGAAGGTGGCGCCGCTAAGGTCCCGGGCTGCTCAGCAACGCGCGCATCGTCGCTGGGCACCTGCGGCATCGCGCGCGCGGAAGGCCGCGCACCCGTGGCGCGCAGATCGTCCAGTCGCTGCGGCGACCTGCGCCGGGCTCCGCTGAGGACAACACGTCCCCTCGGCGGGGCGATCCGAGCGCGCTCTCGGGCTTGATCGACGCTCGCGTCCATGGCCGAATGGCGTGTCCCGCGATGTGGCCGCGCTCTGTCGCCTTGCCGCGGCGGGGCCGGGCGCCCCCTCAGGTGCTCCGGCGCCGGGCGCGCCGCTGCGGCAGGTCGCTGCGCAGCGTCGACCACACGATCGCGAGGCCAAGAAGAAAGGCGAGCGCCAAGAGCACGATCGAGAAGGCCGACTCTCCAAGCCAGCGTGGGCCGCTGGCGGAGATGGAAAAAATCGCCGCCGCCAGCACGAAGGCGGCCACCGCAAGGCCGGCCGCGGCGCGATTGGCCAGCTTTTGGATGCTGCGCATCAGTGCCGATTCGTCAAAGCCCTCGACACGAAGATGCAGTCTGCCCTCAGCCAAAGCGTCAAGCAGGTTGTTCATCCGTCGCGGCAGGTGCTCGGCGAACTCCTTGGCGTCGAGCATCGCTCCGATGAGACTTGAGGGTGTGACCGAGCGCTCCATCGAATGGCGCATGAGGACGCTCGCGTGTTCGCGAATGGCGCGGGCCGGCTCATAGGAGGGGGCGAGGCGGCGGGCGACGCCGTCGAGGTTGACGAGCGCCTTGGCGACCATGGTGAGCTGGGGTGCCGGTCGCAACCGACTCGAGACCGCCAGCCGGGCGAGCTCGCCGAGCTGCCGCCCAGTCTGCAGCTCGGAGAGTCGCGCCCCGCTCATCTGCAGGACGAAGCCCGCCACTCGACGGCCGAGCAGGTCACGGTCGAAGCCGTCGAGCGGCTCGCCGCAACGCTCGAGCGCCGAGGCCGCCTCGGCGGGGTTCGTCGTGCCGAGCGCGAGCAGCAGGCGCAGCAGCGCTTCTTGGAGCTCCTGGGTGATCCAGGCGGTCATGCCGACGTCGATGAGCGCGAGGTCTCCCTCGGTCGTCACCAAGATGTTGCCGGGATGCGGATCAGCATGCAGCACACCATGGATCAACACCTGGTCCAAGAAGGCCTTAAAGAGCTGGTCGGCGAGCGGCGCGCCGTCGACCTCGAGCAAGCCGAGGGGGCCCATCGCGGCAAGCGAGCGCCCCTCGACCAGCTCCATGGTCAACAGGCGGCTCGTGGTCAGGTCGTCCACCGGTGCCGGCACGTGCAGCCGGGGATAGCCCTCGAGCATGCGGGCAAGCATGCGCAGGTTTGCCGCCTCGGCCGTGTAGTCAAGCTCGGCGCGCACTGAGCGGGCGAACTCCTCGACCATGAGCGCCAGCCCGGCGCGCTGGGCCACGCCGACGTGATCGTCGAAGGCGGTCGCCAGCTCGCCGATTACCTCGAGGTCATCGGCCACCTGCTGGCGGACGCCGGGCCGCTGGACCTTCAAGGCAACCTGGCGACCGTCACGCAACGCGCCGCGGTGCACCTGCGCGAGGGAGGCCGCCCCAAGCGGGCGCTCGTCGAAGTCCGCGAATGCCCGTGAGACCTTGGTGCCGAGCTCCTCTTCGATGACCGCGCGCACGACCTCGACGCCGATCGGCGACGCGTGCTCCTGGAGGCTCGAGAGCGCGCTCAGATATTCAGGCGGCAGCAGGTCGACCCGGCTCGAGAGCAACTGGCCGAGCTTGACATAGGTTGGCCCCATCTCCTCAAGGGAGCGCGCGAGTTGCTCGCCGTCGACGAGCAACTGCGCACGCTCCTGTTCGCCCCGCAATGGAGCACCGCCCGAAGCGGCGTCGCTGATCACCGCCCGGTTGGCAAAGAGCAGTTTCGCCAGCCGGGTGTAGTCGGGCAGGTGGCGAACCCGGATCGAGGTGCTCATGGACTGCTCCTACCCCGCCGGGGACCTGCCCAACGGGGCGCCCGCTCGGCTCTAGGGACGGGGTCGGGTCAAGCAGAGCTGGGAGCACGATCCGCGCACCGGGTGCACCTCGCCGCACTTTGTCGCACCGGGCGCCTGGGCGGAACGCGCGCCTCGCAAGCTACCGGTGCGGGCGTTGCGGGCAGCGATCGCGAGCAGGGCCCCACCGGTCGCCCGCTTTGGCGGGCGTCTCGCCTGGGCGCTGCTAGCCCTCGAGCTGGCGGATCGGCGATCCCGCCAGGTAGGCCGCAATGTCCTCGACAGCTTCTTGGTACATCACCTTCAGGTCTGCCTCGGTCACATAGCCAAGGTGCGGGAGAAGGACGAGGTTCTCGAGCTCGAGCAAGGGGTGACCGGCCGGCAGCGGCTCGGTGTCGTAGACGTCGAGGCCGGCCGCCACGATCACCTTGCGCCGGAGCGCCTCGATAAGAGCAACTTCGTCGACGATCGGCCCGCGCGCCGTATTGACCAACACGGCGCTCGGCTTCATGGCCGCAAGCTCGGCGGCGCCAAAGAGCCCCCGCGTGCGTTCGCTAAGGACCAGGTGGATCGACAGCACGTCGGAGCGCTGAAGCAAGGCGGCCTTGGAAACTGGCTCCACGCCGAACTCATCGGCGCGTGCTACCGAGAGGTTCTCGCTCCAGGCAATCACCTCCATGCCAAAAGCCCGCGCCGGCGCCACCATCGCGGATCCCAGGCGTCCGAGGCCAGCCAGCCCGAGGGTGGCCCCGCCGAGCCGCCCCGGGATACCGAGCTGCCAGTGGCCGTCGCGCAGCGCCCGGTCCTCGAGTACCACGCGCTTCGTCGTCGCCAAGATGAGCGCGAAGGCCACCTCGACAGGGCTCGGAACCCCCGGCAGGGTCGGTGCTGACGAACCGTTCGTGCCCGAGACGACGACGCCCTTGGCCCGCAGGTAGGCGACATCTAGCGCGGCGTTGCGCATCCCGGTCGTCACCACGAGGCGAAGGCGGTCGAGCTCGCTGAGCACCCCTCGGGAAAGGAACGTGCGCTCACGCATCACGACGAGCGCGTCAAAGTCGCGCAGCGTTCCGGCGAGGCTGGGCTGGGCGATCGGCTCGTGGAAAAAGACCACCTCGACGGCATCGCCAAGTCGTCGCCAGTCCGCCAGGGAGCGAGCCATGCGCTGGTAGTCGTCGAGCACCGCGATCTGCAACATGGGGTGTGGTTGAAACTCCGGGGTCACTCTTCGCGCGCAGCGTTGCCGATCGCTGTTCGCCAGATTGGGGAAAGCGTCTGCTGCGTCCACTCAACGTCGCTTGACTCGAGCCGGAATCGCGCGGCCAGGCGAGTCTGGACCTCCGCGACCCAAACAGGCAAGTCAGCTCGGATGCCCGCTTAATCGGTCGCCCCGATCGAACCAATAACGGCTCGATTGACCGAACCGAGGTGGCATCGGTGAGTTCTGCGACATCTTCGGTGGGCGATCCCCGAGCTCGGTCGGGGATCGCCGTGCCTGCCGCCCAGCCGCCCGGAATCCCAGCGCGATCGGCGGTCTTCCCGAATGTTGCGATCGCGCGAAGCCGCTCAATCCGAGCGACCCATCTGGCGTTAGCACTCTGTTAGGGGCGCGCAGGGACTCTCGCCACCGGGCGCTCGACGCGCGAGGGTGGGTGCGCCACAGCGCCAACAAATGGCGGGTTTTTTCAGGAATTCACCGGTTTCCCGCGCCCGGCGCGTCGACACCCAGTACGGGCCGCCAATGCGGCCGAATTGCGACCCAGTGCAGAGACGTCCATGAACCACGCCCCAAGAAGTGCACGCCGACGTGGCTGGACGCGCCGCATCGCCGCCACGGTGTCCCTCGCTGCGATCGCGCCGACGATCCTTGCGGCAACCGGGCGCGCTGGCGCGACCTCCCGGCGACCTGCGAGTGATGTGCACACCGGGGCGACCTATGGCTGCGTCTTGCCGTCAGGAACGAGCGGCACGTCGGGCACGTCGGGTACGTCAGGAACGAGTGGCACGTCAGGGACGGCAGGCACGTCAGGAACGAGTGGCACGTCAGGGACGGCGGGGACTTCGGGGACGTCAGGAACGACCGGCACGTCGGGGACGGCGGGCACGTCAGGAACGAGTGGCACGTCAGGGACGGCGGGGACTTCGGGGACGTCAGGAACGACCGGCACGTCGGGGACGGCGGGGAGTTCGGGGACGTCAGGGAGCTCTACCCGTTACGGCCTCGAAGAACAGAGCGCCACGACCACGACGACGTACGCGGGCACGAGCGGGACACCTGCGGGCACGAGCGGGACACCTGCGGGCACGAGCGGGACACCTGCGGGCACGAGCGGGACACCTGCGGGCACGAGCGGGACACCTGCGGGCACGAGCGGGACCGGCTCGACGTCGACGACGACAACGCTGCCGGCGACCGTCCAGACGCTGGCACCGCCGACGAGCACCACGGCTACGGGAACGAGCGGGACGGGCTCGACCTCGACGACCACGACCGCCCCAACGTCGACTTCGACCGGCGTGGCGCCAAGCTCGACAACCAACGCGTACGACCTCATCACCGCCGCCGGCGGCGTCTACAGCTACGGTGGGGCGCACAACTTCGGCTCGGTCCCGAAGAAATCCGCATCCTCGCGGATCATCGGTGCCGCAGCGACACCAGGTGGCAATGGCTACTGGCTGCTCGGCGCGGACGGCCACCTGTACGCATACGGCGACGCGATCCACTACGGCACGCCCTATGAGCAACGTCACGTCGGATCCTTCGTCGGCCTGGCGGTAACACCGGACGGTGGCGGGCTGTTGGCGGTAACCGACCACGGCAGCATCGTGCACCTCGGCGACGCACCGTTTTGCGGCTCGCCCGTGCACCAGGTGACGAGTGACAACGTCGTCGGAATCGTGCCGACCCCAGATGGGAACGGCTACTGGGTCTTCACGAGCGACGGGACCGTGTATCCCTTCGGCGACGCGCGCGCCATCGGGTCGGGGCATGGGCCCGGCGGCTCACCCGCCGTCGGCCTGGCCGCGACTGCAGACGGGGGCGGCTACTGGATCGCGTACGCGGACGGCGCAGTCCGCCAGTTCGGCGACGCTCCCTTTTATGGCTCCCCCGCCCATGCTGTCGGCCATCAGCCCGTGACTGGGATCGCCGCAACCCGCAACGGCGCCGGGTACTGGGTCGCCACCGACACGGGCCAGGTGTATGGCTACGGCCAGGCGGTGAGCCATGGTTCGCTCGGCCGCGCCGCGGCGAGCGCGGGACACGGTGTGGTCGCCGTGGTGGCGACGGCCGCCAAGACCACCTCGGGAGCATCGGCCCCGCCGCCGCCGCCGCCGTTGCCACCCCTCAAGCCGCTGAAGGGCGACCCCTACGCGCACGGCGCCATCGGCTACGACATCAGCAACTTCCAGTGCAACCGGCACGCACCGGCACGGACCCAGGCTGGCCTGCCGGCCCGGCTCGGCCTCAGCGTGTTGCAGGTCGCAGGTTGGCTCGACAGCTCGCTGAACTCTTGCCTTGCCGCCGAAACAAGCTGGGCGAACCGGGCCGCCGCCAAGGGTGATCCGCCGAGCCTGTACCTCTTCATGAACGCTCCGACCAACAGCACGGCGTCGCGCCACCAGGCCGCGACGGGACCCGCCGGACGTTGCGCCACACGGCCGCGGGACCGCCAAGCGTCGTGCCGGGCCTATAACTACGGCTACAACGGCGCCCGCCATGCCCTCGCCTATGCGACCGCGAGGGGGACGCGGTCGTCGCTTTGGTGGATCGACATCGAGAACGCCGCACTCGCGCGGGGCGAGTACGCGAATTTCGGCGCTGGGCAGTACTGGTCGGCGAACCGAAAGCTCAACGATCGCACTATCCAGGGGGCGATCGACGCCCTGCGCGCCAGCAAGATCACCGTCGGGATCTACTCCTCGAGCCTTCAGTACTCGGCCATCGCCGGGAACTACGTGCCGGCCGGCAAGCGGGTGCCGCTTTGGATCGCCGGCGTCCCTTGGACCAAGCCTCCCTACCACGAGCGCGGCCTGCCGAGCACCGCCGCCCTCGCCAGCTGGTGCGCCGGGACAGCGCACTACCAGGGCTCAAAGAAGACTGACCTGTTCGCCGGCGGAGTTCCTTGGCTGCTCCAAGAGACCCCGGGGGTTCTGCCCTCGCCCTATGGCATCGATCCCGACTACGCCTGTTGAGCCTGACCGCATCGCCGGCCAACTTGACTGAGGTAGTTCGACTCACGAACTAACTCGCTAGACTCGTTGCCGTGGCCACACCCCCCATCCCTGCTGCGACGAGCGGCAGCGGCAAGGATGCGAATGCTCGCGAGCGCGATCCTGCGCTCGGCGCCCTGCGCGCCCTCACCCGCAGCGCCCGGGTGCTCGAGCGCAGCTGCGGCGAGCTGAGCTTGGCCCAGTACCGGGTGCTGGCGGCGATCGCCGATGGCGCCGCACGCGCCACGCGCATCGCGGATCGCCTGGCGCTCGGCAAGCCGGCGGTGAGCGCGCTCGTCGAGGCGCTGTGCGAGCGGGGATTGCTCGAACGGGGCCGCGTCGCCGACGATCAGCGAGCCGCCGCGCTCGAGCTGACCGATCGGGGCCGCGACTTACTGCAGGCCGCTGAGCGGGAGATGCTGGCAAAGCTCGCGGTGATCGCCGAGAAGAGCGGAGCCGGCGAATCGCTGATCGCGGCGCTCGCGGCGATGGACCGGGCGATCGAGGCGCTCGCCAGCGAGCGCCTCCACACCGAGCAGTGACGAACCGCGCCGCGCAGCCCACGCCGGCGCTCGGCACGCGCGGCGGCTGGGTACGCCGCCTGTGGGGCCAGATGATGCGCCATCGCGCCGACGTGCTCATCTCGCTCGGAGCCGCCGTCGCCGGCAACGTCTGTCTCGCGATGATTCCCTTGATCGAGCGCCAGATCGTCGACCACGCCATCGCCAGGGCCTCCTCGTCGATCTGGCCCTGGCTAGTGGCACTGGTCGCCTTGGCACTCGCCGCCTTCGGCTTCGCCTACCTGCGCCGCTATCGCGGCGGCAAGGTCGCCCTGTCGGTCCAATACGACCTGCGCAACGCCATGCACGACCACCTGGTGGCGATGGACGCGGAGAACCTCTCCCGCATGCCGACCGGACAGCTCGTGGCGCGGGCGAATTCGGACTCGACCTTGGTCCAGGGGCTGTTGAGCTTCTTCCCGATCATGAGCGGCAACGTCTTGTTGATGGCGCTGTCGCTGGCGGTGATGTGCGTGCTGGCACCGAGCCTGGCGGTGATCAGCCTCGCCGTCGTCCCGGCTCTGCTCGTCATCTCCTATCGAATGCGGTGGCGGATCTTCCCGGCGACCTGGGATGCCCAACAGCGGGAGGGCGATCTCGCCCAGATCGTCGACGAGGACGTGAACGGGGTGCGCGTCGTCAAGGCCTTCGGTCAAGAGCCTCGGGAGCTCACACGTCTCGCGCGCGCGGCCCAGCTGCTGTATGGATCCCAGCTCCGCGCGGTCCGGCTTCAGTCGCGCTACCAGCCCTTGCTCGAGGCGGTGCCGACGATCGGCCAGGCAGCGCTGCTCGCGCTCGGCGGCGATATGGCCATGCACCACGAGATCACGCTCGGGACCTTCCTCGCCTTCTCCACCTACCTGGCCCAGATGCTTGCCCCGGCGCGCCAGCTCGCGGGGGTGCTGACGATCGGCCAGCAGGCCCGCGCGGGCGTCGAGCGGATCTTCCAGCTCCTCGACCTCGCTCCGGCGATCGCGGATCGCCCGGACGCCGTCGAGCTCGCCGAGCTGCGCGGCGATGTGCAGTTCGACGGGGTGAAATTCGCCTACCGCGACGGCGCGGTCGTGCTCGACGGCTTCAACCTCCGTCTCGCTCCCGGCGAGCGGGTGGCGCTCGTCGGTGCGAGCGCCAGCGGCAAGTCGACGGCCGCGATGCTCCTCGCCCGCTTCTACGAGCCAGATGCCGGGGTCATCCGCCTCGACGGCCACGACCTTGGTGAACTGCGCCTCGACTCCTTGCGCCGGAGCATTGGGCTCGTCTTTGAGGACAGCTTCCTCTTCTCTGACTCCGTACGGGCCAACATCGCCTACGGCCGACCCGGCGCGAGCGACACCGAGATCGAGGCTGCCGCGACCGCCGCAGCGGCGCACGAGTTCATCGCCGCGCTCCCCCATGGCTACGACACCATGGTCGGTGAACGCGGCCTCACCTTGTCCGGCGGCCAGCGCCAGCGGATCGCCCTTGCCCGCGCGATCCTCTCCGATCCCGCCGTGCTGGTCCTCGACGACGCGACGAGCGCAATCGACGCCGTGGTGGAGGGCACCATCCACGACGCGCTCCGCCACGTCCTCGCTAGACGCACGACCTTGCTGATCGCCCATCGCCGCTCCACGCTGCGCTTGGCAGATCGGATCGCCGTGCTCGAGGCGGGCCGGATTGTCGCCGAGGGCACCCACGAACAGCTCATGGCAACGAGCTCCACCTACCGCTCGCTGCTCGCTGGGCTCGGCGACACCGAGGACGCCGAGCACGACGACGACCCTGCAGAGGACGGCGCGCCGTCCGCGGCGGCCTGGCAACGGGCGCCGGCCCCTGTCGCCAGCGCGTCCCGAGTGAGCGCGTGGCGCGCCAGCCCCAGCATCGGGCCCGGCCTCGGCGGGGGCGGCGGGGGCGGCTGGCGGCTCAATCTCGCCCCGACTCCCGAGCTGCTCTCCCGGGTGGCGGCGCTTCGACCGGTGCGCGACGTCGCGGCGATTGACCTACGCGCAGAGACGGCTCCCGATGCGCACTTTTCCCTGCGCCGCCTGCTCCGCGCATTCGCCTGGCCACTCGCCCTTGGCCTCGTGCTCGTCGTGATCGACGCGATTGCCGCGATCTCTGGTCCCTTGCTCGTCAAGACCGGCATCGATAGCGGGGTGGAGCGTGGCTCGCTCTTCGTGGTCCTTGTCGCCGCCGCGGTCTATCTCGCCGTCGCGCTCTTCGATCTGTTCGATGAGATGGGGGAGACCTTCATCACGGGACGGACCGCCCAGCGCATCATGTGCTCGCTGCGCATCCGGATCTGGGCGCAGCTCCAGCGGCTCTCCCTCGACTACTACGAGCGGGAGATGGTCGGACGGATCATGACCCGCATGACCACCGACGTCGACCAGTTCGAGTCGCTGATCGAGAACGGTGTGCTGTCTGCACTGGTGTCGATCGTCACCTTCGTCGGCGTCGGCGCGGCCCTGATCGTCATCGACGCCGAGCTCGGGCTCCTCACCTTGAGCGTCGTCGCGCCCCTCGCCGTCGCGACGGTGGTCTTCCGCCGGCGAGCGGCGCGCCTGTACGAGCTGTCGCGCGAGCGAATCGCCATCGTGAACGCCGATTTCCAAGAGAGCCTTGCAGGTGTGCGCGAGGCACAGGCCTTCACGCACCAAGTCGAGACGCGCCGGCGCTTCCACGCGCTCGGCACGGACTACCTCGACGCTCGCGTGGGCGCCCAGCGTCTCGTCGCCACCTACTTCCCCTTCGTCCAGTTCCTCTCTTCGGGCGCCGACGCCATCGTCCTCGGCGTCGGCGCAGGTCTCGTCGCCAGCCACCACCTCGCGCCGGGCGCGCTGATCGCCTTCATCTTGTACATCGACCTGTTCTTCTCCCCGATCCAACAGCTCTCCCAGGTATTCGACGCCTGGCAACAGACGCGGGTCTCGATCGGACGCATCGGCGAGCTGATGCGCCTCGAGCCGCGCACCGTAGAGCGGGCCGACGCCATCGCGCCGAAGCGCCTCAGCGGTGCGCTCGAGCTCGAGGCCGTGCACTTCGCCTACCCCGCCGTGCCGCCCGCGCGCGTCCGGCAGGAACGGCGCGGGCCCGCCGATCGCCGCGACGGGCGACGCGTCGATGCGCCGGTCCTTGGGGAGGCGCTGCGCGGCATCACCTTGTCGGTCGCTCCGGGCGAGAAGGTGGCGCTCGTCGGCGAGACCGGTGCGGGCAAGTCCACCCTCGTCAAGCTGCTCGCCCGCTTCTACGATCCCGACGAGGGCACGGTGCGTGTCGACGGCCACGACCTGCGAGCGCTCGATCTGCACGCGCTGCGCAGCCAGCTCGGCTATGTCCCCCAGGAGGCGTTCCTGTTTTCCGGCACCGTGCGCGACAACATTGCCTATGGCCGGCCGCAGGCGAGTGACGCCGACGTCGAGGCGGCCGCCCGTGCCGTCGGCGCGCACGAGGTGATCGCGAAGCTCCCCGGCGGCTACCTCCACGAGATCGCCGAGCGCGGTCGCTCGCTGTCGGCCGGCGAGCGCCAGCTCATCGCGCTCGCCCGCGCCCAGCTCGTCGATCCCGCCATCTTGCTGCTCGACGAGGCGACCTCGAACCTCGACCTCGCGACCGAGGGGCGCGTGAGCGCGGCGATGCACGCCGTCGCCGATGGGCGGACGACGGTGCTGATCGCCCACCGGCTCCAAAGCGCCAGAGATGCCGACCGCATCGTCGTCCTCGCCCATGGTGTCGTCGCCGAGGTCGGCAGCCACGATGAGCTCGTCGCTCGCGACGGTCCCTACGCCGCGATGTGGGCCGCCTTCGAGACGGCCAACGATGCCGAACTCCCGGTATCGGGGCTGGTGTCCGAGCACTGAGGCGGCACCGGCGGGCGAGCAGCGCGGCCCGCTCGTTCAGGCCGGCGAGATCACGAAGTCGGCGCGGCCAATCGGGTCGAATCGGGCGAGGAAGTCAATCTCGTTGGCCATCCACACCTCCCGCCATTGCGCCTCGGCGGGCGAGCCCGGCGCCGCCGCGTCACGAACGATCCCGCGGGCGGTTGCCAGCTCGAGGTCCACGTCGAGCCACAAGGCGAGGTCAAAGGCATCGGCCAGGCTCGGGTGGAACAGCCCGACACCCTCGATGATCAAGCCCCGCTCGACCGACAGCGTCACCGGTTCGCTGGAGAAGTGCTCCCAGTCTCGACACGAGCGGTAGGTGAGCTCGGTCGCCCCGCGCCGCGTGGGTGCGATGACCTCGTGCACGAGGCGCTCGCGGTCGATCCCCCGCCAGTCGCTCGAGCGCTCGAGCGCCGCCGCGGTGGCGAACTCGTCGGCCCCAAGGACAGGAAAGCCGACCCGGCCCCCCAAGGACGCCGCCAGCGTCGTCTTGCCGCTCCCCCCAAAGCCCGAGATCCCGACAATGCAGCATCGCGTGGGCGTCTGCTGCTCCTCGATGAGGCGCGAGATCGCCTCGAGGGTAGGGCGGTAGCGCAGGGCGGAGCCGGGCGTGCTGGCGACGCCGCTCACCCGCTTGGGGCCGCGGCCGACGGCGGCGCGCTCTGACCGACCGGCCGGCCGGCGCCCGTCGTCGAGGCACGCACCTCGAGCTCGGGCGCGAAGACCACCTGGCGGTGCTCGTGAGGCGATCCACTCAACTCTTCGAGCAGCAGGCCCGCCGCCGTCGCCCCGAGCTCGAACTTGGGCTGGCGGACCGAGGTGAGGGCGGGCGAGAGCATCGAGGAGAAGGCGACGTCGTCGTAGCCGATCAGCGCGAGGTCCTCGGGCACGCGCAGGCCCCGGGCGACGACACCCTTTAGCACCCCGAGGGCCAACAGGTCGTTCGCGCACATCACCGCGGTCGGGCGTGGCTCGCGCTCGAGCACTCGAGCACTCGCCGCCTCGCCCTGTTCGGCGGTGAGGCTCGGCACCAGCACCTCCCAGATGGCGTCGCCCGCATCGAGGCCGGCGCGCCGCGCCGCGCGGCGCGCCCCGCGGCGGCGGTCCGCACACTGGCGGATGGTGGCCGGACCGTTCACGAAGGCGATGCGCCGGTGCCCGAGGCCAAAGAGGTGCGCGGCGGCGAGCTCCCCGCCACGCGCGTCGTCGACGGTAACCGCACAGAGGCGTCCGGCCGGGGCCGGGCGGTCGAGCAGCACCTTCGTCACGCCGCGCTCGGCGAGCGCGACAAAGGGCGTGAGGTCCCGCTCGGCCGGCGTCGCCAGTACCCCCTCGACGCGGTGCTCCTCGAGCATGCGGAGATAGCGCTGCTCCCGGCTCGCCGACTCATCGGTCGAGCACAGCACGAGCGCGTAGCCGTGCTCGACCATCGTGTGCTCGATCCCCCGCACGAGCTCGGTGAAGAACGGGTTCGCCACGTCCAAGATCACGACGCCGATCGAGCGGCTCTTGCCGGCGCGCAGCTGGTGGGCAGCACTCGAGCGCACGAAGCCGGTGTCGGAGATGGCATCGAGCACGCGCTGGCGCGTCTCGGGAGCGACAAGCTCGGGCCGGTTCAAGACGTTCGAGACCGTGCCAAGCGAGACCTCGGCACGCAGCGCCACGTCGCGGATGGTCGCCCGCCGGCGCGGCTCACCGGGCCACTGGGCTGGTGACGCGACGCGGGTGGCCGTGCCCCTCATGGGTCGCGCCGCAACCACGGGCGGTGCACGGTCCGCCCACGCTGCGCTCGGCGCGGAAGGCCTACGGCGCGAACGGGCACGTCCGGAGGCTAGCCCAGGCGATCAGACGACCACGGTCTGTTCGCCGGCGAGCAAGGAGAGCGTCGCGCGCCACGCCCGCGTCTCGGAGGGCCGGGGGGCAAAGGTCGTCGTCGCCACCTGCTCGCGCACGAGGCGGCGCAGCTCGGCCCGATCGCCATGCAGCGCGCCAAGGGCGCGCGCTTGGACCAGCAGGTTGCCCGTCGCTGCCGCCTCGACCGGCCCGGCAACCACCGCAAGGCCCGTGGCATCGGCGGTGAGCTGCGCCAACACCTCGTTGCGCGCGCCGCCCCCAACCAGGTGAACCGTGGTGATCTCGCGGTCAGCGAGCCGGGCGGCGACACCGAGGTGGCGGGCATACGCGGCAGCGAGGCTGTCCAGCAGGCAGCGGGTGACCTCGGCGGGCGTCGTCGGCGCAGGCAGGTCGCGGCGCCGGCAGATCTGGGCGATCGCTCCGGGGACCCCGAGCGGTCCGAGCAGGTCGGCCTCATCGACGTCGATCACGGTGCGCCGCCCCTCACAGCGGGCTGCCTCGGCAAGCAGCGATTCGACGCCAATCGGCGCGTTCGCCTGGCGCGACCACTCGCGCAGGCACGCTTCGAGCAGGTAAAAGCCGGTCACGTTGCGCAAAAAGCGCACCGTGTCGTCGATGCCGCGCTCGTTGGTGAAATTCGCCGCCCGGCTCTCCTCGCTGCGCACCGGGGCCTCGAGCTCGAGGCCGACGAGCGACCAGGTGCCCGCCGAGATGTAGGCGAAGCGGTCGTCGCTCGCCGGGACGGCGACGACCGCCGAGGCAGTGTCGTGCGAGCAGACGGCCGTGACGCTCGTGGTGAGCTCGAGGCCGGTCTCTTGGGCGACCGCCTCGCTGAGGCCGCCGTGGGAGGTACCCGGGTCGACGAGCGCGGGAAACAGCGAGCGCGGCAGGCCGAGCTCGGCGATCAGCTCGCCATCCCACTCACCGTCCATGCCGAGCAGCTGGGTGGTCGAGGCGTTGGTCCGCTCGATGGCGGCATTGCCGCACAGCCAATAAGACAGCAGGTCGGGGATCATCAGCATCGTCGCCGCCCGATCCAGTCGGCCGGAGCGCTTGGCCTCGACGAGCTGGAAGAGCGTATTGAACGCCTGGAGCTGGATCCCGCTTCGCCGATACAGCGCTTCGGCACCGAGCTCGCCGAGCACCTCGGCCATCACGGGTGCAAAGCGCGCGTCGCGATAGTGCAGAGGATTGGCGACCAGAGCGCCCTCGGCATCGAGCATGCCGAAGTCCACGGCCCAGCTGTCGATCCCGATCGATGCCGGCCGCGCCATGGCTGCGGCGCGGCGCAATCCGTCCAAGAAGTTGCGATAGATGCCGAGCACGTCCCAGTGCAGCGCGCCGAGCAGGCGGACGCCCCCGTTGGCGAAGCGCGACACCTCGGAGACCTCGAGGCGGTCGGGCCCGATCCGGCCGAGCACTACCCGGCCGCTCGTGGCGCCGAGGTCGAGCGCGACCGCCTCGATTTCTGCCATCTGATCCTCAGCGCAAGAAGGCGGCGGCGACACCGCCGTCGACCGGCACGAACATCCCCGTGGTGCGCGAGAGGTCCGGGCCCACGAGCGCGTAGATCGCGGCGGCCACGTGCTCGGGCAGCACCTCGGCACCGAGCAGGGTCCGCTTGGCGTAGTACGCGCCGAGCTCCTCCTCGGGCACGCCGTAGACCGCAGCCCGCTGGGCACCCCACCCGCCGGCAAAGATGCCCGAGCCGCGGACCACCCCGTCCGGGTTCACGCCGTTCACCCGGATGCCGTGCGATCCGAGCTCGGCGGCGAGCAGGCGGACCTGGTGTGCCTGGTCGGCCTTGGCGGCGCCGTAGGCCAGGTTGTTCGGCCCGGCAAAGACGCCGTTCTTGCTGGCCACATAGACGATGTCACCACCGAGCTTCTGACGCGCCATGACCGACGCGGCAGCCTTGGCGACGAGGAACGAGCCGCGAGCCATCACGTCGTGCTGCAGATCCCAGTCCGCGACCGTCGTCTCAAAGAGACTGCGCGACAGCGAGAGCCCGGCGTTGTTGACCACCAGGTCAACGCCGCCGAAGGCCAGCACGGCGTCGTTCATCGCGCGGGCGATCGCCTCCTCATCGGTGACGTCCACCGCGACCGCGACCGACTGGTCGCGCGCTCCGATCTCTCCGGCGATGTGAAGAGCCGCCCTTTCGTCACGGTCGGCCACGACGACGCAAGCACCCTCGGCTGCCAGCCGCTTTGCGGTAGCGGCGCCGATGCCCGAGCCACCACCAGTGACCAACGCGATCCGCCCGGCAAGGGGGCGGGGAGGGGGCATACGCCGCAGCTTGTCCTCCTCGAGCGCCCAGTACTCGATGCGGAACTTCTCAGACTCCGGGATCGGCTCATAGCGCGAGATCGCCTCGGCGCCGGCCATCACATTGATGGCGTTGACGTAGAACTCCCCGGCGACCCGGGCGGTCTGCTTGTCCTTGCCGAAGCTGAACATCCCGACGCCTGGCACGAGCACAATCGCCGGGTCCGCACCGCGCATCGCCGGGCTGTCCTTTTCGGCATAGCGCTCGTAGTAGGCCCGGTACTCCTCGCGGTAGGCGGCATGGAGCTCCTCGAGCCGCTCGCGCACCTCCTCGAGCGGAGCGCGCGCCGGCAGGTCGAGCACCATCGGGCGGACCTTGGTCCGAAGGAAATGATCCGGACACGAGGTCCCACGCCGGGCGAGCTCGCCAAGGCGCTCTCTGGAGCAGAAGTCGAGGACGACGTCGGAGTCCTCGTAGTGGCCGAGCTGGCGGGAATCGGTGCTCGCCATCCCCCGCAGCAGGGGGAAGAGCTCGGCGGCCCGGGCGCGCCGCTCATCGTCCGGCAGCGCCTCGTAACCGGGCCGGACGGCGCCGAAGGGATCGGACCGGCCGTGCTCGTCGATGTAGGCCTGCGCCGTGCGGATGATCTCGAGCGAGTTGGCCTCGCACTCGGCGCTCGTCTCACCCCAGGCGGTGATCCCGTGGCCACCGAGCACCACGCCGATCGAGTTCGGGTGGCTCCGCTGCACCTCGGCGATGTCCAGCCCGAGCTGGAAGCCGGGACGCCGCCAAGGCACCCAGGCGACGCGTTCGCCAAAGCACGCCTTGGTCAGTGCCTCGCCGTCGGCCGACGTGGCGAGGGCGATGCCGGCATCGGGATGGAGGTGGTCGACGTGCGGGCACTCGACGAGCCCGTGCATCGCGGTGTCGATCGAGGGGGCCGCGCCCCCGCGTCCGAACAGACAGAAGTCGAACGCCGCCACCATCTCGTCCTCGCGCTCGGGACCGGGATAGACCGACACGAGGGAGCGCAGCCGGTCGAGCCGCAGCGCCGCCAGGCCCGCCGCGCTCAAGGTGCCGAGGTCGCCGCCGGAGCCCTTCACGTAGACGAGCTCGACGTCCTGGCCGTTGACCGGGTCGGTGACGGCGGTCTTCACCGACGTGTTGCCGCCCGCGTAGTTGGTATTGCGTCGATCTGCGCCAAGACGGTGCGAACGCTCGAGGAGCTCGCTGACCGCGCTCGGCGGGTTCTGCTCGATCGCCACCTCAGGACCCCCAGCCCGTCGCGGTGCCACCCACGCGCGCCTTCGCGATCTGCTCGCCATACCCGCTGCGCAGGTACGCGGCGAGCGGATCGGGCTCGAGCCCCATCTCTACGCGCAGCTCAGCGAGCATCGGACGCACGTCAGTGGAAAAAGCATCGACGAAGATGCTGTTCGCGCCGAGCACGTCGCCGCTCGCCTGGGCTTCGGCCAGTGCCTCGCGGTCGACGAGCAGCGCCTTTGCCGTCGCCTCCTGCACATTCATCACCGAGCGGACCTCTGCGGCGACCTTGTCCTCGATGTTGTGGCACTGGTCCAACATGAAGGCAATGCCCCCGCGCGGGGTCACCGCGTCGGCGCGGACCATCTCGAACATGATCCGGAACAGCTGATAGGGATCCGCCGCGCCGACCAGCAGATCGTCATCGGCGTAAAAGCGGCTGTTGAAGTGGAAGCCGCCGAGCTTTCCGACGCGCATCAGCGAGGCCACGATGAACTCGATATTGGTCCCTGGTGCGTGGTGGCCCGTGTCGACGAGGACCTTCGCCCGATCGCCGAGCGCGAGACAGTGCAGCAGCGAGGTCCCCCAGTCCGGCACGTCCATGGTGTAGAAGGACGGCTCGAACAGCTTGTACTCGAGCAGCATCTCGACGCCGGCGGACAAGGCGCCGTAGACCTCGGCGAGCGCCTCGGCCAGGCGGTCCTGGCGGGCACGGATGTCGTCCTGACCGGGGTAGTTGGTCCCGTCCGCGAACCACAAGCTCACTGCTGGCGAGCCCGTGACCTGCGCGATCTCGACGCACTCGAGCAGGTGGTCGGTCGCCTTGCGGCGGACGGCCGGGTCGGGGTTGCAGACGCTGCCAAGGCGGTACTCATCTTCTTGGAACACGTTGGGGTTGATCGCGCCGATCCGCACCCCGTGCTCGGACGCGTGCTTGCCGAGCGCGACGTAGTCGTCGACGCGATCCCAGGGGATGTGCAGTGCCACCGACGGGGCGACGCCCGTCAACCGGTGCACCATCGCGGCGTCCTCGATCTTCTCGAAGGCGTTGCGGGCAGCTCCGGGGTGGGCGAAGACCTTAAAGCGCGTGCCCGTGTTGCCATAGGCCCACGAAGGGGTCTCGATCTGCTGTTGGCGGAGGACGGCCTTGGCCGTCGCGATGTCGCTCATGATGTTCTTCCTCGTCGATTAGGCGCTTGGTCAGCGGCATTGGCGGTCACGGCAGGTGGAAGACCTCCTCGATCGGCTGCATCGCCTGATCGGGATCAGCGCCCTCGAGCGCCTCGAACAGCTCGGCGACGCTTGCCTGCCACCTGGCGTTCACCTCTGTAGCGGCCATCTCGGCTTTGGCGCGCGCGAAGTCCTCGCACTCGACGTAGCCGATCAGTGTTCCGTCTGGCTTGAGGAACAGCGAATAGTTGTGCCAGCCGGCCGCGCGCAAGGCCTCGGCCATCTCGGGCCACACGGCGCGATGGCGTTGGCGGTACTCCAGAACACCGTCCTGGCGGACTTTCAGCTCGAAGCACACTCGCTGCATTTGCCACCTTTGCGGGGGTCATGGGGAGGGCCGACGGCCCTCCCCAATCCCCGGGGGGAACTACCGCTGGACTCGTTGCAC
The DNA here is from genome assembly GCA_021809805.1 of Actinomycetes bacterium. Taxonomy (GTDB): domain Bacteria; phylum Actinomycetota; class Acidimicrobiia; order Acidimicrobiales; family Bog-793; genus JAKABX01. Next base: position 40,859 of record JAJZKA010000003.1, read on the forward strand.
GACCCGACCTCGGAGCAGCAAGGGGAACGCACGAACCGGCCGCCCCCCGGCTCGAAGCTCGGGCACCTCGGATTGGCCCGTGCCGACAACCGGGCACTCCGCCTCGATGCGGAGGGCACGCCCACCAGAACTGAACCGTTCCAATCTCGCACGCTAATGACCCCTGCGAGCGCCGTCAAGCAGCACGTCGAGCACCGGCGTGCGATTGCGCCAACGCAGCTTGCTCAATAGGGTTGCCGTGTTCTCCTCGGCGCCAGCGGAGGTCCTGCGTGCAGATCGCGCTCTTTGTCACCTGCCTGACCGATGCCCTCTCCCCCTCGGCCGGCAAGGCCGTGGTCGAGGTGCTCGAGCGGCTGGGGCACGAGGTCGTCTTTCCCGAGGCGCAGACCTGCTGTGGCCAGATGCACCTGAACAGCGGCTATCGCCGCGAGGCCCACGCGCTCGCCCGGCGCTTTGTCGCCGTCTTCTCCCGCTTCGATGCCATCGTGACCCCCTCGGCGTCGTGCGCGGGCACCGTGCTCGAGGGGTACCGCAATCTCGCCGAGGATCTTGCCGATGGCGAGCTCGCCGCGGGCGTCGAGCACCTCGGCGCCACCTTGTATGAGTTCAGCCAGCTGCTCGTGGACGTGCTCCGCGTGACCGATGTCGGCGCAGCCTTCCCGCACCGCGTCGCCTATCACCCGAGCTGCCACTCCCTGCGGGTCCTTCACCTTCGCGATCAACCGCTCCAGCTGCTCGCGAACGTCGCCGGTCTCGAGCTCGTCGAACACGCCGATCGCGAGAGCTGCTGCGGTTTCGGCGGCACGTTCTCGATGAAGAACGCCGCAACTTCGACGGCGATGATGCAGGACAAGCTCCAGGCCGTCACCGAGGCAGGGGCTGAGGTCCTCTGCTCGGTCGACAGCTCCTGTCTCACCCACCTTGGCGGCGGCGCGTCCCGCGAGCGACTGCCCCTTCGCACCATGCACCTCGCGGAGATCCTCGCTAAGTCCCGCGGATCGGCGCCGGTGCACTGAGATGGCACGGAGCTTTCGCGACGCTGCCCCTTTCCCCAAGGCCGCGCCCGTCTTTCTCGCCAACCCGCAGCTGCGCGCCAACCTGCGCGGCGCCACCACCACGATCCGCACCAAACGCGACCGCCTCGTGGCCGAGCTTGCCGACTTCGAATCGATGCGCCAGCAGGCCGAAGCGATCAAGAACGACGCGCTCGGTCGCCTCGGCGATCTGCTCGCCGAGCTCGAGACGAACGTGCAGGCGGCGGGTGGCACCGTGCACTTCGCCCGAGACGCCGCCGAGGCGCGCGAGATCATCGTCGCCCTCGTCGCCGCGCAGGGAGTCGACGAGGTCGTCAAGGTCAAGTCGATGACCACCGCCGAGATCGAGCTGAACGGCGCGCTCGAGGCCGCCGGCATCACCCCGGTCGAGACCGATCTCGCGGAGCTGATTGTTCAGCTCGGCGACGACCTGCCCAGCCACATCGTCGTCCCGGCAATCCACCGCAACCGCCGTGAGATCCGCGACCTGTTCCTCGCACGCATGGGCGAGCACGGGCTCGCGGCCCCCGACGGGCTCACCGATTCACCAAGCGAGCTGGCCGCGGCGGCGCGAGCACACCTCCGGGACCGGTTCTTGCGGGCCAAGGTCGCAATCTCGGGTGCCAACTTCATGGTGGCCGAGTCGGGGACCCTCGCCATCGTCGAGTCCGAAGGCAACGGCCGCATGTGCCTGACCTTGCCCGAGACGCTCATCTCGCTCGTCGGGATCGAGAAAGTGCTGCCAACCAACGCCGATCTCGGCGTCTTCTTGCGCCTCCTCGCCCGCTCGGCCACCGGCGAGCGAATGAACCCGTACACGTCGCTATTCAGCGGAGTCCATCCCGGTGACGGCCCGCAAGCATTCCATCTCGTCCTGCTCGACAATGGGCGCTCGACCACGCTCGCCGACCCGGTTGGCCGCCAGGCACTTCGCTGCATCCGCTGTGCGGCCTGCCTCAACGTCTGCCCGGTCTACGAACGCGTTGGCGGCCACGCCTACGGTTCGGTCTACCCCGGCCCGATCGGCGCCGTCCTTGCTCCTCAGCTCGACCACGTCGTGAGCGACCCGGTCTCCGCCGCCCTGCCCTTTGCCTCAACGCTGTGCGGCGCGTGCTACGCCGTCTGCCCGGTGCGGATCGACATCCCGCGCCTGTTGGTGCACCTGAGAGCCCGCGTCGTCGAACACAACCAGGAAACAGGGCCGCATCTTGAGGCGGCGGCGATGGCCGCCGCCATGGTGGTCCTCGCGTCGCCACGAAGGCTGGCACTCGCCGAGCGGCTCTTCAGCGCACTTCCTGGCGGGGCACTCCGCCGCCTCGCGCCACGGCTCCCGGGCGCACTCGGCGCGTGGGCCATTGCTCGAGACCTCCCGCCAGCACCCGCCGCGTCCTTTCGGTCTTGGTGGTCGCACCACCGCGGCTCGCAACCCGCTGCCGCGTCACAGCTTCGGCCGACCGCAGTCCTCGGGCTGCTCGGCGCCCGCCTCAGCCGACCGCGGCGCGCGACGAGCGTGCCGCCGACCGAGCGCTCGGGCGACGCGCGCCACAAGATCCTCAACGATCTCGCGACGCTGCGCCGTTCCGCTCCGGTGTCGAGCGGCGTCCCAGCACCGCTCCCCCAACCGGCACGCTCGGCACTGGAGACCTTCCTCGAGCGGGTCGCCGCCTACGACGCTTCGGTGACAAGGGTCGGCCCTGGCGAGGTCGCTCCTGCGGTTCAAGCCGCACTCGCCCGCTCGGGCGCGCGCCGCGTCCTGGTGCCGCCCGGGCTCCAGGCGGCCTGGTTGCCGACGGCAGGACCCACGTGCGAGCAGGACCCTGGCGAGCCCGCCGCGATGCTCGAGCGCTACGACGCGGCAATCACCGCGTGTGCCGTGGCAATCGCAGAGTCCGGGACGGTCGTCCTTGATGGAACAAGCGGCCAGGGCAGGCGAGCGCTGTCATTGCTGCCCGACCACCTCATCGTGGTCGTGAGTGCCGACCAAGTGGTCGACGACGTCGATCAGGCGCTCGCACGATTGCGTCCGGGCACCCCCCAGACCTGGATCTCCGGGCCCTCGGCCACGAGTGACATCGAGCTGCAGCGCGTGCAGGGCGTGCACGGGCCACGTCGTCTCGACGTCATCGCGATCGCGTAGGGATCTGGGAGCCGCCCTGGCTACACCAGCCGCACCGGAAGGTCAATGGTCTGCATGTGGCGGTGCAGGTGCTCAAGCAGGCGCAGGTCATGCGCGCTCAGGCCGACGTTCGTCACCCGGCAGACCGGCAGAATCGGCAGCCCGCGCTGTCGGGCGAGGAAGTGCTTCGCAGATGCGGGATAAAGCGGCGAGCTGACCACCGCATCGGCAACGCTCAGGCCGAGTTGCACCTCCTCCGCCCGCTCATCGCCTGCCACGCCCGCATCACAGAGCCACTGCACGAGCTCGGGGTAGTAATTGCCCGCATTGCCGGAGAACCCGCGGGCACCGAGGCGCAGACTCTCGAGCAGCGAGGACATCTCCGCGTTGTAGATGCCAAGAGGACTGTTCTCGGTTGCCGCCGCCTTCGCGCCGACTGCAGAGGGTTGCTCGCTCGTGTCTTTATAGAAGCTGAACGCGCCCGTTTTTGCCAACTCCGCGACGAGCTCAGGAGAAAGCAGGCGCTTGTAGGGAAGCGGACACTCATACAGCCCGAGCGCAACATCCCTGGCCGCCTCGGCCAGCGCGACGAGACGATCCCCGAGGACGGCATCGCTCTCACCCAATCCAGCAATCTGCGAGGTCACCGCCACGACCGCGGCCACCCCGGTCGTCGCCATCTCATGCACGCTGGCAAGCTGCTCGGCGAAGTCGCGTCCAAAGCTCCCGCACGCGACCACCGGCACCCGGCCGGCAACCCGCTGGACAACCCGCTCGGCGAGCGCCCGGCGCTCTTGTGCGCTGAGGGCATACATCTCGCTCGTCTGCGCCACGGCAAACAGCCCGCCGACGCCCGCAGCGAGATACCACTCGATCAGCGCATCAAGCGCCGTCCAGTCGATCGACCGGTCCTCGAGAAACGGTGTCACCATCACCGGCCAGGCACCACCTGGCAACCGCTCAGCCTGCATCTCCTCGCTCGCTCCTTGCTCGTCGCCGTCTCAGATCCACCAGCCGACACCGTCGGCTCCACAAGCTGCCCGTTTCTTAGGTGGCCATATGCAATACATTCGGCAGCCACAGCGAAATTTCCGGGATGAGCACCAGCAGAACGAGGCCGCCGACCAGCAATCCGAGGAACGGCCACATCTCGCGCACAATCTCGCGCAGCGGTGTCTGGGTCAGCCCGCTCAACACGAAGTTCAACACGCCGAGGGTCGGCATCCCGAGGGCGATCATGGTCACGAGGGTGAAGACCACGCCGAAGTAGACCATGTTCACGCCCGCCGCATGAAGGATCGGGACCATGATCGGCAGGATCACGAACTCGAGCACCACAACCTCGAGGATCAGCCCGAGCACCAGCAACAAGGCCATCGCGAGCAACACGACCAACAGGTGCTGGTGGGTGAGCGACAGCGTCCAGTTGGCGAGTTTGATCGAGAACTGCGAGGCCGTGATCCCGTAGTTGATCACGAACGCGCCGGCGATCAACGACGTCACCATGCCGGTCTGGCGCACCGCTCCGGCGAGGCAACGGCGGAAGCGCTCCCAGGACAACGAGCGGTAGACGAAGGTGGCGACGATCAAGGTGTAAGCGACCGACATCGCCGAGCTCTCGCTCGCCGTGAAGATACCGGTATAGATCCCGATGATCAGGATTGCCGGAGCGACGATGGCGGGCATTCCCGCGATGAAAGAGACCAAGATCACGAACCAGCCGCGCCATTCATCACGAGGGAAGTTCCGTCGGCGGGCGATATATCCCACCTGGATCGCGTGACCGACCGCGAGGCCGATCGCCGGCAGGATTCCCGCCATGAACAGCGCACCGATGCTCGTGTTCGAGAGGAACCCGTAAATGACAAGCGGGATGCTCGGGGGCAGCAATGGACCCATGATCGAGCTCGTCACCGTGGTCGCGCAAGCGAACCCCTTCGGATATCCGGCCGACTCCATTGCGCGGACGCTCATCACACCGATACCCGCCGTGTCGGCCACCGCGCTTCCGGTCATGCCGCTGAAGACCAGCGTGGCCCCGATGTTCACCTGTGCAAGCGCACCGCGCGACCTGCCGAGCAGCAGTTGCGCGAACCGAAAGAGGCGATCGGTCATCCCCGAGCTGTTCATCAAAAAGCTCGTGAAGATGAACAGCGGCACCGCCAAGATGACATAGCTCTGCGCCATCCCGCCGACGATCGACTGGGAGACCTCGGTGAGCGGGACGTGGGTGAGGATGAGGTAGGTGCTCCCGCCGGCAATCAGGCCGTAACCGAGCGGGGCACCGGCCACATAGCAGATGACGATGATCGCGCACATGACAATGAGCGCGCCCATTTATGCCCCTTCCGACTCTCGTGAGGTCCGCCGGCGCTGAAGCACACGGACGATCTGGAGGACGATAAGGCGGGTCCGTAGGAGCACCGCCATCACGAAGAGCAAAAAGATCCCCGCGTAGCCCCACTCCTGGCTGATCGGCAACCCGCTGCTCGCCTGGCTGGCCGAGAAGCTCAAGAACGACAACGTGCCAGGAACAGTGGCCGCGAAAATCGCGACGAACAAGACGTTGAGCAGCAGATCGACCCACTCTTTCACCCGCGGCGGAAGCTTCTCGGCGACAAGATCGAACGCCAGGTGATGGTCGTCCCAGTCCGAGAGGCCCGCCGCGATGCAAAAGGCCCAGATGAAGAAATAGGTCGGAAGCTCAAGCGCCCAGACGACCGGGTGACCAAAGAGCCTCAAGAGCACCTCGGCGAGCACCGAGGCGAACGTCGCAAAGAAAAAGACGGAGGCGATGCCCTCCTGGGCCCTCGCGAGGATCGCCATACGGCCGGTCACCACCGCGGCGAGCGGGTCGTCGGTCAACCCGTAGTCCGGCGGTTTGCTCAGCTCCCATGCCGTGCGGATCTTTGTTCCGAGGTCGCTCTTGGCGGCAGCGGTCGGCTCTTGGTCAGTCAACACCCTGTCCACAAGTCCTCGTCGTTCCCATTCTCTCCACAACGAGCTGGTGATCCCGATCGAGCTGCGTGGCAGGCAACCAGCTCGGCCTGCCCGCGATCGGCGTACTCCACATCCATGGGGTGAGCCAGGGGCGCCGCGCCAGCAGGACGCCCCTGGCTCACACACTCAGCACGCTGGGCGAACGGCTCCGCTCAGCTTCAACGCGTAGTTCAGCAGCCCGTGCGCTTCTTTGAGGAGCGGCTGAATGTACGTGGGATTGCACAAGAACGCCTTCAGTGCCGGCTTACGGAACGAGGCGATGTTCGGTGAGTACACCTTGAGCCCATGGTGCCTCAAGAAGGTGATGTCGCTCTGCTGCTGCGACTGCACCTGGTTGCTCTCCCATGCGTCCTGCTGGGTCACCGTCTTTTGCAGGTCCGCCTGCTCGGCCGGCGACATCTGGTTCCAGGTGACCTCGTTGATCACCGGCATAAGCGGCTCGATCACGTGATTGGTGAGCACGATCTGCTTGGTGACCTCGTAGAACTTGTCCGCGATGTCTGTCGGCAGCGGATTGTCCTGTGCCTGGATCACGCCAGTCTGCAATGAGAGGTAGATCTCGGTGAAGGCGACCGGCGTGACGTTGCCGCCGAGCGCCTGGCCCAGGAGGGCCCAATACGGCCCTGGCGGCATGCGCAGCTTGATGCCCTTCAAGTCCGCGGGCGTCGAGATGTGCTTCGTCGTCGCCAGGTCGAGCTCGCGTTGGCCAAGGTCCAAGATCCCGAGCATGTGCACGCCGAGCGTCTTGTCGATGAGGTTCACGAGGTGCTGACCCGGCTTGCTCGCAAAGGTCTGGAGCTCTTGCTTGAACGTGGTGAACAGGTAGGGGATCTCATAGATCATCCCGGCGCCCACCAGACTCTGGTACTCATCGCCAGAGGTCTCTGCCATCTGGATGGTGTTGTTCTGCAGCGCTTCGAGCTCCTGAGCAGCAGGGACAAGGCTGCTGTTCGGGAAGACCTCAACATTGACCGCGCCATGAGTCAGCACCTTCATCACCTTGGCGATGCGGTAAAGCTCCTGGGTCTGCGGCGCCATTGGCGGAGCAGAAGAGCACGGGCACGACAATTTAATCGTGACCTGTGGCATCGCGGCGCGTGCCGACTTCGCATGATCCGGCCGCGTCATCCCGTACGCGGCACCGGACTGCAGCGCAAGAAGGCTGACGAGCGCGACGCCAGCCGCCTTGAGCAGCTTGGGTTTCCTCATTGCCTGCTATCCCCCTTTTCTCTTGCCTGTTGCGGTTACCTGCTGCTCAGCGCCGACAGACCTGTCGGAACAACAGAGCGCTCAGATCGCGCGATAAATGACCCGCGATGCGCAGGGCTCGGTGGACTGCAGGAGCTACGGCCATCCCCGTGCAACGGCATGCAAGATGCCGATGAGCCTTGAGCCACCCAACTCGGACGGCCCTTCGACCCGCGGTGCACTTCCCGCCGCCGGAAAATCAAACCCCTCTTCCCCCATCCCCCTGAGATATCGTTACCGCTACTTGGCTAGCACCAGCGATCAGCTGCCGCTAGATTCCCAGGTAGAAGATCTGTAATCGATCTCCCAAAACGAAGGATAGTGGTGAGAGCGCGAGGCGTCAACCAAACCGGCGGCACGACCACGATCATCGATGTGGCGCACGCCGCCGGCGTCTCAACCGCAACCGTCTCGCGGGTGTTGAACGGCGATTCCCGGGTCAACCCAACCCTTGCCGCCAAGGTGCAGCGCGCCGTGAACAAGCTCGGCTACCGGCCGAGCCGCGCCGCACGGACCCTGCGTACCCAACAGGCCCGGGTATGGGCACTGATCATCCCCGACGTCTCCAACCCGCACTTCACCGACATGGTGCGTGGCATCGAGGACGTGGCGTATTCGGCGGGCTACTCGCTGATCTTGTGCAATACCGACGCCGATGCGGAGAAGGAGCGTACCTACCTCGAGCTCGCCCTGGCCGAGCATGTCGTCGGGGTCATCTTGGCACCGACGTCTCCTGACCCATCGCTGATCGAAGAGATGCTCTCCCGCAAGGTGAGCATCGTGACCGTGGACCGACGAATTGCCTCGGGGATGCTCGACGGCGCGTTCGTGAACAACGTCGCTGGCGCAGAGCAGGCCGTCGACCACCTGCTCGCGCGCGGCTATCGCCACCTCGCCTGCATCACCGGTCCGACCGACACGACGACCGGGCGCGATCGGCTCGACGGATTCATGGCGGCGCTCCGCCGCAACGGCGTCGAGCTCGACGACCCGGCCTTCGTCCGCATCGGCGATTTTCGTGAGTCCGGGGGCAAGCGCGAAATGGAGGGTCTGCTCGCGCTGCCCGTGCGCCCCGATGCGGTGCTGGTCGCCAACAACTTGATGACGCTCGGCGCCCTCAAGGCCGTCGTCGCCGCAGGGCTTGAGGTTCCCTCGGACATGGCCATCGTCGGTTTTGACGACTCCGCTTGGAACGCCATCGTGCACCCACCGCTCACCTGCGTCGCCCAGCCCGCCTACGACCTCGGCGCCGAGAGTGCCCGGCTCTTGCTCAGCAGGATCGAGGGTCACAGCGGTCCGAACCGCGAGGTGATGCTCGTCCCGACCCTGCGGATCCGCGAGAGCACCGCCGGGCGGTCCTCGCGGGCGCCAACACGCAGCGGCCCGGCCATGCGAGGGATCCGCCCGTCGGTGGACGACACGGGCAGCGGCGTCGGGCGGGGCGATGACCCAGCGCGGGCGCGCCAAGTAGACACGGTCAGTCCATCACGGCGAAGTGGCGCCAATGAGCGCCGGGACCGGGCCACCGGGCGGACCAAGGGAGCCGGGGGGACGCGCTAAGCAAGTGGGCGCGCGAGCATCGAACAAGCAGCCCGCATCATCGCAAGCCCGCGCGACGCGCGCTGCCGCCGAAAAGGAGAGGAATCGGATGGACCTAGGCCAGCTGACGTGGCGCCCCGAGCGGCTCATCTGCGAGCGCTTTGTCGATGCCGCGCTGATCGGCACCCGCGAGCCGCGCCTTTCCTGGCGCGTGCCCGCCCAGGCGGGCGACGAGGCCGTCGTGGCCAGCGAGCTGCGCATCGCCCCCTCCCCCGAGGAGCTCGACGCGCCGGCGTGCTGGAGAAGTGGCTGGCGGGAGGGCGTCGTCGGTCGGTGGCGCTACGACGGCCCGGCGCTTTCCTCCCGCGACGTCCGCTGGTGGAGTGTCCGCGTGCGCAGCACGAGCGGCGCAGCCAGCCAATGGTCCGAGCCGGCCCGCTTGGAGGTCGGACTGCTCGAGCGCTCGGACTGGGTCGCCGCCTGGATCACGCGACCACGAGCCGCGGGAAACAGCCGCGCGGCGTTCCTGCTCAGGCGCCGCTTTGAGGTCGCCGTGCCGGTCACCTCAGCGCGGATGTACCTGAGCGCCCTCGGTGTGACGCGCGCCCACTTGAACGGGGCGGTGATCGGCGACGGCCTGCTCCGGCCGGGCTGGACCGATTACCGCCGCCGCGTGCAATACGACCGGATCGAACTCGCCGATTTCGTGCGTATTGGGGAGAACGTGCTTGTCGTCGAGCTCGCACCGGGCTGGTATGCGGGCAGGATCGCCGACCACGCCGCCGCTGACTCGGCGGTCCCCGCAGCGCTCCCCGAGCTGCTCGCCCAGATCGAGCTCGAGACACCCTCGGGAGAACGCCTCACGATCCCGAGCGATGAGAGCTGGGAGTGGGCGACATCGCCGATCACCTCGAGCGACCTTTACGACGGCGAGGACTGGGATCTCCGCTTGGCCGACCGCGGCTTCGCTGAGGTCGGCTCGCCGCTTTGCTGGGAGCCCGTCGAGCGCTCGACGGGGACCGCGGGAGAGCTGGTCGCGCCGAGGGCTGCGCCACTTCGGGTGATCGACCGCAGCTTGGTCAACGTGCAGGCGCGCGCGGACGGGACCGTGCTGATCGATTCAGGCCGAAACGACACCGGCTACCTGGAGCTGGTTGTCGCAGAATCAGCTGGCCGCACCATCGAGGTGCGCTACGCCGAGGTGCTCGATCCCGTCGGCAATCTGCACCGGGCGAACCTGCGCGGGGCACGCTGTGCCGACACCTTCATCTGCAAGGGAGGCGGCGAGGAGCTACTCAGTCCGGCCTTCAGCTACCGCGGCTATCGCTACGCCGAGGTCCGAGGGCTCGGTGCCGCCGAGCACCTTCGCGCCGCGCACGCCGTGAGCATCGCCAGCGCGCTGCAGCGCACCGGCTGGTTCCGCTCGGGGGCGCCGATGCTCGAACGCATCTATGAGCTGATGGTGTGCTCGCTGCAGGCGAACTACGTGGAGGTCCCGACCGACTGCCCCCAGCGCGACGAGCGAATGGGATGGCTGGCCGACGCCCTGTTGTTCGCGCCGGTGGCCGCGTACACCTTTGACGTCTCTGGCTTCATGGCCAAATGGTTCGACGACATCCTCGACGCTCGCACACCACAGGGCGCGTTTCCCGACATCGCGCCGCGGCCGTCTGCTCGCTGGCCCGAGCGTTCTTTCGATCCCGGGGCGCCCGCATGGAGCGATGCTGGCATCTTGCTGCCCTGGCTGATGTACGAGCGCTATGGCGATGAAGAGGTGCTCGAGCGCATGTTCCCTGCGATGGTGGAGCATCTCGAGCTCATCCACCGCGCCAACCCGGACGGGATCTGGCGACACGGTCGCGGCAGGGACTACGGCGACTGGGTGCCGGCTGGCCCCGACACCTCTCATGACCTGTTCGCGACGTGCTGGCTCTATAGGTCCACGGCAGTCGCTGCAACGATCGCCGGACATCTCGGCAAGCACGCCGTCCAGCACCGGCTCGAAGCACAATCTCGCGACGTGCACGCGGCGTTCCTCGCCAACTACGTCGATGCGGCCACGGGCACGGTGCGCGACCTCGAGCCCAAAGGATCCGCTGCAGCGGCCACGTTCGCCCCGATCGTGGAGCGCGAGACCCAGACCGGCTATGTCATGGCGCTCGCGCTCGGCCTGCTCGAGGGCGAGCTTGCCGAGCTCGCCGGCGAGCGCCTCGCCGCGCTCGTGCGCGACGCCGGCGGTCGCCTCCGGACCGGATTTTGCGGGAGCGCCTTCTTGCCCGCGGCGCTGGAGCGATCCGGTCATGCCGGCCTCGCCTACGGCTTGATGCTCCAAGACGAGCCGCCGTCGCTTGGTTTCATGGCCAAGATGGGTGCGACCTCGGTCTGGGAGCGCTGGGACGGCCTCGACCGTGATGGCTGGCCAGCGTGCCCGACGATGAACTCCTTCAACCACTACGCGATGAGCTCGATGCTCTCCTGGCTCATCGAAGGCGTCTGCGGCCTTCGACCCGTACCGGGTGCCCCTGCGCTATCGGCGATCTCTTTCGCGCCCGCCATCAGCCGCCGCGTGCCGTCGGCAGGCTTCCGTTTCGAGGCGCCGCAGGGAACCGTCGAGCTCGGCTGGCAGTGGCGAGGCAGCGACCGCGTGCACGGCTCGCTCCGCCTCCCTCCGGGAATGCGGGCGCGCATCGCGAGTGTGGTCGCGGTCGACGACGACGCGGCGGGGGCCGCCACCACCGACGCCTCAACCGTGACCCGAGACGTCGGGCCAGGCGAGCACGAGGTCACCTGGCTGCTCAAGGCCTGAACGCGCTCGAAGCGCGCGCCCAAGCCGAGCCGCGGACCGCTCGAAGACCCCACCACAGGCCGCGTGCCCTCTCGCGTAGTAATGCGTGATCAACACCGAACGAGTCGGCTGCGACAGATCGCTCTGGCCAGCTTGCACGGCCCATCGGACTGCAAGGAGTGCTCACACAGCGAGCGGATTTGCTTGGCGCCGATAAACCTGCCTTGACCATGACCGGCGCATTGTCCGCTGCCCTGCGGCGCCGGCGGGTGCGAGCCGCTCCCGACGGGCGTGGGCTGGCCGATTCGAGGAGACTGGGCAAATGGTCGATGAGGAGCGCAACAGGTTGGCCGAGCCGGGTCCTGCGTGGCGGCAGTGGGGTCCCTATCTCGCCGAGCGCGCGTGGGGCACCGTGCGCGAGGACTACAGCCCGAACGGCGACGCGTGGGGCTACTTCCCTCACGACCATGCCCGCTCGCGTGCCTACCGCTGGAGCGAGGACGGCCTGGCGGGCATCTGTGACCTTGATCAGACGCTCTGCTTCGCCTTCGCATTCTGGAACGGCGAGGACCCCATCGTGAAAGAGCGCATCTTCGGGCTGAGCGGGCCGGAGGGCAATCACGGTGAGGACGCGAAGGAGTACTGGTGGTACCTCGACTCGACGCCGACACACTCATATTTGTCCTGGCGCTACTGCTATCCCCAGCGCGCCTTTCCCTACGCGGAGCTCGTCGAGGAGAACCGGCGCCGGAGCCGGCTCGATCCCGAGTACGAGCTGCTTGACACCGGCGTCCTCGAGGAGGATCGCTACTTTCTCATCAGCGTCGAGTACGCCAAGGCTTCTCCTGAGGATCTCGCCATCCGCGTGCACGTCGAGAACCATGGACCAGAACTGGCTCGCTTGCACGTGCTGCCGACGCTGTGGTTCCGCAACACCTGGTCCTGGGACGTTGGCGGCGCCCGGCCACAGATCACGGCCGAACCCGGACGACTCCTCGCATCTCATGAGCAACTTGGCGCGATGGCGCTGGAATACGAGGGGCAGCTCGAGACGTGGTTCTGCGAGAACGAGTCAAACGTTCCACGCCTTTGGGGTGCTGACGCCACGACGCCCTATCCAAAAGACGGGATCGGTGATCATCTCCTTTTTGGATCGGACACGGTCAACCCGGCCATGGTCGGGACGAAGGCGTCTTTGCACCAGGTGATGTCGGTTGGCGCCGGCGCGTCAACACAGATGCGGCTGCGGCTCCATCGCGACGGGGTGGGGGGCAGAGGACTTGACCCCAAGAAATGGACGAGCTGCCTCGCGACAGCCCGACAAGAAGCCGATGAGTTCTACAGAGCGCTCACGCCTGCGGACGCAACGGCCGACGAGTCCGCCGTGATGCGGCAGGCGTTCGCCGGAATGCTTTGGTCGAAGCAGTTCTACCGCTACGACGTCGCGCGTTGGCTCGACGGCGACCCAGCGATGCCGCCGCCGCCGCCCGAGCGCAAGGAGGGCCGCAACGCCGCGTGGTGGCATCTCGACAACCACGACGTCATCTCGATGCCAGACGTCTGGGAGTACCCGTGGTACGCGTCCTGGGATCTTGCCTTCCACTGCATCACACTCGCCCACGTCGCCCCCGAGTTCGCGAAGGCCCAGCTACTGACATTGTGCCGCGAGTGGTATATGCATCCCAATGGTCAGCTCCCTGCCTATGAGTGGTCCTTTGGTGACGTCAACCCGCCGGTACATGCCTTTGCGGCGCTGCGCGTCTTTGAGATCGACGGGGCGCGCGACTATGAGTTCTTAGAGCGCATTCTCGCCAAGCTGTCGATCAACTTCACCTGGTGGGTGAACCGCAAGGACGCCGCCGGGGACAACGTCTTTGAAGGCGGCTTTCTCGGCCTCGACAACATCGGGCCGATCGACCGCTCGGCGGCCCTGCCGGACGGCGAGCTGCTCGAGCAGGCCGATGGCACCTCATGGATGGCCAAGTATTGCCTCGATCTGTTCCAGCTGTCGCTGACGCTCGCACACCACGACCCCACCTACCAGGACCTCGCCATCAAGTATTTCGAGCATTTCGCCTATATCGCGGATGCCATCTACCGCCAGGACCTGTGGGACGAAGACGACGGCTTTTTCTATGACGTTTTGCGCCGTGGCGACGAGGAAGTAGCGCTCAAGGTGCGCTCGATCGTCGGACTGATGCCCTTGTGCGCGACCGCAATCTTGCCGGCGGCCAGTCTCAGCGCGCTCCCCTACTTCGCCGAGCACTTCGAGTGGTTCATTCGTCACAAGGCGCGCTTCGCGACCCACGTCCGCCGTTGCGCAAACGGCGACGACTACCTGCTCTCGATCGTCGACCCTCCTCGGCTGACCCGCCTGCTCTCGGTGATGCTCGACGAGTCCGAGCTCCTCTCGCCCCACGGCCTTCGTGCCCTGTCGGCCGCCCACCGCGACCGGCCCTTCCGCCTCAACCTCGGCGACACCACGGCGTCGGTCGACTACGAACCGGGCGAGTCCACAACGGCGCTGTTCGGGGGCAACTCAAACTGGCGGGGACCGGTCTGGTTTCCGGTGAACTATCTCTTGATCGACGCGCTGCGCTGCTTTGCTCAAGCGCTCGGGAATACCTTCCGCGTGCCGATGACCGCGCCGAGCGGCGGTGCCCAGGATCTCGCCAGCATCGCTGATGACCTCTCCCAAAGGCTGGTGAGCCTGTTCTGCGAGGATCGTGCCGGACGCCGGCCGGTGTTCGGTGACCTCGAGTACTTCCAGCATCCGGGCGCGCTGCACGACCTGATCCCTTTCCATGAGTACTTCCATGGCGATACCGGCAAGGGACTCGGCGCGTCGCACCAGACTGGATGGACCGGCCTCGTGGCCGACTTGATCACCGCCCGGCGGCGGACCACGTGACCGCGCTGACCGGCAACGCTCAGCGGTCGGTCGGCGCCTCCGCCGAGGCGGCCGCAGTCGCCACGTCGCGGGGGTAGGTGCGAAGGGCGCGCAGCAAGATGACCCCGCTCGCCAGGAAGGGCACGAGCATAACCCCGAAGGTGACCTGGAGACCGGCCACGTCCGCGAGGCCGCCGAACGCGAGCGGTGCCAGCGCCTGCACGGCGGTGCGCAAGAAGGAGCGGACGCCTTCGGCACGGCCCCACAACAGCGGCGGCATGATGTCGAGGCGGGCCGCGTCGATCGGCGGGTTCTGCGCGGCAAGGGCGAACCCCGCGAGCGCGATATAGGGCAGCGCCGTCAGCGCGCTGTGGCTGATGATCGCCGGGATGAACAAGAGCGCGGTGAGGACCGCCGAGGCGGCCGCCACGAGCACGCGGCCATTCAGCCGCCCCTTGCGCACCAGCGAGTCGCCGAGGCGCCCGCCGACGAGCACCCCGAGGACCGCGACGCCTCCGACCACGAGCAGCAGGCCGTTCGCGAGGATCTGGGCGATGTGGTACTGCTGGCGAACGAACTCGAGGCCGAAGGTCTGGATGCCGGTGAGGAAAAAGTAGCCACAGGCGCTGGAGATGATCAGCACGCGGTTTGTGCGCACGGCGAGCACGTAGCGCAGTGTCGCGAACAGGCCGAGGCGGCGCGCATCTTGCTTGAGAACTAACTCGGGATGGGGGCGGACGCCGCGCTGGCGGGCGAGCTCTTGGGCATCGGTGCGCAACGGCACCTCGCGCTCGGTCTCGTTCCCGAGACCACCGAGCGGCCCTGTTGCCCCGCCGGGTGCCGGGCCCCTCGCCCGTCGCCCTTGCCGGCGCGGGCCGAGGTCGCGGCGGCCGACCACCCGCGCTGATCCCGGCGCCAGGTGGCTCGCCCCGCCGCGGACCGGCTCAGGGAGGTGGCCAAGAACCCAGGCCAAGAGGAACGTCGGGAGCGCCAAGATGACGAAGGCGGCGCGCCATGAGATGTCCGCGACATCACCGGTGATCACGAAACCGGCGCCAGCGCCGAGCAGCTCGCCGGCGAGCACGTAGCCATAGATCTTGCCGCGCTCATCCGCGGGGAAGTAGTCGCCGATCAGCGAGGCCACGCCGGGCCCCGAGGCGGCGGTGAACGCGCCCAGGGCGGCGCGGGTCAGCAACAGCTCGCTGAAGTTGCCCACGGAGGCGCTGATCAACATGACGATGCCCCAGCAAAAGACCGTGACCGTGAGCACCGCGATGCGGTTGACACGGTCGACGAGCACGCCGAAGGGCATCGAGAAGATCGCCACGGCGACCGCGGTCACCGCGACGAGCAAGCCGACGTCCGCGTTGGAGATGTGCAGGCCCTGGCGCAGCGCTGTCGCGGAGGCACCGACCGTCGCCGTGTCGGCGCTGTTGAGCGCGAGCACCGCCGCCAACAAGACGATCACCCGCGTGCGCGCGGGACCGCCGAAGAGGTGGTCGAGGGCCCGGTGGCTGGCGAGCGCTCCATGACGCACCGCCCGTCGCCAGCGCGTGGGCGGGCGAGGCGGGGCGCGATGAGCCCGGCGCTCGGGCGGCGGCCGCAGGTCGGTCACCTCACCATCATCGGCCCCCAGTCACCCGACCGTGCGCCACGGCGATCACCGCAGCTCAGACGGGGTCTATTGGTCGCTCAGCCAGTGATCAACGGCACGGTTGGCCGTATCGGTCACCTCATTCAAGACCGCGCAGACCACCTCGGTCGACACGCCAAAGACCTGTGCTCGCAGCGCCATCGCACTGGCACGGGCGCACGCCCGGCGCATCGCATCGAGCGCGTCACCGACCGCCTGCACGGCCCGAGGGTCGACCTCGGGCTCGGTGCCGGCGCCCCCGAGGGCAGCAGCGAGCGCCTCGAGCGCCGCCGCCTCACTGGCGGCGCTGTGGGGTCGGTGGTGGAACGATGGCGTCATGCTTCTTGTACGCACGGGCGGCCGAAACCCTTCGCGATTTCTCTTGAAAAGCTCAAACATCGCCACTGAACTGGGATTTGTTGACGCGCCGCAGTGCCGGTAGAAATTCCTCAATGCCGCCGCGGCACGCGTCGTTAGCGACACGGAGAACGCGTGAGCGTGGC
>JAJZKA010000096.1 GCA_021809805.1 Actinomycetes bacterium
TTCATGGGGCGTCCTCCGGTTGGAGCGGTGACTGGTGTGCACCGCCACCGTCTCCGGCCGGAGGACCTTCGTGGTGGATGGTTCAGCGAGGGGTGAGGACGTCTACATGGCCACCCGCGAGGACTTCTCGTTGGCCACACGCGGGGACCTCGAAGTGGCCACACGCGAGGACTTTCTCATGGCCATGGACAGCCGCAGCCCCTGCCGTCGCCGCGGACCCGGCTACCGTCGGAGCAATGAGCAGCGAGCATTCTGCATGAGTCCACGCACTCGGCGCTCCGGGGCTGATGACCTCGACACGCTGATCGAGAAGGTCGACCTCGAGGATCTCCGCGTGATCATCGGCAAGGCCGCCGAGCGCCCCGAGGATGTCGCGCGGGCGGTCCGCCTGGCGGCGACCCGCGGTTCTGGGGATCTCTCCCAGCTGAAGGCGGAGATCGACCGCGGTCTGCGCACGAGCCGCTACCTCGGCTACCGGGAGAGCAGCGGCTGGGCCATGCAGGCGAGGCCCGTCGTGGAGGCGATCGGCGACACGGTCGGCTCGTCGCCCACGGCCGAGCTGGTGCTGCTGATCGAGCGGGCGATCGGACACGTCGTGAAGGTGATCCTCAAGGCAGGCGACTCCGACGGGCTGATCGGCGAACTGGCGCGTGAGCTGCTCGACCTGCATGCCCGGGCGTGCGACGCCGGGAGCGCAGATCCGATCAAGCTGGCCCGCTGGATGGTCCGGTTCCGCTTCGATGACCAGGACTTCTTCGAGGTGGACCCGGTCCGCTACGCCGATGCCCTGGGCGAGCTCGGGCTGGCGGCGTACCGCCGCGAGGTGAAGCAGCGGGTCGAAGCGGGTGGTGGCGACTCGTTCGCCGCCACGTACGCCCAGGAGCGCCTGGCCGTCCTCGACGGCGACACGGAAGCCCTCGTCGGGCTTCTGGGCGGTGACCTGACCCGGCCGTACTAGTTTATCAGGGTCGCCCAAGCCATGGCGGAGCTGGGCCGCGACGACGACGTCCTGTCCTGGGCCACTCGCGGCATCGCCGAGACGAGCGGCTGGCAGGTCGCCCAGCTCTACGACCTGGCCGTCGGGGTCCACACCCGCCGGGGAGAGGACCAAGAGGTGCTCCGGCTCCGCCGGGAGCAGCACCAGCGGATGCCCTCCTCCTCGACGTACGGCCTTCTTCGCACTGGAGCCGAGGCCTGCGGGGTGTGGCCGGCAGAGCGCCCAGCGGCCCGGGCGGTGTTGGCAGAGCACGACCTCGGTGGCTTGGTCGACGTGCTGCTTGCCGACGGAGAGCCTGAGGCTGCCTGGCAGGTCCCCGGAACCCATCCCGACTGGGATCCAGGGCCGCAGCGGTGGATTCGCCTGGCCGAGGCCCGAGAAACGTCTGCGCCGGGCGATGCGCTCGACGTCTACCTGCGCCTGGCCGACCTCCAGCTCGAGACGACCGGAAAGGCAGCGTACGTGCGAGCGGTGGCGATCCTGAAGAAGGCAGCTCAGGCGGCGCGAGCGGCGGAGCGCCAGGGTGAGTTCGCCGCGCATCTGGCGGCGTTGCGGGAGACGCACCGGCGGCGGCCCACGTTCATCGCCGTCCTCGACAGGGCTCGGCTGGGGTGAGACAGGTGGCAGCACTCCCGCACCGGCGGCCGCCACCGGGTGCAGGCGGGCCGACTCAGGTGACGATGACGAAGCGGGCCCGTTCGGCCCGGAGCATCTCGAAGGGCGTGACGTAGCGCACACCCACGCCGAGGCAGGCGTTTGGGATCTTGATCTTCTTCGTGGAGTGGGCGACGACCTCGTGGGTGACCACGACGTGATGGTGGGCATGGGCGTGTGCGATGAGGTAGTAGTCGGCGTCTTGCAGGAAGGTGGCGACGGCGGCCGGCTCGTACCCGGCGCCGTTCGCCCAGGTGCTGGTGGCCTGCAGGCTCGGCACCACGGCGGCGTCGGCTTCGAGGAAGAAGGCGTCGGGTCGCTCGCTGGCCCAGGTTGCGAGGTTGTCGTCGACGGCGTCGAGCTCGATGGCGACCTTGTCGATGCTGAAGACCGTTCCCGCCTGGTGGGCGTGATCGATCCAGTCCCAGAAGGCTGGGCAGAAGTCGAAGCCGTAGTGGCGGTTCTTGGCTTCGATGAAGACGTTCGTGTCGAGCAGGTAGGCCATCAGCCGGCTCCGAGCCGGCTGACCAGCTCCTCGAAGGTCGACAGCTTCTTGAGCCCCAGCATCTGGAAGGCGTCGCGGTGCAGGGTCTGGCCTTCGAGGGTGCTGACGATCACCGCGCGGGCGAACCGCTTACTCACCCGCGCCGGCTGGGTGTTGAAGAAGTTGCCGCCGGTACCTGATCGCTCTCCGAGAATCTCCAGGATCCGGGTCAGTTCGTCCCGGTAAGCGGCCTGGTACGCGTCCCAGCTCAGCCGGCCAGCGTCGTGGACGCGGCGGAGGACCACGAGGGTGCTGACCTTGAACCTGCGAGCGAGCGACTCCAGCTCGTCGGCCACCGGTATGTCTGGAGACAGCGCGTCGCGCAGGGACCCCAGGGGGACGAGCACTTCGGCGGCGACCTGGTTGCACCACCGCTCGACCGGGTTGGTCGGAGCTGCCCCGAGGTCGGCGTCATCGAGCGCGGTCTCGCCCAGGAACAGGTGGACGAGCTCGTGGGTGAGCGTGAAGATGTGGGCCGCCTTGGTGTCGGCGCCGTTGACGAACACCAGCGGGGCGAGCCGGTCGACAAGGGAGAAGCCGCGGAACTCATCGGGGTCGAGCTTTCGGTGCGTGTTGGCGCCGACGACCCCGCTCACCATCACGAGCACGCCCAGCTCCTCGGCGTGGTCGACAAGGGTTCTCAGGGCGTCCGACCAGGTGTGACCGCGCTCGCTCGGATCAAACCTGAGCGTCGTCCTGATCAGCTCAGCCGCCTCGACGACAGGTACCGACGTCGTCAGCGACCCGACGAAGGCAACCGGATCTTCCCTGGTCACCTGGGCGAAGTCCCGGTACCACTCCTGTCGCTGCTGGCAGGCGAAGATCGTGTCGAGAAGGTCGGGACTCGGGCGGGACACCCCGGCGTCGCCCATC
Source organism: Actinomycetes bacterium (assembly GCA_021809805.1). Taxonomy (GTDB): domain Bacteria; phylum Actinomycetota; class Acidimicrobiia; order Acidimicrobiales; family Bog-793; genus JAKABX01. The sequence goes on from JAJZKA010000096.1 coordinate 3,069, forward strand.
GTCCGGTAGTCGGGGATCGGAACCTGCTCCTCGGGGGGCTCGGGGAGGAACAAGAACCCGATCGGCGTGTGCGTCGCCCGCGCGAAGTCTTCGAGCTGCTTGAGCGTCGGCGTCCGCTCTCCGCTCTCCCACTCGGTGAGCTTCGGGAATCTGGTCGCCAGCTCGTCGACCTCCAGACCGGACCGTTCGCGTGCCCATGCGAGCAACAGAGGGCTCACGGCGGCGCGTACCGAGGTGGTCATCTCGTGACCGTACCGTCGGGCCGTGACGGGCTCTCTCGTGAGCTGGGGGCATCAACGAGCGCCCGGTCAAGGGTGGCGACGATCTGGCGGTAGAGGTGGTCGACCTCTAGCGGGCAGTCGGTCTGCTGCGCGACCCACCTACGCTTCCGAATCTTGCTGCCGCCAACCTTAGCTTTGGCCTCGGCCAGTTTGCCTGGAGCGGCGCCTTCGATGAAGCCTTCGACGGCCTCTGCGCTGCCAGTCCAGCTAGTGGTCAACGTGAACACGCCGTGGCGAGCACCAAGGTCCACCTGCTCATCCCAGGACGCCTGGGTCATGCGGCGCTGGTCCTTCCCACCGTTACCCGTGCGCTGGGTGAATCCATTCACCTCGGGGAAGTCGATCCCGGCTTGCTCGATCTGGCGGAAGATGTGGTTGCTCCAGTTGGTCTCGACGTCGAACGACTTGCCGTCGCAGACGACGACCCACGGGATACCGAACCCGTGCAGGACCGAGAGGATGGTGCGGAAGCCGCTGTCTCCGGGGGCGCTGTAGAACGCGATGTCCCTTGCTGGAGGTGCGCCTAGTTCTTCTGCCGCCTTACTCTTGGCGCACCAGATCGGGAGCGTCCCTTGCTCGGTCGGGCCGGAAACGATGACCGCACCGCGGGAGAACAGCAGGGACCGTGCGTCGGCCGAGAGTGCGAACTCCTGCGTGATCTTGGCCACGTCTCCTGCGTCGAGTGCCCGAGGCAGGAGACGGCAACGGGAGCCTCCGCCGTCATTGCTGATCCGAAGCAGACGCGTCAGATCGCCGGCTTCCTCCATCGGCACGAGATGGGGGGAGTGCGTCACGAGAAGGACCTGACCCGGCGCCATTCGCAGGGCTTGACGTAGGGCGGTCTGCCAGGTGGGGTGCAGCGACGCGCCAGGTTCGTCGAGCACGGTGAGTCGGTCGGGCGAGCTCACGAGCGCTTCGGCGAGGACGAGCGCCTCCCACGTGCCGGCACCGAACAGCTGTATCGGACGCTCCCGCCGCGGCGTGCGGTCGTCGGCCGTGTTCCAGCATATGACCGTGATGATGCTGCCGGGCGGGCCTTCGTCTCCCGCTTCGTTGTCTCCGCCGGCAACCGCAACCTGGCCTGCCCCTGTCGGTGCGGTGGTGGCAACCGGCATCCGTGCTGCGGCGAAGGTGACGTCAAAGGCGCGGCCCGGCGCGAGTCTTTCGAACTGTTCTCGGATCGCCTCGAACGCTTCGCGCTGCTGCAGCGTGGCGCCGTTCTTGAGTTCGAACAGGCGCAGCGGCAGAAACCCGGGGTCGCGCGGCGGTAGCGGGCCTGCGAGGAACTCCCACGGGTAGATTCCGGCCCGCCAGGGGATCGTCCCGCCAACACCCAAACCACGGAACTGCTCACCCAGGACGACCAGGCTCTCAGTTAGGTTGAGGCGCAGCGCGCGCGAGAGCCCGAATGCCTGCGGACCACCCGACCCGAACACCCGGAAGCCGAGCACGTTGGCGGCGGCACGGAACGGCTCGTGTTGGTCGTTGACCGCGCCGGTGCCGAGTCGAACCACCAGGTTGGTCAACTTCTGGTCGGCTGCCGGGCAGAGTGCGCTGAGCGTGAAGTGCGGGAGCGGATCGGGCAACGGTGGCGGCGGGCTGGGATTGGTGCTCAGACCGAACAGCGCCTCCGAGATCCTCGTCTCGGACGTCGTTGGGCCAACTGTGGCCCCATGAGCGACGATGCTGGCCCAGTAGCTCGGCGTGAAAAGGACCCAGTCGTAGAGCGACCCGTCGACCTCGAACTCGTACCGCGCTTCCCAGAGGGCGTCGTCATAGCCGGGATGCCGGAATGCCAGGGTGCCGGTGAACAGCGGCAGGAGCGTTTCCTCGCATATCTCCTCAGTGACCCACGCCGCGAGTCGCGCCTTGCGATCCTCGTCTACTGTGTGAGACTCGTCAGAGAGGGTTGCCAGAAGCGCAGCTCGGACGAACGCCACGATCCGCGTGCGTTCGGCGGGCGTCGTGAGTTGCATCCCGAGGTGGATCTCCATCGGAGTGCCCGGAGCAGAGCTGTCGTGCATGGCCTGCACATACGACGAGAGCATCGCGTCTGCTGGGGTCGGAGGTGCAGCGCCTGAACGGCTGCTCTCGTCGGCCCAGGCGACGAGTTCGGTGACCAAGTCGAGGACACGGACGATGTTGGTCTTGCCAGCTCCGTTCGGACCCACCAGGACCGTCAACCGGTCGTCGAAGTCCAGATCGAATTCCTCGAACGACAGCAAGTTCGACACGTGAAGGGATGACACCCTCACTCTTTGCCCTCGCCTCCGTGCCCGAGAGACAGGGCGATCTCCGCGAACTGCGCTAGCGCGGCTTCCAGGTCCTCAACGATCTCGGCAGCGATGAGCTCAGGCGCAGGCAGGTTGTCCGCGTCCTCGAGAGACTCGTCTCGCAGCCAGAAGACATCGAGACTCGCCTTGTCCCGGGCGACGATCTCCTGGTACGAGAAGCGGCGGAAGTACTCGGATTCGACTCGTGTGGTGCGGTCCTCGGCTCGGTACGCAGCGATGAAGTCGGCAAGGTCCTTGTCGCGGAGAGGGTTCTCCTTCAAGGTGAAGTGCTGGTTGGTCCTCAGGTCGTAGATCCACAGCTCCTTCGTCCACGGCGTCTCGGAGGCAGGCTTGCGATCAAAGAACAGCACGTTTGCCTTGACCCCCTGGGCGTAGAACACGCCAGTCGGAAGCCGCAGAAGGGTGTGCACTTCGCACTCGTGGAGGAGCTTGCGGCGCACCGTTTCGCCGGCTCCTCCTTCGAACAGCACGTTGTCGGGCACGACGATCGCTGCCCGCCCCTCGATCTTGAGGAGCGTCTTCACGTGCTGGACGAAGTTGAGCTGCTTGTTCGACGTGCTGGCCCAGAAGTCGTCTCGTACGACGGTGAGGTCCTCGCGCTTTGCCTCGCCATCGGCGCCGACGACAGTGACCGACGACTTACGGCCGAAGGGGGGATTGGTGAGCACCATCTCGAAGCGGTCTCCCGGATCGGCTTTGAGGGCGTCGTCAACACGGATGGGGCTCTCGGCGTCCGCTGCACCAATCCCGTGGAGGAGCAGGTTCATCGCGCACAGGCGCGCCGTGTTGTCGACGATCTCCCAGCCGTGCAGCGCGTCGTAACGGAGGTGGCGCTTCTCGTCGGGGTCGAGCAGCGGGTTCGAGTTGACGATGTTGTCGTGGGCGGCGAGCAGGAAGCCTCCGGTCCCACAGGCTGGGTCACAGATCGTCATGCCTGGCTCGGGCCGCATCACCTTGACGATGGCGTTGATGAGGGGGCGTGGGGTGAAGTACTGGCCTGCACCGGACTTGGTGTCCTCGGCGTTCTTCTGCAGGAGACCCTCGTAGGCGTCGCCCTTCACGTCCGCGTCGAGGATCATCCATCGTTCCTGGTCGATGAGGTCGACGATCAGTCGTCGGAGCTTTGCTGGGTCCTGGATGCGGTTCTGTGCCTTGCGGAAGATCACCCCGAGCATTCCGGGGTGTTTGCCGAGGTCGTTCAGCATCTTGATGTAGTGGGCTTCGAGCTCCTCGCCGTCTCGATCGAGCAAGGACTGCCAGTCGAGTCCGTAGGGCACCACCGGCGCGCGGTTGAACGGCGGCCGGGTCTGCTCGTCGGCCATCTTCAGGAACAGCAGGTAGGTGAGCTGCTCCACGTAGTCGCCGTAGGAGAGCCCGTCGTCGCGCAGCACGTTGCAGTAGTTCCAGAGCTTCTGAACGAGAGCCTTGGGGTCGGTCATGCTCGCTGCCTCCGTCGGGGCTTGGTGGTCTTCCGGTGGTCCGAAGCGATGCGGGCGAGAAGCTCAAAAGCCGGCTCGTCGTCAGGGACGTGTGGCACCAGCTCGCCGGTAAAGGCGCTTTCAAGGATCGACCGACGAAGATGATCGGATCGGGTGAGAGCATGATCGATCGCCGCCGAAAGTGATTCGAGGATCGTCAACCTACGTTCAACCTCGGCAACAATCCGATGCTGCTCCTCGGCCGGCAGGTCTGGAACCGGGAATGATTTCAGGGTCTTCAGGTTGATCGATGCCAGGTTCGTGGTTTGCTTGCCCATCTTCTCGAACCACTGCCGACCGAACGTGTTGCCGTGCAGGGAAACGTATTTCGGGTCAGCGTCGTTCGTGAGGAGCCGGGCCCTGAATACATGATTCTGGTGGATGCAGTCATCGATCTCGCCCTGCCAGATCCACCCCCGACCAAGCTTGTCGCGATCACCGCCCTCGTTGAACAAGATGTCTCCTGGTTCAAGACGAAGCGCCTTCGCCTTCTCAGGTGACACCCGGATCGTTGTGACCTCGCGTAGGTCCAGGTAGCCGCGTTGCACGTTCGCGACCCGGAGGTATGGCATCTCGACGAATGACGGGTCAGATTGGCGCTTCGAATCCTTCGTGACGCCGCCAACGATCTCCGCGATCTCGCCAAGAGTCGTCCACTTGCAGTCCGCCGGAGTGACCGCCGCCAGCGCGGCGGCGCGCATGCGGTCCACGCGTCGGCGTGCGGACCGAAGGAGCTGCTCCGCCGTATCGAGGCGTGAGAACTGCTCCTCGATGGCCGCAACGATCCGCTCCTGCTCGCGGATGGGAGCCACCAGAAGCGGGCATGCCTCCAGGTCGGGCCTACGGAGGCTCGGGACAGCGGTAGACGAGTCAAGGGAGCGAAGCTGCGCGTCGCGAAGTTGATAGGCAAGGAAAGCGGGGTCGAAAGGCGGTGGAACGCAGACGAAATACGTCGTGTCGATCGGCCAGCAGGCGTCCCGGATAAGGTGGATGGCACCCGCGTTCCCCTTTCGTCCAATCACGATGACCGGGCCGGGCACTAGGGATGCTGAGTGTCGACCGATAACTCCGGCCGACCCAACGACAGGGACCGTGCCCGACTCGATTCGTTGGTTCGCCGATAAGCCCTTTCCATACTCGACACGACATACCTCGCCGAGCGTCGTCTCGACCCAGCCTTTCGGAAGCACGTTCACGCCGCCAGTATCTCCGTCAGCTCGTCGAGGAGGGGTGTGAGCTGCTCGCCGAACAGCTCGTACGCCTTCCCAAGTCCGCCGTGCTGGACGAACGGCACGCCTTCGAAGTCCTCTGCGTTGATCACGAGCGACGCAGCGATGTGGTCGCGGATGCGCCCGAGCCAGACGCGCTGCTCGTCGGTGAAGGTGCGACCAGCGGTCTCTTGTTGAGCGATCCAGGTTGAGAAGCGCTCCTGGACGAGGTCGGGGAAGGGAACGAGCTGCTCGTCCTGCTGAAGTGCGTAGCGCACGAGGGAGACGATGTTCGTCAGGATACGGCCCGGTGACCCGTGGACCTTCGAGCGGTCGAGGGTCTCGTACGCCTGCCAGAGCTGCTCGGGCGTCCAGCGATACGGCGGCCGGCCGATGGCGTGCGCCAGCTCCTTGATCTCCTTGAACGTGAGGCGCTGCGAGTACGGCCGGCTGTAGAGGATCTGAAGGGCGGTGATCTCGTCCTTGTGCTCCTCGAGGAACGCCTGGAACGACTCGACGGTGTGCCGGGCACGGTCGGTGGCGTTGAGTGAGAAGCCGGCGTCGACGAGGACGTCTTTGGAGGCTTCGTCGATGAGCTGCTCGTAGGACCGACGGACATCGATGAGCTTGGTTCGCAGCTCGGGATTGTCGAACGGCCGGGCGGCAGCCTCGATCAGCTCGGCCCTGGCCGTGGCGACTTCCTCGAGGTTCGGCTCGTCCTTGCCGGTTGCGCGGCAGGCCTCGGCAAGGTGGCGATCGGGGTCGAGGGCGTCGACGAGGAGATGGGCCAAGTCCTGCAAGCGGACACCGGCCGCCTCTTCGAGCTCTGCCCGGTCCTCCTTGGTGATGCTGCGGTCGAGCCGGGCGATGCGCGCTGCGACCGAGGAGATGAGATCGGGGTCGCGCTCACCATAGGCGAGGCGCTGGAGGAGCTTGTCGAAGGGCACTCCGGGCTGGCGTTCGAGCGGGACCGTGTCGTGGAGATCGGCCTCGGTCACCCCGACGGCGTCGACGATGACGAAGCGATCCTTGACCCGCGCGTCGGGGGTGACTCCTTGGAGGTCGGTCGGGTTGATCACCCGGACGCCGCGGCCCTTCATCTGCTCGAAGAAGTTGCGGGAGCGCACCATGCGCATGAAGAACACGCATTCGAGGGGCTTCACGTCGGTGCCCGTCGCGATCATGTCGACGGTGACCGCGATGCGGGGGTTGTAGCTGTTGCGGAACGAGGCGAGCAGGTCCTCGGGTCGCTGACCCTGGGAGCCGGAGCGGTAGGTGATCTTGGCGGCGAAGTCGTTGCCCTTGCCGAACTCCTCGCGCACGACCTGGACGATGTCGTCGGCGTGGCTGTCGTCCTTGGCGAAGATGAGGGTCTTCGGGACGTGCTCCCGGCCGAGGAACATCTCGGGCAGCTTCTCCCGAAAGGTCCGGATGATGGTGCGGATCTGGTCCTTCGCGACGACCTTGCGATCGAGCGCGGCGGGGTCGTAGGTGACGTCGTCGTCGAGCTTCTCCAGGCGGACCGCTCGGGTCTGGCGGTCGCGGAACTTGGTGACGAGACCGGCGTCGACCACAGATCCCTGACCGGTGATCTCGGTTGCGATCTTGTAGACGTCGAAGTCGACGTTGACGCTGTCGGCAACGGCTTGGTCGTGGTTGTACTCCATGACGAGGTTCTGGTCGAAGAAAGCGAAGGTCTGCTTGCCGGGCGTCGCCGTCAACCCGACGACGAAGGCGTCGAAGTAGTCGAGGACTTGGCGCCACACGCCGTAGATGGAGCGGTGACACTCGTCGACGATGATCACGTCGAAGGCCTCGATGGGAAGCTTCGGGTTGTAGGACACCTCGACCGGGGCCTTGGGCTCCAGCTCGAAGGCCGAGGCCTCGTCGAGCTCGGGAGCCATCTCGGGATCGCCGCGAAGGATCGAGTACAGGCGCTGGATGGTGGAGATCACCACGCGCGACGGTTTGTCGATGGCGTTGGTCTGCAGGTGCTGGACGTTGTAGAGCTCGGTGAACTTGCGACCGTCGTCGGGGGTGGTGAAGGCCTGGAACTCCTTCAAGGTCTGGCGGCCGAGGTTCGCCCGATCGACGAGGAACAGCACCCGGCCCGCATCGGCGTGCTTGATGAGCCGGTAGCAGACGTTGGCCGCGGTGAAGGTCTTCCCCGAACCCGTCGCCATCTGGATGAGCGCCCGGGGACGGAAGTGGACCAGGGACTCCTCGAGGTGGCGTATCGCCGTCTCCTGGGCGGGCCAGAGCCCGGTCGAGGAGAGCGGGGGGAGCTGGAGCAGGCGCTGGCGCAGGGTTGCCTGCTCGATGCCGCCGAAGGCTGACCAGGCACGCACCCAGCCGGCGAGCGTCTCGGGGCGGTGGAAGGTGAAGACCTGGCGGCTGGCGGGCTCGGGGTCGAAGCCGTTGGTGAAGCGGGTCTCGACGCCGGTCGACTCATAGGCGAACGCCAGCGGTTTGGTCAGCGCGGGGACGGTGTCGGGGAGACCGGTCGTGTACTTCGCAGACTGCCACTCGACGCCGGTGAGCGGGGTGCCCTTCTTCTTCGCCTCGATGACTCCGACAGCCTTGCGGTCGACGAAGAGCAGGTAGTCGGCGTCCCCGTGACCTTCGAGCATGGGGAACTCGCGTACTGCGACGCCTGGGCCGGCGCCGAGGTTCATCTGCTTGTGGCGTTGAACGGTCCACCCGCAGGCCGTGAGCTGGCGGTCGATGTCGACGCGCGCTCGGGCCTCGGGGCCGAGGTAGTCCTCGGCGTCAGGCACGACGAAGAACCACCGCTGCTCGTGTGCCATCGGTTCGTGCCATCGCGTTGTTCCTGGGTGTCCTTGTCTCGGGGCTACCGACACGGTCGGTGCTTCCTGATCGCAAGGCTACTGACGCCCCGGTCCCCGAGCCCGGACTCCACGACCGTCGCGGTAATCCTGACGTGGCGCCCTGTGGGAAGCGGATCTTGACCGGCGCCTCAGGGAGGCGACCTGCGGGCTCGGGTCACCAGTCGTCGTCGACCGACAGTGTGAACCGCTCACGCCGCCGTCGACTGCGGAGCCAGGTGTCGTCCTCTGCTGGTGGTCGCATCCTGGTCGGCCTGCCTCGGTAGCGGCGATGCAGGGTCTGCCAGGACATGTCGGTGAACTTGGCGAGGAGGCGCCACGAGCAGCCGTCCTGGTTCGCCTCATAGATTGCCTGGTGGAGCGCCAGTTCGGCGTCGCGGCGCATGGCCGTGAGCGACTCGATGAGCGCGGCCCTATGCGGTGCGAGCCGGGCGGCCTGGCCCCGAGCGAGGGTCGCCTCGATGGCACGGCCCTCCCGCTCGAACTCGTCCGCGGCCCCAGATCTCGACAAATAGGCGCTTCTCGTTCTCCCAGCGTAGCAGCTTGTTCTGTCTCGAATCCGGAAGTCTTCTCGGTGTTTGCGCGCAGACCCCCCTGTTCTTATGTGGAGGTTTTCGGTTTCGGCCGGGCTCTCCCACAGACAGCCATCGATCACAGGAGGATCCCGTTGCCATCTGCTGCCCCCGCACCGTCCCCGAGCCTGCCCCACGGGCCGCTCGCCCACTTCCTCGCCCACCCCGACGCCTGGTGGAAAGACCTCGGCCACCATCTCGCCCACTTCGCCAACCAGGTTCTGCCCATCGTCGTGCCCATGGCGATCGCCGCCCTGGCACTGGTGGCCACCTGGGCGGTGGTCCGAGTGCTTGGCCGTCTCCGGCCACCGACCGGTGGCCAGCTCGTCGAGGTGGCGATGCCAGCTGTCGTCGAGGCGAAGGGTGCCCTCGCCTTCTGGCGGAACCTCCACCCGGTACTGGCGGCCAAGCCCCACCTGCTTCGCCCCGCCGGCCACGTCGTCTTCGAGGTGGAGGGATCTGGTGACGGCATCGGTCTGCGGCTCTGGGTGTCCGCGAGCATCTCAGCGCACGCCGTCGCCCGGGCCGTCTCCTCCGCGTGGCCAGGCGCACAGTGCCACGTCCGCGACGCCCACCGCCCGAACCTCGCCGGTCCGCTCACCTCCTGCGGTGAGCTGCGCCTCGCGGCACCGGCCTGGCTCCCACTCGGGACCGACCACGTCGTCGATCCGCTTCGCACCGTGATCGGCGCACTCGGCTCCTGGGACGGCGACGGGCAGGGACTGGTCCAGGTCCTCGTCCGCCCCGCCGCTGCCCGCTCCACCCGCATGCTCGTGCGAGCGGCTCGGTCGCAGCAGACCGGCCGGCCCACCGCACTCGTCCCCCGGCTGCTCGCCGCCTGGCGGAGCACTCCGGCGCGCCCGCCGACCGCTGACCCGATGCGGACGGCCGACGTGCGCCATGCGGTCCACAAGGCGAGTGACCTGCCGGCATTCGAGGTCGCCGTCCGCTACGGGCTCTCCTGCTCGCAGCATGGACGTGGCGCACGGCGCCACCTGCGTGCCCGCGCCCACGAGCTCACGGCCGCCTTCGGTGTCTATGCCGGGCGCAACCACCTCGTCGCACAGCACCGCTCGGGAAGTCGCCGGCGACTCGAACGAAGCGTCTTCGGCCGTGGCCAGGTCCTCGGCCTCTCCGAGGTCGCAGCCCTTGCGCATCTTCCCTACGACGAGATGATCCCCGGCCTCGCCCACGCGAGCGCCGCCGCGGTCGCCCCGCCGCCGGGAGTGCTGGCGGGTCCATGGCGCCAGGACAGCTCGGAATGGGAGGACGACGATGCGTACTTCTGAGGCCGCCGGTGATGGAGCCGGGCTCCGGGTGCTCGGGGACACCGAGGTTGGCCCCCGGCGTGCCGTCGCCCTCGGAGTCGAAGACGGCCGCTTCCACACCCACATCATCGGTGCGACCGGATCGGGCAAGTCGACGCTGCTCGCCAACCTGGCGCTCGCCGACATGGCAGCCGGCCGTGGCGTGGTCGTCATCGACCCGAAGGGCGACCTCGTCGTCGACCTGCTCGCCCGGATCCCGGGTCGCGCCATGGAGCGACTGGTGCTCATCGACCCCGAGGAGACCGAGGCGCCACCGTCCCTGAACGCCCTCGGTGGCGGACCAGCAGAGGTCGCGGTCGACCACGTGGTGTCGGTGTTCGCCCGGATCTTCGCCGCCTACTGGGGACCGAGGACCGACGACGTGCTGCGCTCCGCGTGTGCCACCTTGCGCTGGCTCCCGGGTGCGACCCTGGCCGACGTCCCGGTGCTGCTCACCGACCGGCGCTTCCGGGCGCCCCTCGTGGCCGGGCTGTCGGAACGATCGGGGCTGAAGGGCTTCTGGGACGGCTACGACGCCCTCTCTCCCGCCGGCCAGGCCCAGGTGATCGGCCCGGTCATGAACAAGCTCCGGGCCGTGCTCGCCCGGAGCTTCGCTCGAGACCTGCTCGGCTCGGCGAGCTCCAGCTTCCGTATGGCCGACGTCCTCGACGGCGGCGTGCTCCTCGCCCGGCTCCCCAAGGGCCTCTTGGGCGAGGACACGGCACGCCTCGTTGGCTCGCTGCTCGTCGCTCGGGTGTGGCAGGCGGCGACCGCCCGTGCCGGGCGGCCGGTCCGCCACGACGCGTCGCTCTACGTCGACGAGGCACACAACTTCTTGGCCCTCCCCGGCGCGCTCGACGACGTGCTGGCCGAGGCCCGCGGCTACCGCCTGTCGCTCACCTTGGCCCACCAGCACCTCGGCCAGCTGCCCCGCGACCTCGCCGAGGCCGCGTCGGCGAACGCCCGCAACAAGGTGTACTTCAACGTCTCGCCCGAAGACGCCCGGGGGCTCGCCCGCCACACCGAGCCCTACGTGAGCGCGTACGACCTCAGCCACCTCGGCGCCTACCAGGTTGCCTGCCGCCTGGTGGTCGGTGGCCAGGACCTGCACGCGTTCACGCTTCGGACCCGGCCAATGGCCCGTGCTGTCCCTGACCGGGCGGCCGAGGCCCGGACGGCGGCCCGAGCCCACGCCGGGCGCACCCAGGAGGAACGTCGCCACGAACTGCTCGTGCGTCGACGCCAGCACCGCCGAAATGACCGCGGCGGGTCGCCCGGCGTCTCGGCCGGCGTGCCTGGTGGCGTCTCGTCCGCCGTCCTTGGGACGCCGGGGTCGGAGGTGCAGAACCACCGGCACCGGGCCGCTCCCACCCCGGCGTCGGAGGACCCCGACTCGTGGAGCATGTCATGACTGCTTCTTCTCCTCTCCGGCGGGGCGCCGTGTCGGC
>JAJZKA010000097.1 GCA_021809805.1 Actinomycetes bacterium
CTCGGTCGACGCAGAGCGCGGCCTGCTGCTGAGATCAGAGGCGCGGCTGCGGGAAGAGCCGATTCGGGTCGTCGAGGTGGAACAGGTGACCTTTGACGCCGTGTTGCCCGGGGCGTTGTTCCTCCCTTCGTTGCTACCCCCTCCAGGGTGAGTCTGGGGTCTCATCTGGCGATACCTGACGCTCCGGCGCGTGGCGACTGTTGGCGCGAATGGCGGTTTCTCGGCCGCCGCGCTCTAATAGAACTATGCACCGGCTCCGGGTATGCGTTACCAGTCTTGTCCTGGGACTGGTGGTAGTCGTGTCTTTGACCCAGGGGAGCGGGCCATCGGGCCCGCCTCCGGTCGAACGAGCGGCGCGGCTGGCGAACTTCCAGATCGACCAACTGCATATGGTGAGCGCCAGAGTCGGTTGAGCGGTGGACGGGGTCACTGGTGATCTTCTCCACACCGTCGGCAACGCCGATTTGTGGGAGGTGGTAGACCCTCCCGGATCACCACCCACCGGGTACCTGTCAGTGCCGGCCTTCTTCGCGGTGAGATGCCGCCGCCGCGCACCCGGAGAGTGCCCCTACCAGCAGGCATCCCGCACCGATCGCGGCCACCGCCGCCGGTCTAGGACTCATATCCCCATTCAACGACGGCGATCTGGCCACGGTTATCTCGGCATGGCAGAGGCGTCGGCTGGCAAGCATGCCCTCCTCCGGCATCTGTGGGGCGCGCGCCCGGAGGACGGCGAACGGGCAATAGCACCTGCCACCGCGCTCAGCTCGAGGCACCGGGAGTCCGCCACTTGTTCCGGTGCGGCCCAGGCGCTCAAGACGCCACCCAGGCGTCATTGAGTCGCCTGGGATGGCACCTGTCATCGGGGGCAGGATGAGGTCGAGCATGAGCGCGGTGGCAGGACAGTCTTAGGGCGGTGCCGCTCGGACGAGCCGGGACCAGCCCCGGGGTACTGGCGGCCCGGCCCGCGCCCCGCCGATGGCCGAGTGGACCCCACGAGTGCCTGTAACACCGTGGGGTCAAAATACATGCGCCGATCTCGGCTGATCTCGGATGAGAACTGCCAGCGCTCAGGAGGCCTCTCGGCCCCTCAAACCTTGCGGCCCAGCGTGGGCGCCCCGTTTGGGCAGCCTCGCCGGACATCCACTGCGATGGTGCGGTCTGAAGGTCTACCGGGAGCGTGCCCTATCTGGCCGGCGCGGGCGGCGAAGGCGGCCAGTGAGGTGATTCGCCTGTCTTCGTGTGCCCAGGTCGCCATCTCACCTCCGCGGTCCCCTCTCGGCCCGCCTCACATCGACCGTCTCGGGTCCAGACCCCGTGGATAGGCGCGGCAACGGCGAGGGCACTGTGCGGCGACGCGCCGATGGCCGCTGGGAGGGCAGGCTGGCCCTGGTAGTGGATGGCCGGATGGTCAGGAGGAGTTGCTACGGGCGCACGCGGGCGGAGGTTCTGCAGCGACTCCGCCTCACAGCCCAGACCCTCCGGTCTGGGCTGGCGGCACCCGAATCCAGCCAGACCTTGGGCCACTACCTCCAGGAGTGGCTCCACGGCCAACGGTCATCCCTCCGCCCTGCGACCGTCAGCCTCTACGAAATGGTCATCCGACGCCACCTGCAGCCCGAGATGGGCTCCGTCCGTCTGGACCGCCTGACCGTGGCCCAGGTCCAAGGAATGCTGAGGCGGCTCTCAGAGAACGGGCTGGCCCCGCGCAGCGTCGGTCATGTCCGGGCAGTTCTCCGCTCGGCCCTGAACGAGGCCGTTCGCCAAGAGCTGGTGCCCAGGAACGTGGCCAGCCTGGCCCGCCCGCCCAGACCCCCGCAGCGCGTCATCGAGCCGTTCACGCCTGAGGAGTGCTCCTTGATCCTCGGATGCGCGCCAAGGTTCGACCTCCTGGCCGTGCTGGCGATCGCAGTGGGGATGGGACTGCGCCAGGGTGAGATCCTCGGCCTTCGGTGGCAGGACATCGATCTGGAGCGCAGAACACTGAAGGTGCAGCGGGCACTCCAGCGGGTATACGGCCGTAGCCAGCTGGTGGACCCCAAGACCTCCAGGAGTCGGCGTACCCTGCCGATGCCGTCCTTGGTCCACTCGGCGCTGCTGCAGCAGCGCTCGGACCAGGATGCCGCCCGCGAGCTGGCCGGACCGCTTTGGGAGGAGGAGATCCCCGGTCTCATCTTCACCACCGCGTTGGGCCGACCACGCTGCGGGACGGCCGTCACCCACACCTTTCACCGGCTGCTGGCGGAGGCCGGCGTGCGCCAGCGGACATTCCATACCCTCCGCCACTCGGCAGCCACCCTCATGCTGGCCGGTGGCGTCGACCTGAAGACCGTGAGCACCATGCTGGGGCACAGCCAGATCGGGCTCACGGCTGACACCTACGCCAGCGTGCTGCCCGGCCTGCAGCGCGAGGCAGCCGCCAGGATGGACGCCATCCTGGCCACGCCAGGAACTCCAGCCGACTCCTCCACAACTGGGGTCAAAACTGGGGTCAACGAGACCGCAGCTACATCCAAGGCCCTGAAATGGGAGCGAATCTGATCTCAAAAAGTGGAGCCGACGGTCAGATTCGAACTGACGGCCAGCTGTTTACAAAACCACTGGCGCAGAGATCAGCTTTATGTTGCTCTGAAGTGGCTTGACCACTTAGTTGACCACTTACGGCCACCTATCCCCAGGCCCGCTGGATTGACCCCATCCGCCGCCCCACCAGGCACGTCGGCCCCAGCACCACCTCGGCCGACGCTAGACGGACGGCACCTGCACGGCCACGGTGATCGCCTGGGCGGGCTCCCGCTCCTCAGGCAACGGCAATCCGTCGGCGGCCAGCGCTTCGAGATACCCGATGATCGCCTCTTCGGCATGGGCCAGCGCCTCCGGCACGGTATCGCCCTGGGTATGGCAGCCAGGGAGCGCCGGGACGTGCACGGCGTAGCCGCCGTCGTCGGGGTCAGGATCGAGGATGACCGTGTACCGGCGGGTTGTGGGCGATGCTACAGCCATGAGGTGAACTCCTCCGCTGTGATGTCGGCGTCGCTGAGTATGGCTGCGAGCGTGCCGAGCTTCACGATGTGGCCCGCGTGCACCGGGACCGTGAGCTGGACCCCCGGATGGCCCGGGTGGCGCAGATAGACGTGCGAACCGCGCTGGTGATGGACGGTCCATCCGTGGCGGGTGAAGGCGGCCACGATACGGTCGCCGGGCGCGCGCGGCAGTCTCGACACACGGCTACCCGCTCGCCATGGTGGGGACGCCCTCAAGCACTTCCGGGTAAGTGCGGATCAGCCCGCGCAGGTTCGAAATCGCCTCTGCCTGCGTCGCCCCCTGTGCCACAGCTCCGACTTCGACGGCATCAGCCACCCATTCCCGCCCTGGGGCCTCAATGAGCGTCACGGCGATAGTCACGGGCTCAGCGATCATGTCGCCCTCCACAGTAGCACTTGCCATCCCGTCCGATATTGTCCTGTGCCGCCACAACCGTCCCATCTCGGAGAAGCCTACCGGATGGCCCGTTTGCCCGCTACCACGGGAGTTTCCCACCCCGGCGTCATCTAGCATGAACTCATGCGCCCTCCCCTCCCCGGCGCTCCAACCCGCCTCCTGGTCGCCGGCGACACCCACGGCAACCACCTGCACTGGAAGCACGTCCTGCTCCCCGCCGCCCACAAGCACCGAGTCGACGGGATCGTCCAGCTCGGGGACTTCGGGTACTGGCCCATGACCGGCGAGGGCTTGAACTACAAAGGCATTGCGAAAGCTCCCCGTCCGCCCGGACGGCTTCGTGGAGGTCACGGGCCGCATCCTCTGGGCCCCGCAAGGTCATTGGTGGACATGGCACGGCGTCCGCTTCCTCGCTCTGGGCGGGGCCTACTCCATCGACCGGCGGGACCGGAAGCTCGACTCCGGCAGGTGGGGATGGTTCAGGGAGGAAGTGATCACCCCCGAACAAGCGAAGCGGGCCATCGCCGGCGGGTCGGCCGACGTGCTCCTAACCCACGATGCGCCGGCCGGGGCGCTGCCCAGGGTCGCCGACTGGCCCACGCCATACGACCCCGCCACGATGCAGAGCGCCCGCCACGTCCAAGCGGTGGCCGAGGCCACGAAGCCGAAGGTCCTGCTCCACGGCCACTGGCACCAGTTCCAGCAGGTCCGGCTTCCTGAGCAGGAGACAGAGGTGATCGGTCTTTCGATGGACGGGACCGAGCAGAGCTGGCTCGTTCTCGACCTGCCCGGTTTGGGCATCACTCACGCGCCTATCGCCCATGGTGACCACAACCCGTTCGCGGACCTTGACGCTGCGGCAGGCGGATACCGTCTCGGTGACATCGAACGGGCGCTTACGCCTGACCAGCTGGCTGACTTCTCGGGGTGGCTCGGGGGCCATGCCGGGATGAGCGACAAGCTCGAGGGGCCGATCATCTACCGGAGGGACTGCGAACGCTGGCTGCGGCAGTGGCTGGCACGGAGTGGAGCCGAAGGTCACTAGTGGTGGCCGTGATGGTGCCACGCCGGCCAGAGCTGGATATTCTTGGTCTTAACCGGACTGGATATTACTGGCGGGAGAGGATGCTCGGATCTACAGATGAGAGCGAGGCGACGACCGTGAACCCGCTACTGGTGGAGCCGACCGATATGCAGCGCAGGCTGCTTGAAATCATCTACGAAGATCACCTTCAGCGTGGAGGATGGCCGATTTACCAGTACGTGGAGGCGCTCCTCTATCGAGAGCTGGGACATCCCGACGCAGGCACAGTGCTCCGTGGGTGTCCCTGGGTACCCTTCGCTTCAGGGCTTTCCGCCTATGGCTGGCTCTGGATCTCTGAAGCGCACCTCACCACTCCCCAGCCAGGAGACCAGGTGGGACTGACGGTCGTGGGCCTGTCCCGGCTGAGGGATATCAAGCTCCGCCAGGAGGCAGAGACAGAGATCACCGAGTTCCTCTGGACGCTTTGGCTCCTGGCGAAAAGAGAGCGGGCCTTCGAGCCTTCGCCGACGGACGTGCAGACGGTAGTGGTGACTGCTCCAGAGATCCAAAAGAGCCTGCCTCCTACGAGGCCAGGGACTCCGACCACCGCCGAGGACCTAAGGCGGTTAGGGGAATCGCTCACTCACGAGCCGTCAACGTGGCGCTACATTCCCCGACTGATTACAGACGCGAGCTGGGTAGCAACCCTCAGCCCCTTCATCCGCGCCTATGAGGGCGTTCAGGGCATCAATGATTACGCCGACCGGATTCTGGGAGACATTGCGCCGCTTCGGCCGGAGCCTCCTGCAATGCCACTCTCCTCCCTGGCCCTGCCCGAGGCCATCGATTACTTAAATACGGTGTGGCGGTTATGGGCCAAGGAGCCGCTGTTCCTCATCCCCCGTGTAGAAACGGCAGCGAAGCTTGCCCTTGAGTGCAGGTCAGGGGATGAGTTCGACGCGCGGGTGAGTTCCCTGTGCGCGATTTTCGACCATCTCAGGATTCCGGGACGCCCCGACAACGGCAAGCTCTTCGACCTGCAGACCTATCTGTCCACGGACGTTCTTGGGGACGGATCGGCCCGTACCGGCGGAGCCATCACGGACTTGCGAGCGCTCTTCGATCTGCGTGCTTGGCGACAACATCCTGGTGGCGACGCCGAGGCCAAGGCCGCCCGCGCCATGGAGCGGCTTGGCGTCCGATTGCCCACTGGGGACTGGGGCCTGGCATGGGAAATCGTTCAGATGCGGATGGTGGGTGCCCTCAATGCCCTCCGCGAAGAGGTGGAACTGCTCGATGGCCGCGCCTGACTCGAAACTTCGCGTTTGGTCAGCTCACCGCCGTCCACCTGGCCGCAAGGAGAGCCCGGGGTCGTACCCTGACCGGTCATGGAGTGGCTCGTAGGAACGGGAACCCTCGCCCTGGCGGTGGCGACCGTCATTCTCGCGGTGCAGGCCTACCACACCCGGGTCGACGCGACACAGCCAGCAGTAGCTGTGATTCTCGACCCGCCTGCTGACGTTCCCCTCAAGCCTCCCCTCTTTGCGGGCCAGGGCCACTTCAGTTGGACAACGTGGACATCCCCAAACCACAAGCACAAAGCACCCTCGACCCGATTGGTGAGGACGACCGCTGGGACCACCTGCGGCGCTTGCTCACCGACGAGCACCTGCCCCTCGATGCCCGCGCCGGCGGCGCCCTGGTCCTCCTCTACGGCCTCCCCGTCAGCCGGATCACCAAACTACGAGCCAACGACGTCAGCCGCCGCGACAATCGCACTTACCTCAATCTTGGCACCCAACCACTCCTGCTACCACCAGCCGTCGCAGCCCTCCGGGACCGTCAAGCCCGACACGCCACCAGCGTTACCGTCCTGCACCGAGGCAACCCGACCGGCCCCGCCTGGCTGTTCCCCGGAGGCTTCCCCGGCCGACCTGCCCGCGACGTCCTCTATCGCAAGCTCCGCGCCACCATCCCGCACATCCGTCGCTCCCGCAGCGCGGCGCTGATCAACCTGGCGGCCGATCTCCCCGCCCGGATCCTCGCCGACCTACTCGACCTCAACATCAACACCGCCGTGCAATGGACCCAGCACGCCAGCCGGGACTGGTCCCACTACCTCCAAGCCCGCACCGGCACCCCGGCATCGAGCCGCCAGGGTGCCACCGTCCCGGTCGGCGGCAGCAGAGGAGATGCCCCCGAGTGAGCGACGAGCAGCTACCCGTCATCAGCATCGACCAGGCCGAAGCCGTCGAGCTGATCGAATTGCTCGAGTTCGTCGAAGTCTGGCTGGCGAGCGCGGGTCCGACCATCAACGAAGCCTTCCGACGCTTCGTCGGCACGGACGCCTACTCGCTCACCGCGCTGCGCGCCGAGCTGCTCACCTGGGCAGCTCGCTTCGCCCTCGCACCTGCCGAGCCCCACTGACCGACTCCCCGGCACCAACCGGCCGACCACTGATCTCCACCCTCCCGGACGGATACCGCCAGGATCGAATATCGCGTCTCCACCAGTTCCCTAGCTCCAAGGTCGTCGCCGTCGCTTCCCGGTGCCTCGAACTCCTGCGACTTGAGCGGTTCTGGGAATCGGCAAGCCTCGTCACAGGCTCGGCATAGCCTTAAGGCCATGCTCAGGAAGTGGGTCCGCGGGAGCGGCCCGGCAATCATCATCACCGACAGCGGCGCCCTGATGGGCGATGTCGTCCGTAGCTCCCGAGGTCCCTTACTGACGAGCCTGCTGTGGGCGATCCATCGCGACGGCGCACAACTCGTCCTGCCCCGCCACGTCATCGAGGAGGTCGAAGGGCGACTCCAACGACGGGTGACCCAGACCGACGACCTCGACCTGGCATTTTGTCGACTGCACACCCTATATCTGCCCTATGCGACGGTGATCGACGAGGTCCCTGACCACTGGGCTTCAGACGATCCACGAGTCCTCGCGCTCGCAGCCCGCGATCCCAGCGACCTTCCCGCCGCCCAGCTGGCCGTCGCCCTCGGCTGCGCCTACCTCTTCGCCGAGGACCCCGACCTTTGCGATTCGCCGGGGCTCGGCGTGAACGAATGGCTCCCCATTGCCCACGCGGCGGCCAACGACGCCGAGGTCACTATGGCCAGCGTCGGCGTCGGCCTTCCGCTCACGGTCACCACCGAGTCCGTTCGTGCCGCATGGCGAGGCGTGTCGAAGACGCAGCGAGAGGTCCAACTCGCCATCCTTGGCGTCATGATCCTTTTGGCTTTCTGGTTCTTCGCGAGCGGGCGCGGACGACGGACCTACGAGGCCTCCCGCCCGATCGCGAAAAGCCTCCTCGACGCCCTCGGCCCGCCATTCGAAGAGATCGCCGAGCGCCGAACGGTCGGGCGTGAGGTCTTCGCCAGAACAGTCATAGCACCTAGTCAGGACCGCTGCCTGGGCGAGGTCATCGCCAACGTTCTCGTCGCCGAGTCCAGCATCGAGGAGCCGATGCTGCGGGAACCTCAAGGAGCGAACGCGGGCCGTGCGGGCCGAACCGCGCGCCTACCCCAACACCTTCGTCGAGGTCACGAGAGGCCGATTCACGCTCGGCCGGCCGTCCGGGTACTCGCCAGCCGACCTCGAACGAGCCGAGGTGCTTGACTTTATTCGTCGGTCGCACCCGCGCCCGGCCCCGTCAATGCCGTGAACCTGATCGGATTGCCGGCGACCCTGGCGACCCTGGCGAGGGCGACCCTGCTCGAAGTGGTGGCGGCGATGACGGTCGAGTCGTTGAGCGATGGCGTTGTGCTCCGCCGTCTCGATCCTGGCGGCGGCAGTGACCAACTGGCTGACTTCCAGTTCGTCGATTGCAATGGCATCGATCGCGGCCGCCTGGAGATCACCACGACGACGAGAGAGAACCGCAGCGGCTTTGGACGGGAGGTAGCCAAGCTGGATTGGCAGTTCCCGACCCTGGAGTGGTCCTGGACGATCAAGGCCCAGGACACGGCTCGCATCAAGGTCCTTCACCGCAAGATCGACCCTTTTCTAGCTCAGTTGGAACGGGAGGGCCGGACTGATGGGTGGATTCCCGATAAGCCCGGCCTCGACCCTGCAGACCCTGATGCACTCCCGGCCGGACTGTCGGATCTCGGCGTCCTGTCGGTCTGTGCCTATCATCACCACGCCGCGGGCGAACCGTCTTGGGTGACGGTTTCCTCACACATTCGCGGTGGCTCCTACTCACTCAACGCCGTGGTTTGGGAGGCCCAGGCGGAGGTAGACAAGGCGGACAATCGGAGAAAGCTCCAGGTGGCCGACGTTGGTCGTTCGGAGCTGTTCGTGTGGCTCGATGTCGGTGACGGCCAGGCTGCGCTCTCGACGCTCGCCGAACCACCTTTCGACCAAGCCTTACGCCAGTTGCCCGTCGTCGTCTTGCCGGCCGGGGTCACGGCGGTGTGGGCGGCGTCGGGGCTTGCTACGTGGCCCCGTCCAGTCTCGGTCCTGTTGCTTGGCGATGAGCGCGGTTGGCGAGCGGTCGTTCCACCCGCTCTCGACTATGACGACGATCAAGTCGAAGCGTTGCTCGTTCGGCTTGAACCGAGCGGGACGCGGCCATAGTCGCAGCCTCGGTTCAGCGTTGGGCAGCAGCACGGCGAGCCGCCAGGGTTTCCAGCAGCATGCGACAGTAGGTGGTGGCTGCGCCCACTGCGAGGTGGGCGTGGCAGGGACCGAGGCCCGTCGTGGGACGGCTACGTCCATGGTCGGTACCGTATTCATTGCGTAGTTCTGCGATGCTGACCGCGATCTGCGATAGCCCAGAGAGCACTCGCTTGATGCTTTCGACACCCTTCGTGGTCGACGCTAGCAGCTCGGGGTGAAGCTGAAGAGCCTTTTGGGCGGCCTTGACGAGGGCGGGGACGTCTGCCCGATCGTCATAGCTCTCCTGAAGTTCGTCGAGCACGGTTTTGGTGGTTGCTTCGATGAGCGCCTTTGCTCCACTGATCGCAAGCGACGGGTCGGTATCCATGGCGCCAGACATGCGCTCGAGATGTTCCAGGATGGCGTCGGGCTCTCGAAGGCCGGAGAGGTCGAGGCTGGAAGTGACGAGGGTCGACGATCGTATGCGTCCGGCTTCGTCGATTTCGTAGCCGTCACGAGCCAAATGTCGCGAGAGCTGCTCCTTGCGCTTGGCAGTGTCCTCATCCTTGTCGTCCAGCCAAGTCAATATCTCTTCGAAGACGTTGAGGACGCGTCGCACCTGGTTCGGGTCGGTCCAGTCGATGCGAGAGCTGTAACGGTCAAAGGTTCCTCGTCGTTGGCCGGGACCGTACCAACCATCCCCCGGGGCGGTGCCCTCGGGAGCGGGGTCGAATCCCTCATTTTCGAAGGCTTGGCAGATTTGCCGGACGACCGCGTGGTCACTGCAGGTCTCGCGGAAGGCGGTCCGCGTGCGGGGGTGAACGAGATCGATCATCGCTACATGAACAGCCGATAGTCGTATGGCCGGGGCGCGAGGTCCGGCATGTGCTTGATCGTCCGGGCGAGCACTTGGGCGTAGCGCAGGGTGCAGGGCAGGCCGTCGTAGAGGGCGTCGTTGTTCCAGTCCATTTTGCTGAGTGCGAGGATCTGGGAGGCGACCTCGTCGAGCGGTCCGGCGCCGGCATCTCGGGTTAGCAGCAGCGGTCTCGGAGTTCCCTTGCCGCCTTGGTAGTAATTGTGCTGGCCGGTGAGAGTTGAGGTCTTTGCGTTGCCGGCAACCCACAGGAGCATCGACCGACCGTCGAGCTGGAAGGCCGTGCCCCGCGCGACGGCGTAACCGGGTCGGGCGGCCTTGTCCCCTTGACGGGCCGCGTCCAAGGTGATGCCGCGCCAGGAGGGCCGCGTGATGTTGATACAAGACAGCGTCGTTGTTGCACCCCAGGCATCGGTGCATCCGGCGATCTCTTGTTCCTGAAAGGGGTTTTGCTTGTGGACCACGAGCCGCTTCGGGCTGCGTCCGGCGTGGCGGTCTTGGTAGAGAGCGAGGCTCCGCGCCATGACCAGACGCATGTCTTCTCGCGAGAGGTAGGGGTTCCGCAGGTCGGTGCCTTGGCCGACGTCGTAGGCGACGAACTCCATGCCGCCTCCGTCAGAGTCGAACACTTGGCTGCAACAGGTAACGAACGCCGTGGCACCCTTTACGGAACGGATGGCGTAGGACAGGCCGATGTAGGCGGCATCAGGATCGAGGGGCGTCTGGTTCGTGTCGAGTTTCCAGGGCGTGCCACCCGCCTTGGCGTAGAGGGCGGTACCGAGGCGCCAGGCGACACTCGCTCGACAGGCGTAGGTGAGCGCGCTGTCGGTGATGATCTGAGTAGTAAGCCCGAGCTGGGCGGCGACTGCTTTGACGGAGTCATGGAGGTCGAAGTCGGTCTCTTGGTCTTCGAAGAAGGGTGCATACCTGGCCGGGAGGTAGAAGACGACTACGTCGAATCGGTCGCGGACGCTGACCAGTTTGCGGAGCCCCTCCGCGAGAACTTGTGCTAGGTGCTCTTGAGGGTTGGTTGCCGCAGCGAGGTCTCCGTCGAGGTCGGGAGGAAGAGGGATCTGGGCGGATTCGTCGGCCGGACCGAGCTTCGCTTTGAACACGGGCTCGAAGCCCGGCCAGTCGGGCAGGTACTCGCGGCGCTCGATGCGCTTTTGGGGGTGAACGAGTTCGTTGAGCTGTTGGCGGAGTCGCGGGAGATCGTCTCGGGGGGCGAGGAGGGCGATATGGAACGTGGTGGATGGCTTCTCGAACACGCGGGCCGAGAACGGCCCGAACGTGCTGAGCCCGACGAGCGGGTTGAGCGCCACCTGCGACCGATCGGTCGGGTCGAACGCCAGGCTCGGCTCGGGTAGCTCGCTGTAGCCGTGGAGCTCCGTGCTCATGACGGCTGCGCCGTGACTTGCAGGGGCCGGCTGAACGCCGTGTGGCCGTCGACCTCGAAGATCGGATCTAGTCCCTCGGTTGGTCCGAGGTTCCAAGTCTTGATCTCGCGAGGGGCCAGGCCCGTGCACAGAAGGCGTACCCAGGCGTCGAGGATGGCATTGGCGTCTCGGTTGTAGCGGGTAGCCCGTCTCTTCTGCACGAAGGCCCCCGACGTCAACTGCTCGGCTCGGCGAACGGCGCGATCCTCGGGCGAGGGCACTCCTCTTGGCGGAGAGATCCAGATCTCTGGGACGACGAGGAGCCACCACACGCCTTGCCGGCGCTCGATGTTGAGACCGACGGCCTCGGCCCAGTGAAGTGACGTCTTCGGCACGGTTCCAGACAACGTTCCCCCGCATGCCGACTTGAGGCGGGCCAGGGAGGAGGACTTGGCGTCGGCGACGCGCACCTGGTGGCCGCGACGGGCGAGCACATGACGCAGGCCGTCGGTGCGGCCGAGCCCCAGCGTGAGGGCGTCGAGCGCTAGACCATGGTCAGCTGGATCAAGAATCTCGGTATCCCAGTTCAACGTTTCGGTCCGGTTCGTGACGCTGACTCCGAGAGGCCGGAGGGCTTCGGAGAGTTGCGCCTCGTGGCCGACGGCGATGAGCTGACCGCCCGAGCGGCGCGCGATGAGGCCCCTGACTCGGCCCGCCCGAATCGCTTGTTGAGCTTCTGCGAGGTCACACGGTGACTGCTCCTGGAGGGTCCTCACCTCGTTCGGCAACCTCGTCAACGGCAGCGCGTTGAGGCGCAAGATCGGGTAGGGCCGGGTCGGACCGGTAGGCAGTGGAGCGGTCGTGAGTACCGGAGTAGGGCGCCGATCCGCCAAGCAGCGACGCAGATTCTCTGGGAGCCGGACACCGCGCTCGATGGCGCCGGCTAGCTCGATGAAGTTGTCGACCGGTACCGCGAAGGCGGTCCGGCCAGCCGTTCGCGCGGCGGTCAGGAAGTCAGTGACTTCCTGACCCGGTGGATCGTTTGGACGGTGACACCAGTAGATGCCGGCCGGGAAGGACCCCTTGTCGTCGAGCGCGTCGGTCAAGACCTCCATCACCGACCTATCCCGGCCGCTGTAGCCGGCCACGACGAGGCCAAACCGCCCTAATGCGCTGCGCAGAACATGGCGCATCTCGACGTCTTGGACGGCCAGCTCCGCCACTGAGTTCTTCAAGCGAACCGAGCGGAAGTCGCCGTGAAGCTTGGCGACGAGGGGGAACGAGCTCTTCTGCAGCGCCCGGGACGCAAGCTCCGGCTCGCCCAGGCCGGCGACCGCAAGCGAGGGCCGGGGCGTAACTCCAGCGAGCTCGAACAGCGAGTGAGCGCCGGCCTCGACAAGGTCATCGAAGTTGGTGGAAAACACGACGTGGAGTCGGCCCGCTGCCATGAGGGCAGCGAGGAGATAGTGACCGTAGTTAGGGCCTCGCCCCCGACAAAGGTCTGCGATGAGATCGGCCCTGAGATCTGGGGAGGGATAAGCAGTTTCGAAGGCGACCGAGTACTCCTCGGGATCGCCAAGCGGCGGCAGTCCGTTGCGGCCGTCGAAGTAGCCCTCGATCAAGGCCCGAGTACGAGGGTCTCCAGGGTTGATGTCTTGCACGTCGAGCTGGTGGGCCGCGCAGTACAGCTCCTGCTTGAAGCGCAGGATCAGGGCGCCAGCGGTCGGGATGTCCGACATCGCCGATGCCCCCGCACCGAGGAACCACGCGAGCTGGGCTCCTTGGACATCTACTACTCGTGCTAGTTGGTTGACGTCACCGAGAAACTCTCCGGGAGTACCGGCGAGATCAGACGGCGACGCGGATGCATCGCTCATGGATCACCTCTAGGAGGAGCACAAACACAAAGGGAGAACACCAACCATAGCCATCTTCGACGCCGGGGTGGTGGATGGTCACCGGGGACGATCGGCTGCCCACCTGCCGCTTGCTTTCTCGGTCGTGCGGAGGTCTCATTGCCACGTAGGCACGAAAGAGGAGGGAGAACGCGATGTGGCGAGTCGCCATCTACGCCCGTGAAGTCCCGGGGCGGGCATGCCGGGCTAGGCTCGATCGGCAGGTGGCGGGGCTCGCCGCCCAAGTTGCACGTCGGCCCGGCTGGCAGCACGGCGCTACCTACGCCGATCAGAGTCTCGGTTACGACCGTCCGGGACTCGGCCGTCTGTTGGCCGAGGCGCCGGGGCGCATTGATCTAGCGGTCATCGACGGCTACGGGCTGTCGGCCAACCGACACGAACTGGGGGCGCTCGTCGCCCAACTGGGCGCGGCCGGCGCGAGGGTGGTCGTCCTGCGGCCGTCAGCCGGCCGCCGGTTCGCCAAGCTGGTGGCGAACTTCGCCCTGGCCGATCTGATCGGTGAAGGGCTCCGCTGACCTACTCGAACTGTCCACGGCTGAGTATCCGCGACTTCAAGCTGACTCGGGTGAAGTCAGTTCATCAGGGAATTAGATCCGCAGGGGTGTTGACGCTGTCAACGCACCGGCCGCCGGGACCCGGGAAGAAGCTGAGGCGACCGCGGTGTGCTAGGCACGGGGTCCCGGCCCATAGCGATTACGTTGCCGGGGCCTTGACTACTGCGGCGGTCGAGGGAGCGGTGGCGAAGTGCACCCAGCGTTAACCGCGAAGCTGGCATTGATGGCACGTACCGGACAGCGGCTTCGGTTCGTGCTCCGGAGCACCGCGAGCTTTGGAGTCCCGCGTGTGAGTCACTCATGAGCCAGTCCTTCGACACGGGTTTCCGACACCATGAGGAATCGAAGCTGAGCAACCAGGCAACTGGCTGGCCATGTGATGCCCAGGCGGGAGATCAGAAGGACCAGTTTTTCCCGGTAAGCCGCCGGTAAGAGGGATTCTCGGCGGCTCGGCCGGAGCCGATTTCCAGTCCCTTCCGAGGGCGTAGCCGCGGCCGTGGTCGGGGACCACCAACCCGGTCCGGAATCCTCACTGCAGGCGGGCTCC
>JAJZKA010000098.1 GCA_021809805.1 Actinomycetes bacterium
GTGCGAAGACGGCCGCTCTCGACGCCGAGCGGGGGCGCCTTTACGTGTTCGTACCGGCGGAGGGCGAGGCGTGGGTCTACCAGCTGTGATCGACAACCACGGCCGCGCCGGGGACAACGGGGACCTTCGCCGGATCCTCCTCGCCCGCGGCGCCCGAGGGCTCGCCTCGGGGTACTTCGCCGTGGTCCTTGGCGTCGAACTCCACCACCAGGGATTGCCGGGCATCGAAGTCGGCCTCGTGCTCGGCACCGTCCTCGGTGGCGCGGCATTCGCCCTCTTGGCGGTGCGCCGCTTCGCCGACAGCGCTGGCCGCCGGCGCTGCTACTTCGCCGGCTACCTCGCCCAATCGGCGGCCGGCCTCGTCCTCGTCCTCTCGCCGTGGTGGTGGCTGCTCATCCCTGTCGGCCTGACTGGAGCGCTGTCGGGCGAGATCATCGACTCGGGCCCCTTCGGTGCGCTGGAACAGGTCATGCTCGCGACCGCCGTAACCGAAGAGAGACGGCTGCGCACCTTCAGTCGCTACGGCGCCGTCGGCACTGCGGCGGGCGCGCTCGGCGCGCTCGGCGCCGGCCTCCTGCAGCTCGTCGGCCCCGGCGCGCTCGGCCGGTCGAGCTTCCTCCCGATCATCCCGCTCGCGCTGGTTGGGGCAGCGTGCGCCTGGAGGCTGTCCGCTCGCGTCGAGCATGTCGCAATCGACGTCACGAGCGGGTCGCCCCCGCCGGCCGCCGCCAGTCAGCCCGCTGGTGGCGCGACCCATCGAATCGTACGGCGTCTCTCGGTGCTGTTCGCCCTCGACTCGTTCGGGGCCGGGTTCGCGGTGCAGGCCTTCGTCGCCTACTGGCTCGCCGCTCGCTTCGACGCGAGCACCCTCTCGATCGGGATGATCTTCCTCGGGATCGGAGTGCTCCAGACGCTCTCGATGATGGTGGCCGGTCGCCTCGGCGAACGGTTCGGGCTGCTCTCGACGATGGTGTTCACGCATCTGCCGTCGAACGGGTTCCTCGCCGCCATCGCCTTCGCCCCAAACCTGCCGGTCGCCGCGGTGCTGCTCTGCCTCCGCGCGTCGCTGTCGGAGATGGACGTTCCTACGCGCAACGCGTACGTCATGGCCCTCGTCCCCGCCCAGGACCGGACGCAGGCCGCGAGTACGACCGGCCTGGCCCGACTCCTCGCGCGCCCGCTCGGTCCGCTGCTCGCAGGCGCGGCACAGAGCCTGACCCTCGGCGCACCCTTCTTCATTTCCGGGGCGCTGAAGGGCACCTACGACGTCAGTCTGTGGCTGTGGTTCCGGCGTGTCCCGCTTCCCGAAAGAGACGGTCGCCCGGCAACCCCGGCGATGCGAGCCAAACAAGCAACCGCGTGAACGAGGGAGCGACGATATGAAGTGGATGACCCGTGCCCGCCCGAAGACTGACCGGATCGCGTGCCCCTGGCTGATTCGGCGCTTCATCGACCCCGACGCGGCGATCATCTACGTCCCCGCGGACGAGGTGCTCGAGCGAGGCAGAACAGAAGGAGCGCGCACCTTCGATGCCCCGGGAGCGGAGTTCACCCACCGCGGCAACAAGTGCAGCTTCGAGGTGCTCGTCGAGGAATTCGATCTCGCTCGCGACGACCCCGCGCTCGTGCGGCTCGCGAAGATCGTGCACGCCGCCGACATCGCCGCCGACGCGGGCTCGGACCCCCTCGGAGCCGGGCTCGAGGCCATCGGTGTCGGCGGTCTCGATGTCGAAGAGGACGACCAGCTCCTCCTTGAACGCGGCTCCTTCGTCTACGACGCGCTCTACGCCTGGTGCCGGCGCGCGGTCGCCTCGCCGACGCCCTAAGGCGACTCGGCACCGACGTAGCTCTTCAGTACCGGCAGACGCTTCGTGACGCGGCTCGCTCCACAAGCGCCGTACCACGCGGTACACGCGCAGTGTCACCGTGATGCATCCGACGATGCGGGTGCAGCCCTCGATGGCTTCGTGGGACAGCGCGTGGAAGATTCCAGCGCGAATGCACTCTCGCCCCGGACGCGAGTCGGCGAAGCCGAGACCGCACCGCCGCAAAGATGTTCGGCATCCCGCCGCGGCCAAGCCGTCATCGATCGCACGAACATGACGCGAAAGCACCCGGAATTGGGGACTCCCAGGCGATGACAGCCGAGGGGATGGCGATCAATACGGATCGGGATGAGCGCTTTGATGCCGCGCCATATGGCGAGGGTTGTGCTGTGGCTCGGGGCGGCCGCGGCGAAGGGGTGCTCTGTTGCGCCGTTAGTCAGCGACTCGCGACCCTCCTTGAGGTGTCGCGCGGTCCTGGGACGGGGCTCCGCCAGCGTCGAGCACGGGCAGCCACAGGGTCGCCAGCGTGCCGCCGCCTGCGATCGAGGCGAGCGCCACCTCGCCCAGGTGCGCCTCGGCCACGCGCTGGACGATGGCGAGCCCGAGACCCGACCCAGGCACGCTGCGGGCGCCGGCGCCTCGGTAGAAGCTCTCAAACACGTGCGGAAGGTCGCCCTCGGCGATGCCGGGGCCCTCGTCTTGGACGGTGAGGATCGCCCTTGCTCGCCCCGGGGGCCCCTCGAGCACCCGAAGGGCGCGGGAGGCGAATCGGCGATGGAGCGGCTCGGGGGGCTCCCAGTTCTCGTCCCGGCGGAGGCGAACCTCGACGGTGCATCCGTCCGGACTCCACTTGGCGGCGTTGTCGAGAAGGTTCGCCACCGCCCGCTCGAGGTCCTCGGCGACCCCGACGACCCGCACCGGCGCGAGGTCGCAGCTAAAACGCACCTGGCGATGCAAGCGGGCCTCGCGCTCGACCACGTCGTCGACCAGCTCGTCCAGGGCGACGGGCCGGAGGCAAGCGGGCGCTCGGGTCCTTGACTCGTCCCGAGCCAGGTCGATCACATCGTCGATCAGCCGGCTCAGGGACCCGAGCTCGCTTGAGATGTCCTCGACGAGCTGGGCCCGCTCGCCCTCGTCTAAGTTGCGCGCTCGGACCAGGACCTCCACGTTGGTCCGCAGGCTCGTGATGGGCGTGCGGAGCTCGTGGGACGCATCGGCCACGAGTTGGCGTTGCGCCTGTTGGGAGCGGTGCAAGGCGACGAGGAGCGAGTTGATGCTGCGCCCGAGTCGACCCAGCTCGTCGTTTCCGCCGACCGGAATCTCCGCGGCCAGGTCCCGGGTGACGGCGAGCCGCTCGGCAGAAAGGGTGAGCTGGCGCACGGGCCGTAGGGCAACACCGGCCACGGCGGCGCCGAGCCCAAGCGCCAGGACGGCCCCGGCGGCCGCCGTGACCGCGAGCACGACGGTGAGGTGACTGAGCTCGGCCACGAGCGCTGCATCCGGTGCCACCACCTCGAGGCCGAGCCCGCTCCCGAGCGGGACGACGAGCATCCGCACGGGGCCGATCCCGAGGTTCCCGCTCGAGAAGTAGCGGGGGGCGGCACCCGCCGCCACGCGGCGCGCCTCGAGGGTCAACGGAAGGTGGGTCCCCGCTCGTCCGGTGCCGATGACCGTTCCGTGCGCCGTGAAGACCTGAGCGAGCACGGTCGGCGAGGATGGCGCACGGGAAGGCCGGCTCGCCTCGAGCGTGAGCGCCCCGAGGCCTTGGGCCGCCCGTCGCCGCTCGAGCACCCGCGCCCGATGCCGCAGCGTCCCGTCCACTCGAGCGATCAGGTCGTGGCGGACCACGAGGTACACGACCGACGACGAAGCGGCGATCGCGGCGACGAGGGCGGCTGCCGAGACGAGCGCGACTCGCCCCCGCACCCCGAGGCGTCGACGCGCCTGAGTCCGGCGGGCAGACTCCGGCGCGTGCGGCCGCGCCCCGGCCGTGCCCGGGGCGGTCGACGGGGAGCCCTCGAGGCTCACGCCGCTCGCGGGCGCTCGGCGCTACGCAGCACGTAGCCGACGCCCCGCACCGTCTGAATGAGGCGGGAGGCGCTCTCCTCCTCCAGCTTTCGGCGAAGGTAGCCCACGTAGACGTCGACCGTGTTGGACACGGGACCCACCTCGTAGCCCCAGACCTTCAAGGAGATCGACTCCCGGGTCAGGACCTGTCGAGGGTGACGCAAGAAGAGCTCGAGGAGAAGGAATTCGGTGCGGGTCAGCTCGAGGGCTCGGCCGCCACGGGCCGCCTGCCATGCGACGACGTCGAGGGTGAGATCCTCATAGCGAAGCAGCACCCCGGGCTCGCCTGGGGCCGAGCGCCGCAGCAGCGCACGGAGCCGCGCGAGGAGCTCGTCCAGGGCGAAGGGCTTCACCAGGTAGTCGTCCGCCCCAAGGTCGAGGCCCACGACGCGGTCGGCAATCGTGTCGCGCGCCGTCAACATGAGCACCGGGGTCCGGTCTCCCGTGGCGCGCAGCCGGCGACAGACCTCCAACCCGTCCATCTCTGGCATGGCGACGTCCAAGATGACGGCGTCCGGCGACGACCTCCCTATCTCTCGCAGCGCCTCGGCACCCCCCTCCGCGGCCTCGACCCGGTAGCCGTGGAGCGCGAGGGCGCGAGCCACGGCACGGCGCACCCCTGGGTCGTCGTCGACCACCAGTACCCGTGCCGCGTCACCCACGCCCACGCTCCAACCATGTCACGGGACCATCACCCCGGTCAGGCTCGGCCGGCCGGACTGCCTACGCGAGCAGCTCGAGGTGCTCGACGACACTCGGCCGCCCCGCAGCCAGGATGGTCGCAGTCGCCGTCAGGCGACGACCACGGGCGTGCACGAGCGCCGCGAGGGCACGGGGCTCGAGGCGCACCGCGACGAGGTGGTTCGGCCCGGCGGCCATGGCGTAGCTCGCCACGCCGGCCGGCACGAGCTCATCGCGGTGCACGATCGACCGACCGCGCCGCAGGGTCACGAGCTCGGTGACGCTGAGCCGCAGCGTCCCGCGGCACGCGCCGCCCTGGCACGAGAGCGGGATGAACGCAACTGCCCCGCGCACCCGGCCGAGCCCGGCCCCGAGACGAGCCTCTCCCGCCCGGAGAACGGGAAGGCCGCGTCGCGGCGTGCGCGTCACGATCCGCACCCTGGAGGCATCGACGAGGTTCGTGCCGGCGAGGGTTCCCTCCACCGCCACCCGACGACCCACCGACAGGGTCGCGAAGCTGGCCCCCGAGACGGCGGCGTCGGCATAGGTCGTCGTCGGGCCCACGTCCACGGTGATCGTGGCCACCCCCCGGGTGAGGGTGAAGTTGCCCGTCCCAAGCGAGGCCACCTTGCCCCGCACGAGGGGGCGAGCCTGAAGGATCCGCACCGCGGTGGCGTCGACGACGTTCGTGCCGGCGAGGGTTCCCTTCACCGCCACCCGGCTTCCGGCCGAGAGGGTCGCAAGGCTGGCGGCCGAGACGGCGGCGTCGGCATAGGTCGTCGTCGGGCTCACGTCCACGGTGATCGTGGCTACCCCCTGGGTGAGCGTGAAGCTGCCCGTTCCAAGCGAGGCGACCTTGCCGCGCACGAGCGGACGGGTGGTCGCGGCCCCAGCCACGGGTGCAGGAAGCGGCAGGGCCAGCCCTGCACCGACGACGCCGGCGACGCCGAGCCCGGCGGTGCCGAGGAACACGGCGAGCCTCGGGCGACTCGGGCGGCCACGTCCCCAGCGGTGCCGTGGCTGCTCTTTCATGATCGTGTCATCAGATGTGGTCATCGCGTGCCCCTCCTGTAGATGCTTACCTTCGGCTTGCCCCACGTGGGTTGCCCACGTGCGAGAAGCGGGCTTCGACGCGATGGTAGGAATCCAAGATGAGCGCTCGATGAGAGACGGCTCAACACCTCACAAGAATCCGGGGAGGCTCGCCGAGCCGCCGCTTCGTGGGCGCGTAGCGAGAATGACGACGGTCCTCGCCGTAATCGATCCGTGGGCGAGCGTGCCGGTCACTCGGACCCGCTCCCCGTCGCGAAGCGACGAGCTCGCCGCCGGGTGTCCGTGGATCCGCAGGGCGCGGTCCGGGTGAACCGCACGTGCCCGATAGTGCGACCATGCCGGCCGAGAACGAATCGGCCGTGCTTGCTCGCACCGAGCGTCCTGTTCCACTTCGCCGGAAGCACCGGGACGACCAGCGCCGTCGCCCGGGGTAGTTTCGGGGCCAGCCTCACGCGCACCCGCTCCCGTCGTGGAGGACCGCCCTTGCTTCCTTGTGGCCACCTTCGCGAGAGCGCGTGGCCCCATCGTCACGGGCGAGTGGCGCCCTTTGCTCGTGCCTCGGGGTGTTCGCAGCGCCAACGCGGTCCCGTGGACGCCCGTGACCACACCGCGCATCGTTGCCTTCGACGCGACCACCGGCGGGCCCGACGCGTCGGCGCTCGTGGCGTCGAAGCCCGCAACGGCGGTGCCGCTCCCTGCAGTGAATTAGGGCTACCAGCCCGCGGGCGCAGCGCGCAGGACCGCGAGGGCCGCTCGAGGGGCACCTTGCTCGCGGCGCTTGTCGATCCGGGGAATTGGCGAGCTCGTCGCAAACGGCACCAATGCGCTTTGATCAGGCCTTTCCCAGAGCCCGAGGTGGGATTTGAACCCACGACCTGCGCATTACGAGTGCGTAGAAGCTCGTCCAGGGCGAGCACTCCAGTCCGTTGACCTGGTCGTATTCAGTGCCGTTAGTATACCGAGTGGCTCACCTTCCAGCTGGTATACCGCTGTGGTGAGCCAACAAGTGAGCCGGCTCGTGCGTGAATGGCACTCAGGCGGTTGCGTCAGCTTGGCTGCGGCTGAGGGCCTGGAGCCGGTCGGCGACGATTTCAGTGACCCTTCGGGTCGAGCCGTCCGCACCCTCCCAGGTGCGGCTCTGGAGCCGGCCCTCGACGTAGGCGACGCGGCCCTTCGCCATGTACTTGGCGGCGAACTCGGCCTGCTGGCGCCAGAGGACCACGTCGTGAAACTCGGGAGCGTCCCGGTCGTTGGTGGCGATCCGGATGGTCGTGACGCTGATGCCGGACCCGGTGGTGCGCAGCTCGGGCGCCGCAACGACCCGGCCGACGAGGGTCACCCGGTTGACGGACGTTCCCTTCGAGGAGCGCTTCGTCTCCGTGGCCTCGGGGGTGGACTTGGTGGTGCGGGTGCCGGTCTTGGTGGCCATGGGATGTACCTCCTGTGTTGGTGGATCGATGCAGCGGTGTCATCCGGGCCGGGGCCGAGCGGAATACCCCCCGCCGTAGGCGACACGCCTTGGGGGTTGCAGCGGACAGGCAACGGTCTGGTAGCCGTGTGCGATGAGATCCACGACAACGAGGGAGGCGTCCGGCCCATCAGGCCGAACCGAAGCACGTCCACCGCGACCACGGGACGGGCGAGCTGGGGAACTTACGACGTCAACGATGAGCCGCGTGCCGGGCGCGTCAGCGACCGACGGCCAGCCACCGAGGTCAAGGGCGGCACGGCGTGCCGGCGAAGCGCACCCTTGACGGAAGGGCATGGTGCACACGCTCGGTGTGGGCCTCCGATCAGGAGGCCATGGGCGCTAAAAGGGGCGACGCCAGCAGCGATACAGCGCTGACCAATGGCCGGGACGCAAGGAAAGGACGAGCCGTCCTCGGAGACCTACGTCCGGATGGCGCCGTGCTTGGGCGGTCGCAGGTCGATCCGGAGCTGGGCGAGGCGCTCGTCATCGTCGGCGTATCCCTGCTGGACCAGGATGCTGACAAGGTCCTCTTGGCGCGGTTGGCCGAAGGCGAGACGATAGAGCGCTCGCTGGCCCTTGAGGCGGAGTTCGCGCTGCTGGTCCTTGCTGAGCGGGAACGACGGGATCCAGCGCTCGATCTTGGAGTCGCCGGGGTAGGTCCACCACGGCCACAGGTCGTTCATGTCGGGCTGCCGGCGCAGCTCGGCGGCGGCAAAGGCTGCGGTCCAGGGGTCGGGCGCCCGAGACCGCAGCGCTTCTTCGCGGTGCGCGGCTCCCACGTTCTTGCGGACGGCATGGCCCTTGAAGCGGTGGACACGACCTTCACGCTGCTCGAAGTCAGCCGGATTGGCCGGCAGGTTCCAGTGAACGAGGGAGTGGCACCACCAGTGAAAGTCGATCCCCTCCTGGCCGACGGACGTCGAGGCAAGGACCATCGGCCAGAACGGTGAGTTGAAGGCGGCTTGGACGTCGGACATGCGCTCCACCGACCTCTCGTCGGTCTTGACGGTGCCCTTGGCCGAGCCGTAGCGAAGCGCAAAGCGGGCGTTGAAGCGCAGCGGTGCATCGGGATGGGAGGGGTCGAATCCCTGGAGTACGGCGCCACGGAGGGCGATCGCGGCTCGCACGTCGACGGCCATGGCGAGGAGGGCATCGTCGCTGGCCGGGCTCAGGTTGCCGACGAGGTGGTGGAGGTACTCGTCGAGGACGGCCTGCAGGTTGCCGCCGTGGCAGTACTCCAGCACGACCTGCCAGTACGCAAGGTCGGAGCCCTGACTGTCGAGCAGCGCCATGACTTCCGGCCGGTTGAAGAGTGAGCGGAAGCCGGCTCCGACGACCGCTGCGGCTTGTCGCACACCGTCGTCCGTGAGCCCGGGGATGCCGGCGGTGACACGGCGCAACGCACGCCACGCGACGTTGGCGGGACCGGCGAGCCCCACCATGGCGACCCATCGGGTGAGGTCAGGCGGGTGGGCACCGAGTTCGACCTCGTCTCGGGCCGCCTGGTCCGCCGCGTCGAGGTGAGTCACCAGACCCCGGTCCTCCGAGGCGGTCTCCTTCTCGGAAATGACCTCGGCGAGGTCGTAGTGCTTGTCGGTGGCGTCGATGGCGAACGGCGCAGCCCAGAACCAGGTGTCGCGACTGAGCGAGGAGCTTGCTCTTCGGGCAGCACCGACACGCGACGCGACGCGGGCCTCGGCGTAGGCAAGAGCGTTCTCGGCCGAGAGGACTTCGGCGGGGGTTTGGCGAGCGAAGTCCAGCGGGTCGGTGAAATCCGCCAGACCGGGGGTCGGCAGGAAGAGAGCGAGCGCGGTCATGCCCGCCGGGCGTCCCTCCTCCATGCGGTAGGCGAGCCGGGGTCGGGTGGGCCCATCGCCTTCGATGGCGACTTGCATCCGGTGGGTGGCGGTCCAACTGAGAAGGGAGGCAATCGCCGTGGGAGCGGCGGCCCAGCTGGAGAAGACGAGGTGCTTGGTGACCGACGCGGGATCGATCTCTGCATAAGGTCCGGCGGGCTCGTGGTACGGCATCGAGGGCGGGAGCCAGAGCAGCCGCCACAGACCGCGGTCGACGGTCTCGGCCATGAGCTGGCGCAGCCGTGCGTTCCCAGGCTCGATCTCACCACTGCCACGAAGGTCGGAGCGGCGAATGACCTGGGCATTGGTGAGGAGCGCCCGGCGGCTCCAGGGGTCGATGTCGTGCTGTCGGAACTTCTCGGAGAGCTGGTAGCCGTCCATGAAGTTGAGAAAGTACGGCGCCGACTTCCAGTACTCGACCGACAGCGCCCCGCCGACCTCGTCGGCGATGCCCTTGAGGGCAACGAAGCCGAGGAGGTCCTCGGGGGTCGGTGGCGCGGGCTGGTCGGATCGCTCGCGGAGCATGTCGGCCGTTCCCGAGACGGGACGCTCGGTCCGGCACATGACCTTGCGCAGCAGCTCCTCGACCTCGTTCTTGGCGGCCTGAGGATCCCCGCCGGTCACGGCCAGTCGCCGGAAGTTGGCAAGCGCCGCTCTGAGGCGGCGAGTGGTCCCGTCGTCGCGGGGCTGTTCGAGGAAGTCGACGGTGGCGATGAAGTCGGAGTAGTGATCGTCGCCAGTCAACGCTCGCTCTTCTGCGAGGGTGAACATCTTGTACGGCGTCGCAGACAGCAGCAGGACCTTCACATGCTCGGCGGTGAAAAGGTCGTGGGCCAGCTCACTGACCTCACGCTCGGCGTCGGCCTCCGGCCGTTCGAGGAGATGCTTGAACCGTTGGAACTCGTCAAGGATGACAAGGTCGGGTTCGAGGCAGGCGACGCTCACCTTGGCCAGTTCGCGACGGAGGGCGCCGACAATGGCGAGGCGGCGCCGGTTCTGCTCGGCGTTGAGTTGGGAGCGCCCGTACAGCTCGTCGATCAGCTCGCGAAGATCCGTCAGAACTTGTGACCGGCGGATCGCTGTGCGGAACTTCCTAGTCACCGTCGCATCGGGAAGCGTCTCCGGGTCGTCGAGGCCAGTGCAGATCGCATCCCAGCGCCCCTCGTTGACGTCCATACGGAGGATGCGCTGCAGGGCATTCCGCTGGGCGCGACTGCCCTCCACCACGGGCTCCAGGAGCCAGTTGAGGACGGCGCGTTCCTCCACTCGCCCGCTGCGATGGCCCTTGTCGAACGAGGTGCCGGGCGTGAAGGCGACGAGGTTCACCGTCTTGCTGCCGTCGGGCATCTTCCGATTGAGGTCGCGTAGCTGGGTGGCGAGCATCGTGATGCGCGTCGACAGCGGCTTGGTGCCGTCGCCGCGCACGTCGAGTTTGGCGATGTTCTGTCGCGCGATGTCGGCGTTCGAGCAGATGTAGATGATGTCGATGCGGCGGACACTGTCGTCGTGCTGCAGCCGCTCGATGGCACCGGCGATGACGTGGCGCGCTACCAAGGTCTTGCCCATGCCGACCTCGTCGGCGATGAGGAACCGGTCGGTGGTGTCGCTGTCGTCGTACAGGCGGCGGAGAACGTACTCGGCGGTGTCGACCTGGAAGCCCTTCAAGGTCGCGACGGCGGTGTCGCCGGAGTGATCGCTCATGACTGGGTCCGCAGTCGTGAGCGAGCGCCGACGACCGAGGGCCAGAATGCGTCCCAGCCGTCGGGCAGGACCTTCCTGCCCTGTTCGGTGGCGGTCAGTCGCTTGACGAGCCGGTCGATGTCATCGATCGTGCCGGGCTCCGTGGCCAATGCGGTAAGGACGGCCTCCAGGACGCCGGAATCGCCCTCCCTCATTCCGAATGCTCCCGCACCCTGGCCCTCGGGGAACCAGCCCTCACGGCCGGCGAGCTGGAGCAGGAGCAGGATGAACCGGAGGAATTCGCTGGTGGTGCCGATACGGCGGGCGAGGACTCGATCGAGGCGGTCGGCGGGATCGCCGACAAGGCGCGCCAGCACGACGGAGCTGACCTCTACCCTCGCCGCTCCCTTCCCCGAGGCAAGGCGCATCACGAGAAAAGGCGTGATCTCCTCGACCTCAGAAAGCTGCCAGCGATGGTCGAGACGGACTCCGAACGACGGCCGGTGAGGTTGGCCGGTGAGGGTGAGAAGCTCGACCGTGAGTTCGGTGTCCGGGGGGAAGTTGGCCCCGGCGCGCAGCGGCTCGTCCGAGCGCACCCAAAGCATCGGGTGTTCGTGCTCTCCCTCAACGGTGGCGGTGTAGGTGAGGGCGCTCAGCTCCCGGAGCGCATTCTCGAAGGCGCGACGGAGGTCGTCTTCGGCGGTCTCGGTGACGGCGTCGCCTAGCGTGTGCGGCAGCAGGATGCGACCGAATCCGGTCGACTCGCCGAGGGTAGCTTCGACGCCGTAGATGCCGACCCTGCCAACGATCTCGACGAGCAACTCATCGTTTCCGCCCCAGGCAGCGTCAGTGGTGTTCGCGGAACCGAGGAAGACGTGTGCTTCCTTGTTGCGCTCGACGATGTAGAGCTTGGCGTGGAGCCCGGAGAGTGACCACCGCAGTCCCGCCTCATCGGAGTCCGGATCGGGGATGGCAGCGGTCTCGTCAAGCACTCGGATTTTGGCGTGCTGTTCGAGCCATTCGCGCCAGTCGTCTCCGAGGGCGTTGAGTTCCTCGGCTCGTGAGAGTAGGACGCAGTCGCCGGTTCCATCCGGCCATGCTGCGTCGAGGCCCGCATCGTTGAGGAAGGGCGAGACGACGAGGCGCCGGTATCCCTGCATGTTGGGTGCAGCCGCACGGGCGGAACCGAAGACGTGGAAGGCGAGCCAGTCCTTGCTCGGCACGACGTTGTCCGGGCGCTCCCATTCGACGTAGCGGACACCTTGGGCCAGTTCGGTGATTGCGCCGCGACGGTCCGCCGGCACACCCGCGGGGACGCGCCCCGCCAGTGAGGTCAACAGGTCGGCGATCGGCCGGTTGACGGCGTGGCGCTGGAGGGTGCGGCGGCCCTCCAGGCTGATGACGACATCCCATGCCCGGTCATGGGTGAGGTTCCGGGAGCCGCAGACGAGGCGATACCGCTCCTCGCCGCCGTCGTCGGCAAACCGAAGCACCCAGAGTTTGGGGTGAAAGAGGTGGCCTGGGCGCGGCGCCTTGACCTGATGGACCATGGGTTCAAGGAATGCGAGGAGGTCGTTGCGCTGGGATGGCACCGACACGTGCCCGGCCTGGCAGAAGATGTCGATGCGGTCGGAGTAGTTCCGGATCGCCTGGAGAATGCTGAGCGGGTCGGTGAACGAGCTGAGGTCGGCACCAGCCAGTCCCAGCGGTATCGGCAGGAGCGCTGTGAGATGCAGCGTGAACGTCGTGGCGACGGCACGTTCGAGACGGAAGCCGGCATCCGGTGGTGCGAGGAGATCGACCAGCAGGGTCCGGTCGTCAGGCGACAGCATGTCCACCCTCGGCCTGAGGCTGGTCCAGGCCGTCGGCGATGTCGATCAGCATGCGCTGGACCTGCGGCCAGCGGAACACAAGGGGACGGGTCCCCGCGTTGCCGGTCCACTCGCGAAGGCGCTTCTTGTTCGCAAGACGAGCCTGACCACGCTTGTGCCGAAACTCCCTGTCTCGGATGAGGGCACGAGCATCTTGGGAGGTGGCGAGGTGGCGCAGGTCCTCCGCGAGGAGATGCGCCCAGCCGTTGAGGAAGATTTGCGTCTCATGCGGAATGCGGACTCGGTTGTCGAGGACGCAGTCCCAGAAGTCAGCGATCCGACCGGCCCACGCGGCGAGTCGGATTCGGGTGGCCGTAGCGGTCCACTCGGCAAGCCTAAGGCGGTAGTTGTCAACCGAGGTGCCGTCCGTCGGTTCGAGGTCGGTCGCCAACCGCTCCTCTGCGAGCATCAGGTTGTAAAGCAAGGCGGCACCCTGGGTGGCGCAGGAGAACTGCTCGGCGTGTTGGACTAGCTCGGCGATCGACGGCGGTGTGTCCGTGGGGACTGCCGCGTCCCACATCGCGTCTGCGGTCACCAGAGGGTCGCCGCGGCGGAGGTCGCGGATGTAGGCCGTGAGCAGGCTGGCCGGCTGGTCCGGGCGGTCCGACGAGATGATCCGCTCGCACAGCCACTCGGCCTCTTCGCGGGTCAGGTCGAAAGTGGCGACCTTGAACCGGAAGAGGTCGGATGGTGGGTCGGGGATGTCGCGCTGCCAGAACGAGGGGATGCGATCGCCGATCTCGTCCTCGCTGTCCAGGGCGGCAAGGCCACGGGCAAACTGGCGACCGTATTGTCGGATGGTCAGTGACGGCGACAGGAAGATGCCGTAGCGGATCAACCCGCCCCAGAAGATGGCGGACGGAAGAGTACGGACGTCCTTCCCTTGCTGGACGCCGATCAGCCCGTCGGTGTCCCCGCCGGCCCGTAGGGGCTCGATGAGGTTGCGCTCCATGTCGGTGGCCTTCGCCACGAGCTGTTGGGGATGCCGCTGCTCTGCCCGGCGGAAGAGCCATGGCACAAAGAGGAAGTAGCGAGCGCGGGTCTGGATGACCGAGGTGCCCGGGAAGAGGGAGTTGCTGATCGCGTCCCGGATGGTGCCGATGCCGAGGTCATCGACGGTGTCCGTATCCTCGAAGAGCCTGAGGATCTCCCGGACCCGGCGCTGGTCGTCTTCGGAGTGGTCCAACCAGCTGATCGTCGACGCCACGCCACCGCCTCCCTTCCGAGCGGGCCGCTTTGGCGCTCCCGACAGGTCAAAGATACCGCTGGGGTGGTGCGTGGCCCGGGGGCGCAGCCCGAGCCGGGGCTGTGGAACCGCCTGCGCTGGTCGCCAGACCCCTACCGCAGGGTCGAGATCGCCCCTCGCCGCTTGGTGGCCTCGCCGGAGCCGCAAGGCGCCGCCGCGACCGGGATCGCCTCCGGCCGGGGCGGCCCGGGCCAGTCGCTGAGCCCGGTCAGTAGCTGTACTCCTCGTCCCCGAAGCGGCACCCGGTGCACCGGAACCCGCCGTCCTCGCACTTGCCGGCTCCGTCGGGGCCGGCGAGGTAGGCGGCGAGCTCGGCCGAATCGACGATCCCCTCGCGCCCAAGCGCCCAGCGTCCCGGGCGCACGTCGGCAGAATCGGCGTAGTAGGCGGCGGTGCGACCAGATGGCGAGGGCAGCTCGACGAGCCGG
>JAJZKA010000099.1 GCA_021809805.1 Actinomycetes bacterium
CTCACATCCATGTTGTTCGACCACGGGCGGGACCGTAGCCACCGACAGGACGCAAGTGGTGGATCTCCTGATCGTCAACCGCCCTCTGACCTGCTAGGACGTCCTTTCAAGTTCAGTCAACAGGCAGTTGGGACATGAACCACCGGTGCCCACCCGGCGCATGAAGGTGGCGCATTCGGCGCAGTACTGCTCGCCGACGGCTCTCGCGCCACAGCGGTCGCATTCGTAGACCGAGAACGGTCGCCGCGGCTGCGAGGGCGGGACGGTGACAGGCGGCCGGCCGGCGGCACGCCGACGTCGGTAGGCGGCGGCCCTGCAGGCGTCCGAGCAGTAGCTTTGCCGGCCGACCGGGCTGAACCAGACCTGGCAGACCGGACAGCTCATCGTGACGCCATCGTGACGTGACGGCTCTGGTTGGCTCATAGCGCCTGCCCGGGCGTGAGGGAGACGACACCGGCGCCGGCGAGAGCCTCCTCGAGGCGTACCGAGGGACCTTCGGTGGCGACAAGGTGGGCATGGTGAAGCAAACGATCGACCGCAGCAGTTGCGATCGACTTCGGCATGATCGTGTCGAAGCCGGACGGATGAAGGTTCGAGGTGACCGCCACGCTGCGCCGCTCGTAGGCGGCATCTACGACCCGGTAGAACGCCTCGGCGGCATCGGCACCTGCAGGCAGCATCCCGATGTCATCGACCACGACGAGCTCCGCTCTGCAGATGCGGGCGACGACACGGCTGATGGAGGCATCCACCTTGGCGCGGGCCAACGTGGCGGTGAGCGACTCAAGGCTGAACCAGCTCACCCGCATGCCGGCGTCGATGACTCCGTGGGCGATCGCCTCGCAGAAGTGCGACTTTCCCGTGCCCGACGGACCGCAGATCGCCAAGTTCTCCGCCCGCCCCACCCATTCGAGACTCTGCAGGGCGCTCTGGGTGGGGACCGGGATGGAGGACTTCTGTTCGATCCAGCTGTCGAAGGTCTTTCCGGCGGGAAGCCCGGCCGCCCTCCGCCGCTGGGCGCGGGTGGCCCGGTCGCGGCCGGCCACCTCTTCTTCGAGCAGGACCCGCAGCACCTCGGCCGGGTCCCAGCGCTGAGACTTGGCCGTGGCGATGACCTCGGGGGCAGCCGAGCGCATGTAGGGAAGTCGCATGCGTCTCAGCAATGCTGCGAGCTCGTCTCCGAGCGGTGGCGGTTCTGGGGTCTTCATGGCCTGGCTCCGATGTGCGCCAGCCGGTAGCCCCAAAAGCCGATGCGGATGCGGAGGTGCGCGGGCAGGTTGTCGACGGTGGAGACGAAGGCCTCGATGTCGTCCATGAGCTCGGACAGCTCGTCCAGCTCGTGCGGCTGGAGGGGGCCTTCGACGAAGGTCGGTGGGTGCATCATCGCCCGAAGCCCTCCCACGAGGAGGTGCCCGGCTGAGCCGAGTACGCCTCGTCGGCGTACACGAGGTCCTGGACGGCGTCGCTGCGCCCCAGATGGTCCAGCACCGAGGCGAGGTCGCCGTCCTCGAAGCGCCCTGCGAGGGCGGCCATGCCGAGGGCCCGGTCCACCGGCGTCATGCCCACGAGGGCCGCCAGCTCGACGGCCTTTGCCATCTTCGACCTGATGCGTGCCACCCCCGTACCGCACGCCTCCCGCAGCCAGCGCTCGGCCCCGTCGCCTATGGCGAGAAAGGCCTGCTCGGCGTCGTCTTGTGGCCGAAGGGGCCGGATCTTCGGCCCGTTTCCGGGCGCGTACTCGGGGTAGTGCTCGTCGAGGATGCGGGGGTTGCCCGGTGTGGACAGCTCATGACGGAAGATCTCCTCGAGGCCGGACGGACCCCTGCCGACCACGATCAGTTGCTCACCTTGGGTCCTGCACCAGACCTCGTGGCCGATCCAGACCTTCGGGAGCGAATAGAGGACGGCGCCGAACCTGACGGTGCGGTCGTCTCTCACGACCCGCGTCTCGCCGAGGGCGGCGGTGAATGCCTCCCGGGGTAAGGGGTGCATGCGGGCCTGCTCATCGAGGAGCATCTCTTTCGGCGGGCGCCGCGTCTCTGAATGCGGCCGGGCGTTGACGACATCACAAAAGCCGTCGCAGGCACTCGCGAGCTGGCGGAAGCTCGTGTAGTCCTCCAGGAGGTTGGCTTCGGTCGGAACGAGGTCTGCCTTGGCGATCTTGACGGTCGACTCCGACCCACCTTTGGTCTCAGGGTCATAGGGGACACAGGTCTCGAGCATGAGCCCGTAATGGCGGCCCGCTGCCACCATGACGGGATGGCGGACGGCGATGCCGGCCACCCGGTCGGTCGTGGCCACCCGCTCGTTGTCGGTGAGCAGATAGGTCGGCGCCGACCCGAATCGGCGCAGCATGGCGTCGATGCAGGCCAAGGTCGTGGGAAGGGTGCGGTCCCAGGTGGGGACCACGACCCGGAAGCGGCTCCAGGCCACCCAGGCACAGAACAAACACGTCGGCCGCCCGCCGACCTCCGGGCCCTTGGCCCAGTCGTACTGTGCCCACATCCCCGGTTCTGGCACCCACGGCCGGTAGGTGCGGCGGTGGCCGAGGTCGTAGACCTCCTTCGCCCTCGCGACCGCACGGCGGGTGGTGCGTTCGTCGCCGCCAAAGCCCATCGGGACGAGATGGTCGTCGTGCACGACGTCGGCCCGTACCTTGCCGTGCGAGCGCTCCACGAGCTCCTCGATCTTCTCGAGGTAGGGATCGATGATCCTTGCCCGCGGCGCCGGCTCGAAGGGGTTCCCGCCGGCATCTCGGATGGCGACATAGCGCGCCACCGTCTTCGGGTCGACGCCGGTCAGCTCGGCTGCTGCGTGGGCGCAGTGGGTGAGGTCGAACGCTTCCAGAATCTCCATGATGTGCCTGCCAGACTTGGTCATTGGCCCTCCAGTTGGTGTGATCGACGGCAATAGGAACGCCATCGAGGACACCTCACTGGAGGGCCGTGCTGGTGGATGGTGGGGACTTCTGCTGTCCGCCGACGTGGAATTCTGCTGTCCGTCAGCGTGGAGTTTGTTGTCCGCCGACATGGAGTATGAGCTGTCCGTGGTCAGGTGGGGGAGCAGAGGACTCCTTGAGGGCGCCACGTGTTTGAACGGACAGCCATCGATTCGATGTCTTCGGTCCGACAGGCTCGCGTCATCCCCCTTGGCCGCGACACCTTGAAGTGCCCTCAGACCGCCGCCCCTCGCAACAGTGCAGAACGTGCTGCCTGCTGGAAGGCATCGGTATCGAGAAAGGCGAGCCCTTCCCATGAGCCCGACCAGTCATGCATCACGGTGGCGAACCCGCACCCGCGCATGGGAACGCTGGTCGTGGTGCAACTGGCGACGAATGTGTGCGGCCGGTCGAAATCGACGTGTCACGCGCCGAAGGACTGCCCACGCAGTCGACGCACAAGCATCGTGATGATGTCAGCTGCAACCTCTGGCTGTGTTCCCATCAGGTCAACAAGGGTTCCGCGATCGAGCACCAGCAGGTCTGCATCGGTCAACGCCACCACGTCTGCTGAGCGCGGCGCAGGATCAAGCACGGCAAGTTCTCCGAACACCGATCGGGGGCCCAGCTGTGTGACGACGCAGGTCCCGTGCTGGATGGCGACCGTCCCCGCACGCACAAGGTACAGCTCCGCGCCCTCCTCGCCCTCGGTCACAATGCGCACCCCGGCCGAGACGGGAAACGGTCGCAACCTGGCGGAGAGCTCGGAAAGGACTTGGTAGGGGACGCGCCAGAATATGTCGATAGACCTCAGCCACAGAACGGTGGCGATCCCCGGCGGGAAGTTCTCGGGTGCTACGCAGTCTGACATGGCGGAACCGTTCTCCTTC
This sequence comes from Actinomycetes bacterium, assembly GCA_021809805.1. GTDB lineage: Bacteria > Actinomycetota > Acidimicrobiia > Acidimicrobiales > Bog-793 > JAKABX01. The sequence goes on from JAJZKA010000099.1 coordinate 3,829, forward strand.
TCGCTCTCGGCCAAGTGAACAAGGCTCGCCGTCCAGCTGCTCAGTGATACGTCCCCGGCCAACGATGCAAGCCTTTCCCCGGGCGTCAGCACAGAAGGAAGCGGCCCGGGGCCGAGTCTATTTAGCGCCCTGGCTGCTCCATGGTCTTCGACAAGCGCCACTACGGGGCGCTTGAGCCACTTCGTAAGGGTCACGTCGAGTAACTCAATGGCAGTGGCCCGATCGTCGGCACTCCCGCGGGCGATCCGCGCCTCGGCATCCAGCAGTGTTTCAGCAAACGAAGCGCGGGCTACCTCGCGTGAACAGCACAGTAGCGAAAACAAGTTGGCTCGGACACCCGCGAGATCCTCGTGGAGGCTCGTTGCCAGCAATGGCCATGCGACCAATAGGTCGCGCTCGGCTGCCAGCAGTGACCGCGCGCGGTCAACTTGGACTTGCACGGCCCCGGCCAGCGTGTCGTTGTCCAGCGTGGGCATATGGGTCCGCAGGGCCACGCGAGCTCCCTCTTGTTCAACCGGCGAACTGGTCGGGCGCAGCAAGTCCAACAAGGCGCCCACTGGCTGTCGAGCGTCAACGGCCGTCGGTCGCGGCCGAGCGAAGCCACGGCGCGTGGCGTGCCGGAGGGCCCTTGCGTACTGGGACGCTGCCTCGCGGGTTTGCACCAGGAACGCTACCGAGATGACCGCGAGCAGTGCCATGAATGGCACGGCAGTGGGTGGGTGAAGCCACGTGAGGAACATGAGCAATACCCCGCTCAAAATCAGCGCCACCGAACCGAGCCAGCCTTCGACGATCACGCGCACCGGCAAGCGACGCTCGGGCGGCATTGGCTGGAAGAGGAGGATAAATGCCGGCGTGTTTACCGCCTTGTCGAGCACTTGGTTGGAGAACATCGTCACCACAACGAGCGCAAAAAACGCCGTGCCCGCACCGATTAGCGCGCCATAAACGGTGGTCGCCAGCGCGGTGGCGCACATGACCACTGGCATCACAAACAATGTGCCACGCAGTCCCCGACTCGAGATCAGCCGACTGGTCAGCAGTGCGCTGACGAGGACCATCACGAGCGTTGTCAAGCCGGTAAAGGTGCCAAGAAAACCCGCTAATGACGCCTGGCCGGGGAAACGCCGGGATGCCTGCTCGTAGAAGACGTACTCAATCAAGTACGCGGTGAGCACGGACAATGTCTTCAAGCCAAAAATAGACCTCGTATAGCGATCTCGCACGAGGGACCCGACGCCCTGTCGGCTGTTCCGTCTCGCATCCGAACGCACCCCGCTCACCGTCTCGAGGATGCCTGAGAGCGAGAGCGTGTAAAGCCCTAAGAACGCCGCGGCAAGCAGCAAAAGGTTTGTGGTGCCAACGGCCTTGACGATCACTGGTGTGAGGACACCGCCGACCACCGCGGCCAGCATGACGCCAAGGCCCACTAGGGAAAAAAGCCGCTTGCCCTGGCGGATATCGAACAAGCGAGCCGCGACTTCCCATAGTCCGACCGTGGTGTAGATGAACAGCAAGCGGAACCACGCCGCTGTTGCGAAGATTACGGCGTCGCTTCCGCTGGCTTTGATCCCAGCCCATAAGAGCAGGATGACAAACGCAAGGAAGCCATTTACGACGAGCGTCTGTGTTCGGAACATGACGTGTCGCCCGAGGATGGACAGCCCGATGCCAAACACAATGACAAGAAAGCCGTTGGCGATGTAGACGTAGGGTAACTTCGTGATGCCGTAACGCGTCAGGAAGATCGCGTTCGATGCTGAGTAATACAAGACGAGCGTCATCCCTAAGAGAAACGAACTCACCATAACGGCTCGAAGCCTGGCAACTTCATCGGGACGTGCACCGAGCCCGGCCGCGATGCGCCCGAACAATTGTCTCCCCCCGTCTAACAAACCGGACCGACACGGGCCAGAACGAGCCCACTCAATCCGGAGGTTCGTGCGTCGGATCGTAGCGCTTATGGTGCCACTGCGGCACCAAGTGACCCGCGCAAGTGTTGGCGACCGCTTCGTCATCGCGGTACCCATCGCGATTTCTTGCCTGAGGAAGCGAGTCAGTGCAACCCCAGTGGTGACAATGCACCATTGCTTAAGGCGCGTAAGACGCCTGAATGCATCTAGACGAACTCGTGGTCGTCCAGGTCCTTCACCCAGGGGCCACTGCATCTTGATACGCCTCGATGCGCAGATGGCGGATAGTGCATCGCAGCTCCATCGAAGGTGAGGCGTGCGACGCTTCGCGAGGAATCACGTCAACGAATGGAGATTGCATCGGGTGAGTAGAGACACCGCATTCGTGACACGCGAGATTTCTACGAGAGCGATCATTCATTGCCGGAGACTCCGCGCAATCTCGCTCAGGCCCATTGCCGATCAGCTCGTATGGCGATCGTGGAGCATCGATAAGCTATCCGTTAGGCTATTCGGTCCTTTGTTTAGCGATGGGTTGCCCCTTCGTCGAGGGCGAGAAGCTTGCGGCCGGTAGCAGGAGTCTCTGCGCACGTCCTCGCCGGGAGCGTTGCGGCAGCGGGGGTGCTGTGCACATGCGTGTCGCTACCTGTTCCCATGCCAGGCACGGGCCGCAGTGAGACCACGCGCGGCAGTTTGTCGTTGCGAGTTCATCGGACGAAGTGGCGCGTGAAGCTGATGCGAGCGACTGTGGCCGCGGCCTCGTCAGCCTGACAGCTCCCCGAGGGCGCGCAGGATGCGAGCCTCGCTCACGGTGCCCTTGGTCCGAAGGCGCTGGGCCCACACCGAAATCCGGAACTCCTCCAGCATCCATCGCACCTCAATGAGCTCGGGGACCGTCGTACCCCGGGTGGCGAGCTGTTCATGGACCTCATCGAAGCGACGCTCGACCGCCGCAACACGCATCTGCCGCTCGCGGTCTCGGTGAGCATCGCCAGGAAGCTGGGACAGCCGCTGGGAGATGGCACTGAGATATCGCGCAATATCGGTGAGTCGTTGGATGCCGGCGTCGGTGACAAAACCGGGATAGACCAGTCCATCGAGTTGACGCCGGATGTCATGAATCGCATCATGCAGCACGTCTCGTACGTCTCCGACCTCGAGCTCGGCGAGATGGGCGCGCAACGCTGACGCTTCCGCAACGATGTCGCCTGCTTGCGTGGCGGCGCGAGCAACTGTGTCAGCAAGCGTGCGACGAGCGACGTCGGCGAGCGCGGCAAAGCCCGCAGCTTCGAAAAATGGTCCCGCGCCCCCTTCGATGATGGCGTCGAGCGCGGCGACCGTGCAGTCTTCGATGAGACCGTCGACAGACACCAAGGACCGCGCCAATGCGAGCCTCGCGGCGTTGGTTAAGCGACGCTGGATATGGAGCGCCGATACGGGGGCAGCGAAAGCGAGTAGCCGGCGCGTTGCCTTCCACATCTGCTCGGCTTGCACGTCAGGGCTGTCGACGATCGCGACAGCGACGCTGGTTCCCTCATCGATCAAGGTTGGATAGGCGCGTAGCTGACCCCGCTGGATCTCTCGGTCTAGATTCCCGAACGCCCACGTGGTTGCCGACCTTGCCTCCAGCTCGGGAAAAACTCGCGCCACGACGAGTTGCAGCGCGGATGCGAGTTGACGTCGTAGTTCGCCGAGGTCTCGGCCGGCACCGAGCGTGGCGCCGGCTTCGTCATGGACGAGGAAACGCATCCGCAGATACGGCGGCAAGATCGTGAGATCGAAAACGAAATCGGTCAATGGCTGTCCGGTGAGCTTGCTGAGGCGCACCGCAAGGCTCGTCCGCAGCTCGCCTGTTTCGGGGCCGAGCTCTGTGACCAACCGGTCGGCGGTTTCGGCAATCGGGACGAGGGTGCGACGCAGGCGTTTCGGCAGGCCTCGTAGGAGCGTCTCGACGATCTCGGTGCGATACCCAGGAATATGCCAGTCGAACGGCTCGTTGCTCAGTTGGTTGAGCACTTCGATGGGTATCTCTACGGTGACACCGTCCTCCTCAGCACCTGGCTCAAAGCAATATCGGAGTGTTAGCTCGAGCCCGCCTTGCACCCACGAATCTGGATAATCCTCAGAATCGAAGTTCACGCCGGACTCACCGACGAATGCGGTGATGGGCAGTACGAGACTCTGGCGTTCCGGCTCGCTCGCGTGTCGCCACCAGTGCTCGAGGCGGTTCCCGGTGGTGACCGACGTGGGAAGCGCGGCGTCAAGGAATTCCGTCAGTGCATCCTCGGCAAGGGACGTGCCGTGGTGCCGGACACGGGCAGCGAGTTTGGCCGCAGTCTCCCGATGGACATGGATTCGGTTCAGGATCGGCAGCGGAGTGTGCCAGTCTTGCTCGATCAGCGCATGGTGGATAAAGATCTCGCGGGCAGTGGCCGGATCGGTGCGAGCCAAGCTGATGGTGCGTCCAGCGACTACGGGGAGCCCGTAGAGGGTGATCCGCTCGGTTGCCAAGGCCTCCCCGCGAGCCGCGTCCCACCACGGTTCCGACAGGTTTCGTTTGGTGAGGTGTCCGCCAACTCGCTCGGCCCAGCGCGGCTCGATGCGGGCGAGCGTCCGCGCCCAGGTGCGTTCGGTCTCCACGAGGGCGCCCGCCATGGCCCACGCGGGCTTCCCCTTTGCTAGAGAAGAGGAACGGGCGATCTGCCAGCGTGTGTTGCGCGCGCCGAGATAATCGCCACGATTACGGTCTCGCATACCGATCTGCGAGAGCAGGCCCGCGAGCACCGCCTGGTGGACTTGAGCGGCCTCAGCTGGTTCGGTGTTGGCATGCACACCCCGCGAGCGGTACACGCGGCGGATTTGTCCGGCGACGTCCTGCCATTCCCTGATTCGCAAGACGTTCAGGTACTCGGCACGACACTGGCGCCGGAACTGATTGCCCGAACGTTCCGCCTGCAGCTCGGCAAGATAATCCCACAAGCGCACAAACGCGAGAAAGTCTGATCCCGCGACATTGAAACGTTGGTGCATCTGCTCTGCTGCCTGCGCCTGTTCGATCGGATGCTCTCGCGGATCTTGGATGGACAGGGCCGCAGCAATGATGGTGATCTCGCGCAGGCACCCGCGTGCCTCGGCCTCGACCACCATTCGCGCGAGGCGAGGATCGAGCGGTAGCTCCGCGAGTTGGCGGCCGATCTTGGTGAGCGCCCGAGAACCATTCTTAGGGTCGAAGGCACCGAGTTCTTCGAGCAGTGCTCTGCCGTCTGCCACTGCGCGGCGGTCAGGAGGCTCGAGAAAGGGAAAGTGTTCGATTTCCCCGAGGCCGATCGCCTCCATCTGCAAGATCACGGATGCGAGATTGGTCCGCAGGATCTCTGGATCAGTGAAGTCTGGACGTGCGGCGTAGTCCTCTTCGGAGTAGAGCCGGATGCAAACTCCCGGCGCGGTTCGGCCACAGCGTCCGGCTCGCTGATTTGCTGATGCCTTCGAAATCGGCTCGATCGGCAGGCGTTGCACTTTTGTTCGGTGGCTGTAGCGCGAGATCCGCGCTAACCCTGTGTCGATGACGTAGCGGATCCCGGGCACGGTGAGCGACGTCTCCGCGACGTTGGTTGCAAGCACCACCCGACGCATGCGATGGGGCTGGAACACGCGGTGCTGTTCCGCTGCCGAAAGCCGCGCATACAGCGGGAGCAGCTCGAGCTCGGGCAGCGCCCGGTCACGGAGAGATTCGGCGGCGTCCTTGATATCGCGCTCGCCCGACATAAATACCAGGATGTCGCCAGGTCCCTCCTGGACCAATTCGGCGACGGCGTCAACGAGAGCCTGGCTCGGGTCTCGGTCGTTGTCGGGGTCTTCGTCGTGGGATGGCCGATAGCGGACTTCGACGGGGAAGCTGCGGCCGGACACCTCAATCACGGGGGCATCGAAGTGCGCGGCGAAGCGCGCCGTGTCGATCGTCGCGGAGGTCACGATCACCTTGAGATCTCCGCGCCGGGGAAGGAGTTGAGTCAGGTAGCCCAGGAGGAAATCGATGTTCAGGCTGCGCTCGTGTGCCTCGTCGAGGATGATTGTGTCGTAGGCACTGAGCAGCCGGTCCCGGCGGATCTCGGCGAGTAAAATTCCATCCGTCATAACTTTGATGAGAGTGCGATCTCCGACGAAGTCGGTGAATCGCACGGCGTAGCCAACCTGCGTGCCGAGGCTGACGCCAAGTTCGTCGCATAGGCGCTCGGCGACGGTGCGCGCGGCGATCCTGCGCGGCTGGGTGTGACCGATCATGCCGGCGATTCCCCGTCCGAGTTCGAGGCAGATCTTCGGGAGCTGGGTCGTCTTGCCCGAGCCGGTCTCACCGGCCACGACGATGACCTGAGACCGCTCAATGGCCGCGGCGATTGCCTCCCGGTGGCCCGAGATCGGAAGATCTTCGGGATAGGTGAGCCCGGGACGGCTCGCGCGGCGCTCGGCGAGGCGCTGCGCTGCGTGTTCTACGAGACCGGTGATTCGCGTCAGTTCGTCGGCATGAACAGGGGTGCCCGGGCTCAGGGCGCGCGCGAGCCGCCGCTCGAGGCGGATTCGTTCACGGACCGGGAGGTCCTCGAGCAGATTGCGGAGTGCAGCTAGATCGTTCGTCACGGTGCTAGGTAGAAACGCTGCCGCGGGCCGCACGCCGCGTGCCGGCGCTCGGTACGACAGCTGAGTTGTCTTGTCGCCATGCTAGGGGCCGGCCGCGCTCGGCGCTGGCAATGAACAGGCGACGACCGACACCTGCGATCCCCAGCCGGCCATCGACGTGGCCCGAGGTCGTTCAAGTTGAACCTCAGTACAGGCCGCTGATGTCGTCGAAGGGTTCCTCGATGTGCATTCCGATGTCGGTGATGTGGAAGCGGCGGACGGTCTTGTCGTGGTTGGAGCCGCGCATCTTCAGTACTTGGATTCCGCGCTCGAGCCTGCTGCCGTCCGGCACGTAGTGCAGCAGGGTGATCACATCGCTAATCGTCGAGACGTGGAGATCGCTCGCGGACTCCTCACGGATGAAGTCTCGGTGCGTGCTCGTCACCATGCCCAGGAGCGCCCGCAGCTTTATGTAGAAGGTGAGGCCGAGTACGTATTCTCGGAAGCTTTTCACCGTGGCGATGCGTTGGAGCGCAGTCAGGCTGTCGATTGCGACGCGGTCGGGTTCGAACCCGTCGATGGTCGCCTTCATGTGCTGGAGGTGGTCTTCTAATGACGCAGCCTCGGGCGCCTCGGCGACAATGCGCAGCTTGCCCTCTGCTTCGAGTGCGCGGAAGTCCATTCCCCACGCTGCGGCATTGCGGACGAGCTGGTCGTGGCTCTCTTCGAAGGAGTGGAGCAAGCAGCGTTGGCCTGCCCGCGCGCCGCCGGCGACGAACTGCGCCGCGAGGAGCGACTTTCCCGTTCCGGTTGCACCTGCGACGAGCCACAGCGAACGTTCGAAGAGCCCACCATGAAACATGGTGTCGAGCTCGGGAATCCCACAGCTCTGGCGGGCAGTCGCCGCCGCGTAATCGGCCGCGTGGATCGCTACGGGTACGACGACGATGCCTTGGCCCGCGAGCACGGTGAAGAGGTGCTCGCCTTTCAGATGGGCGCCACCACGCATCTTCAACACCTCGATCGTGCGGCGACGCTTCTCGCCATCGAGGGCATTGCGCAAAATAACCACGTTATCCGCGATGAACTCTTCGAATCCGAGCGTGGTGAGCGGTCCGTAATCCTCAGGCCGCTCTGCGGTCATGACCGTAGTTACGCCCACCCGTTCCAGCGCGTCGGCAAGCTGGAAGAGCGCGTGGCGGGTCGGAGTGACTCGGTCGAACTGGCCTATCAGTGCGCCGATCGAGTCGAGCGCTACGCGTGTTGCCCCAATGCGCTGGACTGTCTTCGTGATCCGGGCAAGGAGCGGACTGAGGTCGTAGTCGTTGCCCGTGAAGACGGTGTCGATTTGGTGACGTGGTGAGGCGTCGACGAACGCCCAGAGGTTCTGGTTCTCCCATTCTTTGATGCGCCATCCCAGTGAACGCATGTTCCGTCGGATGGAATCCGGGCGCTCCTCCATCGTCACAAAGACGCCTGGCTCGCTCGCGCCGCTGATCCCCGCCGCCAGGAACTGAGCGGCGAAGACGGTCTTGCCGCTCCCCGCCGTCCCCGCCACGAGCGTGAGTCGGCGCTTGGGGAGGCCTCCGTTCGTGATTAGATCGAGGCCAGATATGCCGACCTCGATCCGCTCGAGCTCATCTGCTCGCGCGACCATCTAACTCTCCTCCTCGTCCAGGGGAAGGTGCAACGCCCGGGCAAGCTCGCTCGGCGAGCGGATCCCGCCGACGACCCGAATCGTTGGTTGCGGCAGAACCCGAACGATCGTCGGTACTGCCATCACCCCGTCGGTGTCAAGGCCACCATCGGCAGCCGTAATGTCGATCACTTCGATATCGATCTGCATCTGGGGTGGAACGACGCGCTCCAGCGCGCGGGCGACCGCCTCGGTACGCGCTGAGCGAAGGTCCCGAGGATCCACATAGAGGCGAAGCTTTACCTCGTGGCCAGTGCGCCCGGTGGCCCGCTCGCCAGATCGCATGAGTTCAGCCTGGGGGCGGAGGCGAACCGAAACGACCGTCGCATCATCGGCCGGTTGGCCGTAGATGTCGGTAGCTCGCCGCGCAAGTGCTTCGCCGCCCCCGGTCTCAGCATTCATGGTCGCGGCGATCTTCAAGAGCCGCAGAAGGTTCTCGTCGAGCGGGGTTCCCCGACGCTCGATGAGACCATCGGTGTAGAGGAAGAGCGCTCCGTCGCCGGCGAGGGGATAGGAGATCTGGCGTCGTTCCGCCGCAATCCCGAGCGGTGGATCAGCGATACGGTTGAGAAAGCTCGCGGTGCCACCTTGCACGACAGCGATCGGGGGATGGCCCGCGCTCGCGACGTGAACCACCCGCTTTGCTGGATCGACCAGCGCGCACGCCATGGTTGCGAATAGATCGCCTGGTTCGGCGGCGACCCATGCGTCGACCTGCTCGAGGACATCGGTCGGACGGTGGGTCGTTCTGAATGCTCGACGGAGAGAGATAAGGAGGTCGTCTGCTCGGTGCGCGGCTTCCGACCCGTAACCGGCAACGTCTCCGATGACGATTGCCGCACGCCCATCGCGCAGATCGATGACATCGTGAAAATCCCCGGCGACGTCACCCTCCATCGGCCGCCAGCACGCCTCGACGAGGACGCCCTGCAATCGGATCGTCTGGATCCGCCAGCGCCCCGGCACGTCATCTCCTTTTGCGGCAGCGCCGCCTCACGCTTCCAGGTACGCGGCGGGTGCCGAGGCGTCGGGGGAGAACCGGCCGTGGTTCGAACCCAACCGTACATCGGGTTACCGACGCGACCAGACTCCATCCGACAAGAACGCAATCACCCGGCACTGCTGGTCCTAACGGATGGCGGGCATACGGTCGTAGGGAATAGGCTGCAAGCGGCGTCTTACCCATGCCACAATCGGGCCACACCTCCAAAGGAGCGGCTCCCCTTGGTAACGGGCGACAGCCGGGCGCGCCGCGGCGATGTCGGCTCGTGCTCCCGCGCTGTGGAAGGTGTCGCTCGCGAGCGGCGTCGGGCACAACAAGGGAACAGCTCAAGACTGGAACTCCCAGCGTGGCCGATCTGGTAACGCCCGACGACTTCAGGCGCTCGCGAGCACTTCGGAGACAACGCTTATGAATCGCTGCTGCGATCCACGGTAGGGCTCTGTTGGCCGCGGCCAGTGGAGGACGAAATCGGTGATCCCGATGGTTTCGAAGGCATCAATGGTCGCGCGGAGCGACTCGGCGGAGTGATGAGGGCCAGGAATGCTCAGCCCGCTCAGGACGATCCGGTCTACGCTCGCGGGATCTCGTCCTGCTGTTGCGCAAGCCGCGTGCAGGCCCTCGAGTTGGTGGCCGACGACGGTGACCGCCTCACCGAGTGCGAGGGGCGACGCGATCGTTACGTCTCCCGTCGTCACCCAACCTGCGCCATGGCGCGCGACCACCTGGAACCCCCTTGGCCCGGTCGCTGCGATGACGAATGGGACGCGTGGCCGCTGGAGGCAGCCCGGTAGCGATCGAGCCGCGCGCGCTTGGTAGTAGCGGCCCTCGAAGTCGCTCGCCGGCGCAGCGAGTATTACGTCGAGCGCAGTGACGAACTCAGCAAAGCGCTCCGCCCGCTCGCCTGGATGCCAGGCCTCCTGGCCCAGCGCGGTCGCATCCCAGCCGGTACCTCCGGCCCCGAGCCCGGCGGTCACGCGGCCACCCGAAAGATCGTCGAGCGTCATCAACTCTTTGGCGAAGGGCAGTGGATGGCGAAAATTCGGTGAGGCAACGAGCGTTCCGAGTCGGATCGTCTCGGTGTCGAGGGCCGCAGCCGCGAGCGTGGGGACAGCG
>JAJZKA010000100.1 GCA_021809805.1 Actinomycetes bacterium
GAGGAGGCGGTAGGCGCGAGCGACTGCGTCGGGTCTCGACCGTGGCGGGCTTGGAAGCGCATGACTTGGCGGTAGACCGCCTCGTCGTAGGGGTCGACGGCGAGGGCCTGCTCGGCGGCGACGAGGGCGCCGGGCAGGTCGTCGTTGGTCTCGCGCAGGTCGGTGAGCGCGTCGGCCACCCAACCCCAAGGTGTGACCGACGAAGCCGCCGTCGACGCGCTGTGGCCCGACGCCCCGCCCGGTCGCGGCGCCGAGCAGTTCCACACCGCCGTCGGCAACCTGCGCAAGGTGCTACGGGAGATGACCGAGCTCGGCGAGACGATGTTCGTCGAGCACGCCGCCGGGCGCTACCGCATCGACCCCGACCTCGTCGAAATCGACCTGTGGTCCTTCCAGAGCCATCTGGCCCAAGCCGAACGCTGCGCCGACGACGACACCGAGCGCGCCACAGCCCTGACCGCGGCCGCAGGCATCTACCGCGGGGAGCTCGCCGAAGGCTCCCGCTACGACTGGGCCGAGGCGCTACGCGAGCAGTTCGCTCATTCCCGCCTCAACGCATTCCGAGCGCACCGGACAGCCGGCGCAGGTAGCTGAAGTGCTCGCCGCATCGCTGAAGAACACCTCTGGTCCCTAGCCTCGCCAGCGAGCGCGTGCCTGCCATGCCGGGCGCGCCATGGGCGCGGCGTTCAGTTCGAGCGCGCTGACGAGATCCTCACGCCGACTCGGGGATCGTTCTGCTCGGGCGCGAGAAACACGCCCCGTCGTACCGATAGATGTTCGTCACGACGGGTGCGCGCCGTCACGCCCGACGCGGTGGCGCAATACACGACGGTCGTCGACTCAAAGTTCTCGTGGAGGGCCTCGGCACCATCATCGCAGCGCCCTTTGTTGTCTAGCGCCGCAATGATGGTGCCTCTGTGCAACGTGCGCTACCGGCTCATGGGGTCCAGACGTAGACGGTCTGGGTAGTGAAGTCCGCGCTCGTGTATGAGTAGTTCAGCGATGTCCACGTTGCCCCCCCACTGACGTCGAAGTAGGCATCCCCGGTGAGGCACTGATTCGGCGCGACGGCTCCATAGCCACCGAACGCGGTGGGCACGCTGTTGTCGAAGGTCACAGAGTCGAGGGGCGCCTGCGACCCGTCGCTGAGTGTCAGCGCCAGGTCGCCGACCTGGCTGGCGATATCGCTGTCGCCCGAAGATCCCGCGCACGCGGTGAAGCTGACGTCTGCAATCTGCTGGCTTGAGGAGGCGTCGCAGAGACCGGGGTCCGGACAAGCCACGCCTGTCGTCACGCTGTTCACTGCGACGGAAACGACACCGGAGAGGGTCGGCTGCGGGAACGTGAACTTGCAGTCCCCGGCACACGTCGTTGACGGCTTCGATGGCTGTGTGGTCGTCGGCACCGTGGTGGCAGGTGGAGGGACCCGCATGCCCGCCTCGATCACGACCAGGAAGCGGCGCGGTGTCACGCCGCCCCTCCCCCGGGCCATTGCCCAGAAGCGAATCCGGTGCACGGTCGCGGAGTGGTTCGGCGGCACGAGCTCCCGTACGGCCGCGCGGCCACCCACGCAGCGGCGGGCAAGCACCCGCTCGCCGCCAAACCTACAGGTCGCAGCGTTTCGTACGCGAACCGTGAGAACAACACTGCCCCCTGCAGCCGCCAGGCGCCTCGGTGAGACGCTGAAAGCAATGACCGCTGGATGCACCGGCCCCTTCGGTGCGGCGGATGCGATGGATGCGCTTGCCGCTACAAAGAGCGACGCGACCAGCACGAGTGAAGCGACTCTGCGTAGCACTTATTCTCCCTGTTGGACTGATGGAATACGGAGGAAGAACAGGAGCAGCATTCGACGCTTGAGTCGCCGGTCGTAGCACTCACGGCAATCGTCCCGCTGCGCGAGCCCGACGTTCGACTGCTTCCGTCTCCCAGATGCGACCACCCACGAGGAGGGCAACGGCTGCCGGAAAGGTGGGGTCACGGCCGACGCACTTGTCGACACCCTGTCGAGTCATCCCGAGTAGCTCGGCGATCTCGCTCCGCCCCATGGGGTGGTGCACACTGCACACCATAGTTGACAACCTTCTCATAGGTGCGCATATCATCAACCGCAGGCAAGAGATTCTGAGCCGCAACGGATCGGAAACTGCCAGCACCACCGACTGTCCCGGAGGTACGGGCATGTCCGGCACTACCAACGCGTCCAAACAAGCGGCGAGCAGCGCAGGCAGAACGCCACCTTCGTGGCGAAGCTGAACCCGGTAACCGGCGTCGTTGACGAGGCTCCACCCGTCGTCGCTGTACAAAGGGGCCACTTGCACGTTCGGGGTGTTCGCGATCGCTCCGACGGAGTACGCCGGCACGTAGACGCCGGGGTTCGCATAGAAGGCGAGGTTGTTGTAACTGTCGGTGTTGACCGGCCTCAAGCCCAGCACGCTCGAGCAGTACCGCAATGTCGTGGCTGCGTGGATCGTCCCGAACATCGGCGCCATGAGGGCCGCTGCCCTGACCCCCAAGGACGTTCAAGACCTCGTCGAGAAGCTCCGCGCTACGTGAACCTCGCAGCGCCGCGAGGGAATTTCACCTCGCTCGCTACGGCCCAGGGTCGCCACGGTCAAGGCCGCCGATACCTACGCCGTCGAGACCGGCTTGCTCGGTCGAAACCCCATCGCTGGGGTTCACCGGCCGACCGTCGAGGGGCGACCACCGACGACTTGGACCGCGGAGGACTCTCGGCGCTTCCTCTCCGCCACCCGCGACGATCGCTTGGCGGCGATGTGGGCCGTGGCTTTGACCCGCGGCCTGCGCCGCGGCGAGCTGGCTGGCCTGTGCCGGTCGGCCGTCGACCTTGGCGCCGGCACCCTACAGGTGACCACGACCCGAGTCATGGTGAATGGCTATCCCCAGGAATCGACGCCCAAGACCAAGGTCGGGCGTCGAAGCGTGCCGCTCGACGAGCATCTCGTCGCTCTGCTCACGGCGCATCGTGCCGCGCAGAACGCCGAGTGCTTGCGCGCTTGCCTCAGGAAGGACGACCGCGGCTACATCTTCACGAACGAGCTCGGCGCGCCCCTCTCCCCGGCTGGATCTCGAACCGCTTGGGGGTGCTGACGAAGGCCGCGAGGCGAGCGCGCGTCCGCCTGCACGACACGCGCCACACGGCAGCCACGCTCATGCTGGCCGCAGGGATCCAGCCGGAGGTCGTCCAGGAGATGCTCGGACACTCGCACGGGAGCATCACACTCGGGATCTACGGACACGTGCCGCCCACGATGGGTCGGGACGCGGGCGGCGTTGTCAGCGAGCCTGCTCGGAGCCAGGGGCTAAGACTTCTTCTTCTTGCGGGGCGCCATCGCCCGTCACCTCTCCCCATCGGGTGACAAACGGATGACACGCGCCCTTGTCATCGCCAGCCGTCGACGCCTGCCAACGCTCTGATCAGGTATTTCTTGTGGAGGCGATGGGACTTGAACCCACGAACCTCTTGACTGCCAGTCAAGCGCTCTACCAACTGAGCTACGCCCCCAGTGGTCCGGTCATCATACCGGACTCGCTGGCACGCCAAAGACGCAGTTCAACGGCACGTGGACCGCCCTGGGGTACGGTCCAATGGATGCCCAGCCCGCTGCCGCCGCCGACCCGACGCTCCGACCACGTCGACACCTATCACGGCGAGTCGGTGCCCGACCCGTACCGCTGGCTCGAGGATACGAGCGCCACCGAGACGGTCGAGTGGATCGCGGCGCAGAACCGGCATACCGAGAGCTGGCTCGCCGCCGTGCCGACACGACCGGCGATCCGTGAGCGGCTCGCCCAACTGTGGGACTACGAGCGCGTCGGGGTCCCTTTCGAGCGGGGCGGCCGCTGGTTCCAGAGCCGCAACAGTGGTCTGCAGAACCAGGCGGTGCTCTACGTGATGGACACGCCGACCGGACCGGGGCGCGTGCTGCTCGATCCGAACGGGCTATCTGAGGACGGAACCGTGGCGGTCACCGGGCTGTCGGTGACCGACGACGGATCGCTGCTGGCCTACTCGACGAGCGTCGCCGGCTCGGACTGGATGACCTGGCACGTCCGTGACGTCGAGACCGGTCGAGACCGCGACGAACGCATCGAGTGGTCGAAGTTCTCCGGGGCTGCGTGGCGCCACGACGCCAGCGGCTTCTACTACGGCGCCCCTCCGGCACCGGCGCCCGGGGCCGAGTATGTGGCCGAGACCGGCCCGATGCGCATCTTCTTCCACCACCTCGGCTCGCCCCAGTCCGAGGACGTCCTGGTCTTCGGCACGCCCGATGAGCCGGAGTGGGTGCACAACGCCGAGGTCACCGAGGACGGGAGGTTTCTCGTGATCTCGACGAGCCGGGGAACCGGGACCGAGTGTGACCTCCGGGTTCTCGACCACGATGCCCCCGAGCGCGGCCTGCGCAGCCTCGTGAGCGGCCTTGCCCGCCGGGCGGTGGTCGTGGGTAACGTCGCAATGACCTTCTACCTGCTCACCGACGACGGTGCCGAGCGCCAGCGCATCGTCGCCGTCAATCTCGAGCATTCCACCTCCGAGCACTGGCGCGAGATCGTTCCCGAGCAGGATGCCCTGCTCGCCGACGCTTACTGCTTTGGCGATCACCTCGTCTGCCACCACCTCGAGGACGCCTGCTCTCGCTTGTCGGTGCGCACGATGGAGGGCGAGCTGCGCGCGCAAATCGAGCTCCCGGCGGTAGCGACAGTGGCGGGCGAGCTCGGCGGTGCGGGCCTCGAGGGGCGAGCGCAGCGCACGCAGTTTCACTTCGCCCTTACCTCTTTCGTCGACCCCGGCTCGCTGTGGGAACACGATCTCGTGCGCCAAGAGACCCGCCAGCTGCGCGCCTCGGCAGCTGACTTCGACACCGCAGCCGTGATCAGCGAGCAGGTCTTCGTCCGAGCCGACGACGGCGCCGCAGTCCCGCTGTTCGTCACCCACCGGCGTGAGGTCGCACCGAACGGCGACGTGCCGGCACTGCTCTATGGCTACGGCGGCTTCGACATCTCGATGACCCCGGCCTTCTCGCGCTCCAATGCCCTTTTTGTGGAGCGTGGGGGCGTGCTCGCGGTTGCCGCGCTGCGCGGCGGTGGCGAGTACGGGCGTGCCTGGCACGACGCCGGGCGTCTCGCCAACAAACAGCGCGTCTTCGACGACTTCTGCGACTGCGCCCGCTACCTCGCGTCCTCGGGCTGGTCGCGTCCCGAGCGCATCGCGATCAACGGCGGCTCGAACGGCGGACTGCTCGTCGGCGCATGCCTTACCCAGCACCCCGAGCTCTTCGGCGCCGCCGTGCCCGAAGTCGGGGTGCTCGACATGCTCCGCTTCCACCGCTTCACGATCGGCTGGGCATGGAAAAGCGACTACGGCGATCCCGACGATCCCGAGCAGTACGGCTGGGTGCGCGCCTACTCCCCGCTGCACCACGTGACGCCAAACACTGCCTATCCGCCGACGCTCGTGATGACCGGCGACCACGACGACCGGGTGGTGCCGGGCCACTCGTTCAAGTTCGCCGCCACCTTGCAGGCCGCTCAGGACGCCGAGCGCGGCGGCCCCATCCTCATCCGCATCGAGACCTCCGCCGGCCACGGTGCAGGCAAGCCGACCGGCAAGGCAATTGCCGAGCGCGGCGATGTGCTCGCGTTCTTGGACGCCACGATCGGCGGCGCCGGCTTTGCTGCGGACGCCGAGAAAGGCCGGCCGGGTAGCCAACTACGCTAGGGAAATGCACCAGGGCTACGACGTCGCTGAAGTTGAGGCGCGCTGGCAGCGCCGCTGGGAGGAGTGGGGCACCTACCGGGTCGACAACGATGACCGCCGTCCGCCCTACTACGTGCTGTCCATGTACCCCTACCCGAGCGGGCCCGCCCACCAAGGACACGTCCGCAACTACACGCTCGGTGACGTCCTCGTGCGGATGCGCACCATGCAGGGATATGGCGTGCTCAGCCCCTTTGGCTTCGACTCCTTTGGCCTGCCTGCCGAGAACGCGGCGATCAAAGGTGGCGCGCATCCCCGCGTCGGCACCGAGGCGCGGATCGCTGAGCTCAAGTCGAGCGTGCTCCGCCTCGGCGCCGTCTACGACTGGCGCCGCGAGATCCGCAGCCACGACCCGTCCTACATCCGCTTCAACCAGATCATCTTCACCCGCATGCTGAAGGCCGGCCTCGCCTACCGAGCCGAGGCGCCCGTGAACTGGTGCCCGGGGTGCCAGACCGTGCTCGCCAACGAGCAGGTGCTCGCGGACGGTACCTGCGAGCGCTCGGGCGATCTTGTCGAGCGGCGCAACCTCGAGCAGTGGTTCCTGCGCATCACCAACTACGCCGATGAGCTCCTCGACGCGCTCGATGGTCTCGACTGGCCAGAGCGGGTGAAGACGATGCAGCGCAACTGGATCGGACGGTCCCAAGGCGCGCGCCTGCGCTTTGCGGTGCGCGATCAGCCCGGGCTCGAGATCGAGGTCTACACGACCCGCCCCGATACGGGATTCGGCGCGACCTACCTCGTGCTCGCCCCCGAACACGAGCTCGTCGACGCGCTGACCACCCCCGAGCAGGCCGGCGCGGTCACCGCGCTCGTCGAGGAGGTCGGCCACCTCACCGACCGCGCCCGCCTCAGCGAGGAGGGTCCCCTCGAAAAGCGCGGTGCCTTCACCGGGTCGTACGCGATCAACCCCTACAACGGCGCCGAGATCCCCATCTATCTCGCCGACTACGTGCTCTTGGGCTACGGCACCGGCGCGATCATGGCGGTCCCTGCCGAGGACGAGCGCGACTTCGCCTTCGCCGAGGCCTACGACCTCCCCGTGATCCGCACCACCGAAGTACCGGCGGAATTCGCCGGCGGCGCGTATGCGGGCGAGGGCGCCAAGATCAATAGCGGCTTCCTTGACGGCCTTGGCATCACCGAAGCCAAGATGAAGGCTACTGAGTGGCTCGAGGCGCGCGACCTCGGCAAGGCCAGCGTGCAGTACCGGCTGCGTGACTGGCTGATCAGCCGCCAGCGCTATTGGGGCTGCCCGATTCCTGTCATCTACTGCCCCGAGCACTGCATCCAGCCCGTGCCCGAAGAGGAACTGCCCGTCCTTTTGCCGGACGACGTCGAGTTCTTGCCGACCGGCAAGTCACCGCTGCGCTCACATGCCGGCTTCCTCGCCGCGACCTGTCCGATCTGTGGTGGCCCGGCGACCCGGGAGACCGACACGATGGACACCTTCGTCGACTCTTCGTGGTACTTCCTACGCTTTTGCAACCCCTTCGAGGACGACGAGCCGGTCGATCTCGCAGCAGCGCGGCGTTTCATGCCCGTCGACCAGTACATCGGCGGCATCACGCACGCGATCTTGCACCTGCTGTACTCGCGCTTTTACACGCGGGCGCTCGGCGATCTCGGCCTCGCCCCGCCCGAGCTGCGCGAGCCCGTCAAGCAGTTGTTCTGCCAGGGCATGATCCGCCTCGGCGGGCGAGCGATGTCCAAGTCAAAAGGCAACGTCGTCTCGCCCGATGAGTACTTCAGCACGGTCGGTGCCGACGCGCTGCGCCTGTTCCACCTCTTTGCCGGGCCGGCCGTCGAGGACATCGACTGGACCGAGCAGACCGACTCGATCATCGACGGCTGCGCCCGCTACCTCCGCCGCGTCTGGCGCCTCGCTCTCGGCGAGGTCGAACGCGACGACACGGTGGCCGGTGCGCCCGACGCCGCGGGTCTGCGCCGCCTCGTGCACCAGACCATCAAGGGCGTCACCGACGACCTCGAGACCTGGGCCTTCAACACCGCAGTCGCCAAGTGCCAGAGCCTGACGAACGCCATCTCCAAGGCGGCCCAGGCGGGCGTCGAGCGCGAGGTGCTCGATGAGGCGATCGACACGCTGCTCAAGTTGCTCGCACCCTTCGCCCCGCATCTTTGTGCCGAGGCCTACGAGCAGCGATGCGGCCGGCACGTGCACGAGGAGCCATGGCCCCTCCCCGACGCGGGCCTGCTCGTTGAGCCGACGGCAACCCTGGTCATCCAGGTGGCGGGCAAGGTGCGAGATCGCTTCCAGGTCCGGTCCGACCTGAGCGAAGACGAGGCGCTCGCGCTCGCGCTCGGGAGCCAGAAGGTGCAGGACCAGCTCGGCGGGAAGTCGCCGAGCCGCGTCATCGCACGCCTGCCCTCGCTCGTGAACCTCGTCCCCTGAGCGAGGCGGCCGAGGCGCCGCGGCCCGCGCGCGCTGAGGTGGGCGGGGAGGCTCCCCTCAGCGCAACAGCGGCGGATCGAGCGAGAGCCCGAGCAGCTCGCTGACCGAGGCGTCGCCGAGCGACTCGAGCGACGCGAGGACGACGTCGGCGATGGCGAACCGCCGGTCGCTCGCGTCCTCACGGGAGGGCACCGCGATGACGCGCATCTTGGCCGCCTTGGCGGCGATGCAGCCATTGAGAGAGTCCTCCAGCACCACGCAGCTCTCGGCCGCCACCTTTAAGATCTCAGCGGTGTGCAAGAAGATCGCCGGATGCGGCTTTCCGAGCGGCAGATCGGAAGCGGAGACTACCGCGTCAAATGAGGGTCGCAGCCCAAAGCGGTCGAGGACGGCATCGATGACTGGCGGCACCGAGCCACTGGCGAGCGCGAGGCATAACCCTGCGGCGCGGAAGCGCTCGATTGCCTCGAGGGCTCCGGGCATCAGCTCGGCCCCGACATCGATCGCCGCAACGACCGCGGCCACGATCGACTGCAGGACCGCCGCTTCAGCAACCGGGTCGCCCGCCCCCGGCCAGGGCGCGAGACCGGCGAAGAGCGAAAGCGACTCGTCGACGCGCATCCCCTTGGTGAGCCCGCGGTCGATCATCGGGCGGACGTCGCTGCCGAGGGCATCGAGGATGTCGATCGTCACGGCCCGCCAGAACGGCTCGGAGTCGACGAGGAGGCCGTCCATGTCGAAGATCACGGCCTCGATTGGCGAACGCGGTGGCAGCGGCGCGACCGGCATCAGGCCTCCCCCCGCAAGAAGCGCTCGAGCTCGGCCGCGATCTCGTCCCCCGAGGGGAGCGCCTCGTCGATGCCGACCTCGCTGATGCCCGACTCGCCGGGGCCGTAGGACTCGAACTGGTCTTCGAGGCGACGCACCAGTTCGGCGTGCTCCTCCGACGCGGCGATCAACTCGTCGACGCGATGGCGAGTCGCCTCGGCGCTCTTTTGGAGCTCGCTCGTGTCGAGCGAGAGCCCCGACAGCGCGTTCAGTCCCTCGACGAGGGCCAGTGCCCCAGGCGGGAAGGGCATGCCGGCGACGTAGTGCGGGACGCGTGCCCAGAGCCCGACCGAAGGGATGCCGATCTCCGAGCACCGCGCGCCGATCACATCGCCGATCCCCGCCGGCACGTCGAGGGCTCCGGGCACGAAGCCCACCTGAACCGCGAGCGCTTCCTCCGACGCCGTCGCCGCGAGGCGAACCGGACGGGTGTGCGGCACGCCGTTCGGGAACGCCCCGAGGCCGATGACGAGCCGGCAGCCGAGCTCGACGGCGAGCGCCGCCACGTCCGCGGAAAAGGCTCGCCAGGCGAAGTCCGGCTCTTGGCCCACCAGCACGGCAATGCCCGTGCCGCCTGGAGTGGATCCGACGAGCAGCTGGGGTTCGGCGTAGAGAATCTGGCCCCGCACACCGTCGTCGACACGAAGGCGCGGGCGGCGGGAGCGGTAGTCGATCAACCCGTCAGGGTCGAAGGTCACATAGGGCTCGGTCCGGACCGACTCCAAGAGCGCGGCGGTCGCACTCGCGGCAGCGAAACCGGCGTCGATCCAGCCTTCGAGCGCGATGACGAGCACCGGGCGCGACGGCAAGGTCGCGTCGTGGCGTTGGTAACGGGGCATTGCTGCAGGTTACCGGTACGAACTCACCAGCTCGAAGCGCTCAGGCCTCGACGACGACGAGCCCGTGCTCGCTCGTGTTGAGGGGTCGCACACCCTCCTCGGTGGCAACGACGATGTCCTCGATGCGGGCGCCGAAGCGACCTGGCAGGTAGATGCCCGGCTCGACCGAGAAGGCGTGGCCGGGCCGGATCGTCGTCGCGTTGCCGCCGATGATCCAGGGCGCCTCGTGCTCATCAATCCCGATGCCGTGGCCGGTGCGGTGCACGAAGTACTCACCAAAGCCGGCCGCGGTGATCGGCTCTCGCGCCGCCACGTCGATCGCCTCGCAGGTCACACCCGGGCGCACCGCTGCGACGGCGGTCGCCTGGGCATCCTGGAGGACCTCGTAGCACTCCTGCAGCTCCGCGCTCGGCGGTCCGGTGACCACGGTCCGGGTCGTGTCCGAGCAGTACCCGGCGGTGCCGGTCTGCTCGGTGCGCATCGTGCCGCCGAAGTCACACACGACCGCCTCGCCGGCCCGGATGCGGCGCGCGCCGGGCTCGTGGTGAGGGCTCGCGGCATTGGGGCCGCTCGCGACAATGGCGAAGTTGACCCGCTCGTGACCTGCATCGATGAGACGCCGGCCGATCTCGGCCGAGACCTCCGCCTCGCTGCGCCCGATCAGCGGGATCTCGCCGGCGAACAAGGCCGCGGCGACCGCATCTGCGGCCGATGCTGCGGCCGCCAGCGCGGCGATCTCGTGGACGTCTTTGATTTCGCGCAGCGGGCCGATCACCGAAGAGGCCAACCGCCAGCTCGCCTTGGGGAGCTCAGACTGCAAGGCGAGCAGCAGCTGGGCCCAGCAGCGGTCCGACACCGCGAGCGAGCGGCGAGCGCCGACCAGCCCGGCGACCAGCGCGACAGGGTCCTCGAGCTCGTCCCAGGGCCGGAGCGCGAAGAGCGTCCCGTCGGGCTCGACCCGCGGCGCCTCGAGGCGTGGCACCACCAAGGTGGCCGGTGCGTCGCTCGGCACGACGAGCACCGTCGGCCGCTCGAGCGGCATCGCCTGGTATCCCGACAGCCACGGCAGGTCGGCGCCGAGCGAGAGCAAGAGCGCGTCGACGCCGTGCTCGGCCATCGCCGCGCGCACCGCCCCAAGGCGCGCCAGTCGCGCCGCCGAGAGCTCGCCGGACAACTTCGTGCGCCCTCAGCTCGCCGCCGGCTGCGCCGGGCGGCGGGTCGCCACGAGGTGAACACCGACGCGCGCCCCGTCGGCCGCCTGACGGGCGTGATAGCTCGAGCGTGCGAGCGGGGAGGCCTCGACGTGCGCGAAGCCGAGCTCACGGGCCACCGCCGCGATCTCGGCGAATTCTGCGGGGCGGTAGTAGCGGGCGACGGGCAAGTGGGCAGCGGTGGGCCGCAGGTACTGGCCGATCGTGACGATGTCGACCCCGACCGATGCCAGGTCATCGAGCGCGCCGCGGACCTCCTCCTCGCGCTCACCCATGCCGAGGATGATCCCGGACTTGGTCGTGAGCCCTGCCGCCTTGGCCCGCGCCAGCACCCCAAGCGAGCGGGCATAGCGAGCCGACGGCCGTACGGCGCGCTGCAGCCGCAGCACGGTCTCGAGGTTGTGGTTCAACACGTCGGGGCGCGCGTCGAAAATCGTCCGCAGCGCGGCAGGATCGCCCTTGCAGTCAGGAATCAGGACCTCGACGGCCGTGTCAGGGCTCGCCCGGCGGATCGCGGCGATCGTCGCTGCAAAGGCGCCGGCGCCGCCATCGTCGAGGTCGTCGCGAGCGACCGCGGTCACCACCGCATGGGCGAGGCGCAGGTCGACCACCGCGTCGGCGACGCGCGCCGGCTCGGCCGCATCGAGGGGAAAGGGCTTGCGGGTGTCGACGAGGCAGAAGCCGCACGCCCGGGTGCAGCGCTCGCCGTTGATCATGAAGGTCGCGGTCCCCTCTGCCCAGCACTCATAGATGTTCGGGCAACCGGCCTCCTCGCACACCGTGACGAGATCGCGGTCGCGCATGCGCTTGCGCAGCGACAGGTACTCCTCGCCCATCGAGGCCTCGACCCGCAGCCACTCGGGCTTGCGGGCGGCAATCGCCACGCCGGCCGCAGGATCGACGCCTGCACGCGTCAGGCGCCGCTCGAGCGGGCGCGCCGCCGGGCTTTCGGATGCCGCGCGCACCGGAGCGATCGCGTCCTGGCGCTCGATCCGCCGGGGCCGCGCTGGCTCCCCTCCGAGCCGGCGCGACGCGGCGGCCACCACGGCGTCGATGACCTCGTCCATCGAGACGGCGAGGCCCTCGCCAGCGAGCGAGGTGACCGCCTTGTCGGCGATGCCACAGGGGACAATCCGTTCGAACATCGACAGGTCGGGGTCGACGTTCAGGGCAAAGCCGTGCATCGAACGGTTCTTGCTGACCCGCACACCGATCGCGCAGACCTTTCGGGGCGCGGCACCGTCAGGATCGACCCAGACACCGGGATAGCCAGCGAGCCGTCCGGCCGCGCTGAGCCCGAGCAGCTCGAGCGCGTCGATGACCAGTTGCTCGATCGCATGCACCCACGCGGGGATCGCGCCGGGGCGCAACGAGACGTTGCAGATCGGGTAGCCGACGAGCTGGCCCGGACCGTGGTAGGTGACATCCCCACCCCGGTCCGCCTTGGTCACCACGACACCTTCGAGGGCAGGATCGCCGGGATGGGTCGGATCGAACAGCAGGTGCTCGCTCTTGGCCCGCACGCCGAGGGTGTAGACGTGGGGGTGCTCCACGAGGAGCAGGTGATCGCTGCGGCCGTGACGGTGCAGGGCGTGCTGGAGTGCCAAGGCCTCGTCGTAGCGCACCGAACCGAGCCACCGCACGTGCAGCGGGCTCATCTCCTTCACGCCGTGCACCGCCATCGCGTGCCTACAGCTCTGCTTCCCAGTCGCGCGTCTCAAGGACGTGCCCGACCTCGCGCACGAAGGCGGCGGCGTACGCGCCATCGACCGCGCGGTGGTCGAAGGACAGGCCGAGCATCCCGACCGAATGGATCGCGATCGCCTCGGTGCCGTCAGCGCCGGTGACGACGACAGGGCGCCGCTTGACGCCGTCGGTCGACAAGATGGCCACCTGGGGCTGGGCGATGATCGGCATCGAAAGGAACGTCCCGAACGGCCCGGGATTGGTGATCGTGAACGTGCCGCCGGCGATGTCGTCCGCCGACAGGTGCCGGTTGCGGGCGCGCTCGGCGAGATCCGCGATCGACCGGGCGAGCCCTCGGAGGGACTGGCCGTCCGCCTGGTGCACGACCGGGACGATCAGGCCCTCCTTGGCGAGGTCCACGGCGAAGCCGAGGTGGACATCACGGTGCACGATGAGCGCGTCCCCACCCACCGAGGCGTTGAGGTGAGGGAAGTCGCGCAGCACCTCGACCACGGTGCGCGCGATGAAGGGCAGGTACGTCAGGTTGACGCCCTCCGCCTCCTTGAAGGCCGCCTTGTGGCGGACGCGCACCCGATCGATGTTCTCGAAGTCCACCTCGGTGGCGACGAGCGTGTGCGCCGAGGTGGCCTTGGAGCGCACCATGTGCTCGGCGGTCACCCGGCGGATCGTCGAGAACGGCACGACTTCGTCGCGGGCCCCGGGCGGGGGCGGTGGGCTGACCAGGCCGCCGCGTGGTGCGACGACCGGAGCGGCCGCCGTTGGAACCGGTGCCGCGGCAGGTGCGGCCTGAGCGGCGGGCGTGGCGCGCGTCTCGAGGTAGCGCACGACGTCGTCACGCGTGATCCGGCCACCGAGACCGGTCCCGGGGATCGCCGCCGGGTCGAGGCCGTTGTCGTGGACAAGGCGGCGCACGACCGGGGACAAGAGCGCACCGCGTGTCCCGCTGCCACCGTCGGAGGTGGCAACCGCGACCGATGCGGGCGCGGCGGCGGGCGGCGGGCTTTGGGGCGGGGGTGGCGG
>JAJZKA010000101.1 GCA_021809805.1 Actinomycetes bacterium
CGCCAGGCCAGACGACGGTCCGATCGACCTGGCGCTCGCCCGGGCCGAGGCACGTATCTCTGGCCTCGAAGACCTCCTCGCCCGCCAAGACGCCGAACTGGCCTTCCTCCGCCAGCTCGCGGCTGACACCGTGGCGAAGAAGGCCAGCTGATGGGACGGCCCCTCACCGGATCGATCCGCCGCCACCAGAACCGCTGGTGGGCGTCGGTCCCCGAGACCAAAGGCGCCGCCCGCCGGCGTGAGGAGGGCTTCGCCAGCCAGGCCGACGCCCGGGCCTGGCTCACCGCCGCCGTCACCGCTATCGCCAACGGCCGGCCGGTCCCCGACCCCGACCGGTTCCGCACCCACAAGCCGACCCGGGCCACTCCGCCAGCACAGAGCGAGCCGGCCAAGCTGCAGCCCGACGTCGCGTCGCTCGCCAAAGCCTGGATGGCTGCTGCCTACGACGACCTGCGCCGGGGCGGACCGGAGCGGGCCGAGCGGGTCCGGCGCATCGTCGAGGGCTTCCTCGTCCCCTGGTTCGCCCCCCGCACCGCCACCGTCGCCGATGTCACCTACTTCATGGCGCACGAGTGGCTGCTCCACCTGGTGGGTCGCGACCCGGCCACCCGTCGCGCACCCGTCCCCGCACCGTCGGCGGGCGAGCCCGGCGGGGGAGAGCTGAGCCTCGCCGAAGCTGCCGAGGCGGCGGGCGTGAGCCTGCCGACCGCCCGGCGGCGCTGGCGGGCCGGGCAGCTCCCCGGCGCGTATCGCGACGCCGCCGGCCAGGTCCGTGTTCCCGCGGCCGCGCTCGGCTCCATCAGCCACATCCAGCGCGCCCCGGCCGGCCTCTCCCAGGGCTATGTCGCCGACGCGCTGTGGGTGCTGCGCCGGGTGCTGTCCTTCGCCCGGGCCAACGGCCTCTTCCCGCCGGGCTTCGACCCGACCGAAGGCCTCGACGCCCCCCTCCCCGACAAGGCCGCCGTCCGCAGCCGCCCCCATTCCGCCCAGGCACGACCGCTCGCGCTCCCCGAGTGCGCCCGGATCGCCTCGCACCTCCATGCGGTCCACCAGCTCGCCTTCTGGCTCCAGCGGATCATGGGGCTGCGGATCTCCGAGGCCTTCGGCGTCCTCGTCTCCGACGTCGTCGACCTCGGCGACACCGGGCTGCTCGCGGTCCAGGGACAGGGCGGGCGCACGTTCAGCGTGCGAGACGAGCACGGCCAGGTGGTGGCCGTGCCGTACAAACAGACGCTCAAGACCGCGGCCGGATCGCGTGTACTGGTCGTCCCGCCCGCCTTGACGGCTCTGATCCGCGTGGCGATCGAGGCGTTCCACACCGACCCCGACACCGGCGAGATCGACACCACCGCCCGCCTGGTTCCGGGCCTGCACACCCCGGACCGCTCCGGCCAGCACGCCTATCGCCACGCCTTCGAGGAGGCGACCACCGCCGAGCACCTCGCCAGTAGCGACCTCGGCTTCGCCGTCACCACGCATCTGCTGCGCAAGAGCTGCGCCACCGACCTCGCCTGGGCCGCCGGCATCGAAGACGCCATCCGGCGCCGCTTCATGGGCCACCGGGCCGGCGACGACGTGTACGGGCGCATCTACACCCTGGACCACCCCGACGTCGCCCCCCTCGCCAAGGTCGCCGAGATACTCGACCGCAACATCGCCATGACCATTGAGACGCTGCTCACCCCGACCCTCCGTCGGGTCCACTGGGGGAGCAGCAACCCCCTTGCTGCTCGTGCCGCCCACGTCGACGCCACCCTCGCCGCAGCTGGCTGGCTCGTCGAGCCCGGCAGCGACGACGACCCGCTCTGCGACGCCGCCCGGGTCGCCGCCGAGCTCGACATCTCGGTCACCACCGCCCGGCGCTGGATGACCGACGGGACGCTTCCAACTGTCGCCGTCCCCGACGCCCAGAGCGTCCCGCGGCGCTGCTGCCGGCTGTCGGACCTCTGGGCGCACCGCGACCGGCTCGCCGGGCGGATCCTGCTCCCCGACCTTGCCGAGCAGCTCGGCCTTCGCTACCACGAGGCGTACCAGATGCTCCGACGCCTGGGCCTCGCCGCCGATCAGGACCGTGTCAACGGGCAGTACCAGCTGAGCCCAGAGACCGCCGAGGCGCTACGAGCCGAGCAGCGGCGCATCCGCACCCTGCACGGCCGCTCGATCAAGCTGGCGGCCGCTGCCCGCCAGCTCGGCGTCGCCCTCAGCACCGCCGCACTGCTCTCCCGCACCGGCGAGCTGGAGGTCGATCCCGAGACCGACGCCTCCAGTGCTCGGTTCGTCACGCGAACCTCGGTTCAAGCCTCCCGGCGTACCCGCCAGCGACGAGGCCGGTCAGCAGCACAGCAGAAGGCCGTGGCGCCCGACGAGGCGGCTCGCTTCACCGGGTATAGCACCGCCGAACTCATGGACCTCGTGCGCGCCGGAGAACTCGAACAGGTCCCCGGTCGTCGCTCCGTCCAGCTCACTGCCACCGGCCTGCGCTCCTGGATGGACCTGCCGTGTCATCGATGACACGAAGATGGCTACCGACGATGGTCCGGTACAGCAGCGCCGCTTCAGGTCGCTGTAGGTCGCACGGTCGTGCCGTTCCCGGGTGCCAGCAGGAATGACCGATTGGGCTCGGGTCCTGGTCCGACGACCCGTTCAGGATAGGGTTTGAACAGCGACGACAGGGGGAGCATCTGGTGATGAGCCGTTCCGAGGGGCTTGGGGTCGGCGAGCAAACGGAGGAGTTCGCGCACTCGATCGGGACGGGCATGCGGCCCGTGCCGCTGGGGGCAGGCGCTGAGTTCGATCTCGCAACGACGGAACAGCTGCAGAGTCGGCTTGACGAGTTCGACGCGGTTCGCACCCGCGGCGAGGTTGAGAGCCGTTCTGTGCATCTCGGAGGCCAGCTGCCACGCTGACCTTTGCCGAGTGGTCGGGCGACGGCAGTGTCGCGCGAGTCATAAACCTGTCCGACGAGCGTGCCACCCCGTGGCTCCTCGGTACCTACGGTGGGGCACGACCCCGCGTCCTGCAGGCTGTGCTGGGTCACGCCTTGTCACTGGGAGCAAGAACGGCGGTTATTGAGTACCGCTACCTCGATCCTGACTGGCGGAACGAACATCGCGAGTTCTACGCGACCACCTTCCGCCGGTATCCCTCCATCGCACATCGGCTTCACTTCTTCGCCGAGCCACCTGATCTGATGTTCCTCGACCCGGAGCGGCCGGCGCACTTCGACGGTATCGACTATCTCGGGTACTGCGTGCTCCGGCCAGTACCGGCCGCCCCGGTCGGCCGGACCATGCTCAAGGCGCTACATCCCCGAGAGTTGACGTGCGTCACCAGCGACAGGGTGAACCTCTTCGGCACTGAACTCGTTGTAGAGGGCGCGCCATTCGTCGCTCAGGACGCCCAGCTCAGTCGGTGCGCACAGACCACGACCTGGGTCACCGCGTACTACCACCATCTCAGATTTGGCGGCCCGCGGGTCCTCCCCGGCGAGATCGCGAGGGCGGTGGCCGACAACCTGGAAGTAGGTCGCCAAGTACCGTCCCCGGGCCTCACCATCGGGCAGATGGCAGATGCGGCTCGCTCGATCGGTCTCCCGCCCCTCGTCTACCCCCTCCGCCATCTTGCCCAGGGCGAGACTGTGCCCCGGATGGTCTGCCGCTACCTCAACTCGGGCATTCCGGTGACCATCGCCACCCGTTCGCACGCCTTCGTGCTGGTCGGTTACGGCCGGTCCCGCGACACCGACGGCAAGGAGCTCCTCCACTTCGTCCGTCACGACGACGAGATCGGGCCCTACCGGATCGTCGACAACTGGAAGCTCGACGAACACGGTCCTTGGGAATATGCCATCGTCCCGCTACCCCCGAAGGTCTACCTGCCGGGCGAGAACGCCGAGGCCATCGGCGCGGCCCGGATCGCCGACGAACTTGACCGCGCCCCGACCGAGGCAGCGAGAACCTTGCTCGCTCAACTCGACGATCCGGAGCGGCCCTTGTCGTTTCGCTCAACCGTCGTCCTCTCCAACGAGTTCAAGCAGACGCTCCGCTCCCGGCTCTACCCCGACGACGTAGCCGCCGCCTACCAGCGGATGCAGCTCTCGCGCTTCGTATGGGTCGTTGAGCTGACCAACCGCGCCCTCCGAGATGCCGGCGAGCCCTGTGTGCTGGCCGAGGCCGTGATCGATGCGACCGACCACGTTCGTGACCTCCATGTCCTCGGCTGGCGCATACCGGGAGCGGTGTGGGGGTGGCTGCCAGATGACGGCACCCAGACCGTCAGAGACGGACTTCCTCCCGCAGAACCGACGATCAGCATCGCCCAACCCCTCGACCTGCCCTGATCGCGCTTCCCGGGGGGTGTCACGCCCGGACGTAGAGAGGGTAGGAGGCCAGATGGACATCACCCGGCTCATTCAACAACTCAAAGCGGGCGATGACACGGCCGGGCCAATCCTTGTCAGCGTCCTAGCTCCCCGGCTTCTCGGCTACGCCGAGCTCATCGCCGGAGATCTTCCCTTGGCCGACCGGGAACAGGCGATCGAGCAAGCGATCGAAACGGCCGTCCGCCGCATCGACCGGTACGACCCGAGCAAAGGAACCTTCCCCGGATGGGTGCGAGCGTTCGTACGGCACGCGGTTGGCGACTGGCGACGGCGCCATCCCGATGGGGCGCCGACCTCGCTCGACCAGGTGGGCGAGCCACCAGCCCACGAGATCGATGACATAGAGGATCAGGGAAGCCCTCGAGCATCAGCCGCCCTCGCCGCGTTGGTGCTCACCGCGCCAGAAGCCGACCAGCTCATCCTGCGACTTCGCTACGAGGAGAACCTGCTCCACGCCCAAATCGCTCAACAGCTCGGGGTCTCCGAGGCCGCGTGTCGTAAGAGGCTCGAACGAGCCCTTGAGCGGCTGCGCGCCCGGGCCGTGAACGACCCCGATCTGAACCCAAATCTGGAAGGAGAAAAACGATGACGAACTACGACGAGACTGCCGGCACCGAAGACCCGAAGTCCCTCCTCGAAGAGCTACGCCGGACCATGGACGCAGAAGACAGCACCTCGGCCCTCCCCGACGAGCCGACGGACAACGAGACCTGGGGCGACAGCCACCTGGGATGGGCGCAGCTCAGCTCCTCGGCGGTCGTGATGGCAGCTGCCGATCTCGTGATTCCCCCACAGGATCCTCGACCCGAGGCTCGCTCAAGGATGATCGAAGCGGCATGCCGGGCGCTCGCCGAACGTCGCAAGACGAACGGCCTACTTCCCGTTCTGTTGCGAACCGCTCGGGAACAGAGCGGCATGACCGTAGCCGACGTCGCCGGGAAAACTCAGCTCCCAGAGCAGACGATCCGTGCGCTAGAAGCCGGGGACGCCGAGGTCAACCTTCATCTTGCGGTTGATACGACCGTCGCATGGATCCGATCCGTGCCGGTCGACCGGACGAAGGCCCTTGATTCGCTACGTCGTTCCCTTCAGACCGGATGGACGGGCGATCTCGCGCTTGCCGCAGGGCTGTCTGAACGCCCAGCGAGCGTGGACGAGTACATCGAGCGGGTGGCAGCCAGGCTCGGTTCTGACAACGAGGAAGAAGCACCATGAGTACCACGGGCACCGCACCGATCGTCAACCACGCCGTCCTTCGGTCCTTCGCTGAGAACCGGGTGAACCTGCCGAAGGCAGAAGTTGACAAGCATCGCGACCAAGTGCAGCGGCTACGCGACCACCTTCAACGCGTCATCGATGACCATGACCACTACAAACTGATCAAAACGCTGCATTCGGGAAGCGTGGCTAAGGGAACCGCCCTCAAGACGATCTCCGACATGGATGTTGCGGCCTACCTCGACGCAGGACAGGTACCGGAAGGCGATGAGCACAAGCTCATCGCCGAACTTGCGACCATCCTTCGCGCCGCCTACGGCGCCACGAAAGCGCCGGAGGACTTCGAAGAACAAGCACACTCGGTCAAGGTGCACTTCCACGGGTCCGGTTTGGACGTTGACGTCGCTCCGGTCGTCTACGCCGGCCTTCCGGACGATCGCGGTGACCTCATCACCAAGAGCGGCGACCGCGTCGAGACCTCCGTCCGGCTGCATCTTGAGTTCATCCGAACTCGCAAGCAACGGTACGGAAAGGACTACGCACAGCTCATCCGCTTGCTCAAGTTCTGGGCGAGAGAACAAAGGCGCACGCGAGGAGACGACTTTCGGTGCAAGTCTTTTCTCCTGGAGCTTGTCGTGGCACACCTCGCGGCCGGGGGAACCTCACTCGCTGACTATCCAACCGCGATCGAATCTGTCCTCGCCTGGATGGTCAGCACCGGGCTGGCCGAGCAAGTGGCGTTCGACGACTACTACGCACTCAGCACGATCCCAGCAGCCCGTGACCCGATCCGGATCATCGATCCCGTGAATCCGACGAACAACGTATGCAAGACCTATACGAACAGAAACCGGGACTTCCTCATAGAAGCTGCTGCCGATGCCCTGGATGCAGTGACCGCGGCTCGGTACGGAACGACCAAGAGCTACGCCGTCGAATGCTGGCAACAGCTGTTCGGGCCGAGCTTCCGGGGGGACTGACGTGACGAGTACGTACACCACGAGCAAGACCTTCACGATCACGCACGCCCGCTACATCACGAGCAAGGTCGCGGCCGATCTTCGCCAGCTTCGGCTCTTCTACGGGAGGCCCGACGACGACCAGATTGACGCCTACGCCGAGGAGGCAGCACTGCTCCTTCGAGATGGTTATCTCGAACGTGTCGACTACGGCTTTCGTCGACACGGTGCCAACCTCGGACCCCAATGGGTGCTGCTTCTCCGCTACGTCGTCAAAGACGGTGTCCTTGATGACGACCGCTCAGGCCGCGTTCCACCCGGGGTCGACGTAAGTGGGACGAGCTTCTGGTCCTACCTCACGTACACGGCACCATTCTTCGCCCTCAGCGAATCTGAACGAGAGAAGGTCAAGGCAGCTCTTCCAGTGCAGCGCATCGCCGGCCGCGAAGCCGGATTCGTCTCTGGCACCTGGAGCAGTAATCGCACCTACTCCTCCGCCGACCACGGCGTAGCCAGATCGGTGTTCAAGCCACGATGAGTTCGGCCCCTGATCTATTCGAGGCCGTCCTCGAACTGCCTGACGCGAGTGCGAGGGCGCGCTACGAGAGCCTGGTCGGCCTCGACGACGTGAAGGCACGGCTCAACAAAGAAGCTCAGCTGTTGCTCCATCCGTCCTCGTTGGAGGCCTGGAGCCAGCAGTTTCACCGTCGCCGAATCTCGGCGTGTGATGCCTTCGCGGACAGACACCCTGTGTTTCTGTTCGCTGGCGACGTCGGCACGGGCAAAACGGCTCTCGCCGAGTCCTTCGGCGACCAGGTGGCTCGGTCGATCGGCTTGCCGATCTACCTCTACCGACTGAGCCTCGCCTCCCGTGGCAGCGGTGCAGTCGGCGAGATGACCCAGCTGCTAGCAGCGGCGTTCGACGAGGTACGTCGCGTGGCTGCAACGCCTCCCGGGCGCGACGGCAAGCGCTCGTCAGCCGTCATCTTGCTCATAGACGAGGCCGATGCCCTGGCACAGTCACGAGAGGCGTCGCAAATGCATCACGAAGACCGTGCCGGCGTGAACGCCCTGATCCGCGGTATCAACAGCCTTACCGAGAAGCGCCTCCCAGTCCTTGTGGTGCTCGCAACCAATCGTCTCCAAGCCATCGACCCAGCAGTACGCCGCCGAGCCGCTGCGACGTTCCGTTTCGACCGCCCCGACGACACTCAACGCGAAGCCGCACTCGCACGTCTCATAGACGGGGTGGCGCTGTCCACAGACGAGATCCGTGGCCTGGTCAAGGCAACCGGTGCGGTCGACGGACGGCCGTACGGGTACACCTACTCGGATCTCTATCAGCGTCTCGTGCCGGCGGCCGTGCTTGCGGCATATCCGGACCGTCCCCTGACGGGAGATCTGCTCCTCCAGGCGGTGGCGTCGATCGAGCCGACCCCTCCCTTCGTCGAAGAAGGGCCTTAGTTGAGCCCGCCTCTTACGGCCATGGTCAGCTACCAATCGGTTGACGCGCCTGCCGCGGAGCTGCTCCACGAGGAGCTAGCGCTCCGCGGGCTGCTCGTTTTCCATGACCGCTGCACCTTCCCGTCGGGCAGTCGCATTGCCAGCAACATGGACAATGCTGTCGCCACGTGCGATGGGTTTGTCGCCTACCTCACTCCTAATTCGCTATACGAATCCCGACCGCCAGGGTCTGCTCGCCCGGCAATCGACGCTGAATTCAAGCCGATCATGGATCGACTCGCCCGTTCGAATGCGAGTCCCAACCAGAGTCGTCGACCGGTCATCATCCCATTGACGCACGGACTTGGTGACCCTCGGGGAGAGGCGCCGGAACGTGTGCGCAAGGCCACGGGCAAGGACATCTCGACCCTCTGGGCCCCAGTAACTCTTGATCAGCGAACGCGGTCGATTACGCAGACAGAAGCGGCATCCGTCGGAAAGGGCCTCATTGCCGGTCTACTTGAGTCGGGGGCTGTATCAGACAGCGAGGTAATCGACGTAGCCGTAACGACGAGAGGGGAGGGCCAGCCGCCAGCCTTCCTATCCGTCGATGCAACCAACTCGCTCGGCGGAGCTACCAACCGACCGGGAGACCCTGCCGACTGGGACCGCTACCTCACAGGTCTTCGCGACCTTCAAGGCATCCTCGCCCATTGGACCCAGTGCCGAAAGCTGAACCTTCGCATCCGAGCCCACCTCACGGCGGCGATTGCCTTCGGTCGAGTGTTCAATCAGGCGGGAGGCTGGCGCCCGACCATCCAAGGCCGACAGGGCGACGTGTATCCCAGCGACAGCACGGAACACGGTCAATTGAGGACCGCACTCGACAAGGGTGGACCCGCGGCGGACTTCTCCGTTGAGATCGATCTCCTCGATGTAAAAGTGAGCGATCTTGCCTCCGACATCCTCCGACAACTCCCGAACCCCGCTACCAACCGGCTGTGCGTGTGGAGAGAGGAAAGCGGATCGGAGCTCACTCCGAACGATGTTGCCGCGATGGCCGCGATCACCTCGATGTCTATTCGAGATGCGGCATTCGACATCCGTCCCTCTCGGATCCACCTCTTTTGCGCATCCCCGGTAGAATTCGCGGTGCTCGTGGGACACCGACTCACTTCCCTCCACGCCGACATCCATCTGTACGAGCGAGACGGTGACAGATACGCGTCGTCCTTAGTGATCCCGGGCAATTCGTGACAGGAGGAGAGTACGGGGTGAGCGGCGGTCCGACATCGTCGGGCATCTGGTCGTGCTCGGGGGCGGCAAGGTTGGCGAGGCGACGGAAGCGATGGTGAGGCTTGGTGCCACCGAGAGTCACACATCGGTGCTCGACGCCGTTCGAGCCGGATGGTGTCAGCCGTCAAGTAATTCCCTCTCCACGACGTTTCTCCGTCACGTAATTCCCTGACCTGCCGTCACGGAATTCCCCCTCGCTCCGTCAGGGAATTCCCTGGTGGCGGGGGGATCCCTCGCTCCGGCCATCGATCCGTTGAGCATCCCTCCGTTCCAACGAGCGAGGGGGCCAGATGGCAAGGAGATCCTTCAGAGTGATTGACGTCATAGAGCTGTACCAGCACTGGCACGCCGGGCGCCGGGTGGGTGAGCTGAGCACCTCGCTCGGACTCGACCCCAAGACCGTGCGCAAGTACCTCGCCCCCGCCCTCGCCGCCGGCATGATGCCCGGCGGTCCGCCGCTCGGGGAAGCCGAGTGGCGGGCGCTTGCCTGCGCGTGGTTCCCAGAGCTGCAGGACCGCTCGGCGCGCCAGCCCACGTGGCCGGCCATCGCAGCCCACCACGACACCATCAAAGACCTGATCGGCAAGGTCCATGTCACGACCATCCACCAGCGTCTGCGCGACGACCACGGCCTCTGTGTCTCCGAGTCCTCGCTCCGGCGCTACATCGAGGCGAAGTTCGCAGAAGAGGGCGCCCGGGCAGACGTGAGGGTGCTGCGCGAGACCCCACCGGCGGGCGAGGAAGCACAGGTCGACTATGGACTCCTCGGTCGGTGGAGGGACCCGGTCACCGAGCGCGTACGTCGGGTGTGGGCGTTCATCATGGTGCTCACCTGTTCGCGCATGCTGTTCGTGCGACCGGTGATCACGATGGACATGGCCTCCTGGGTCGAGTGCCACATCGAGGCGTTCAGCTTCTTCGGCGGCGTGGTCGCCCGCCTCACGCCTGACAACTTGAAGACCGGCGTCGTGAAGCCCGACCTCTACGATCCGCTCATCAACAAGGCGTTCAGCGAGTTCGCCTCCTACTACGGATGCCTCATCGACCCGGCTCGTGTGCGCAAGCCTCGGGACAAACCTCGCGTCGAACGGCCCGTCCCCTACGTGCGCGACTCGTTCTTCGCCGGGCGCGCCGACGAGTTCGAGAGTGTGGCACAGATGCAGACCGACGCGATTCGGTGGTGCCGCCAGGTCGCCAACGTCCGTCACCTCCGCGGTCTCGATGGTGTGACGCCCTACGAGTTGTTCTGCGCCGAGGAGAAATGCGCGCTGCTTGCACTGCCGCGTACGACGTTTGAGCTATGCCGGTGGATCTCGCGCAAGGTCCCACCGGATCTGCACGTGAAGGTGGGACGGACGCTGTACTCGGTGCCCTGGAAGCTCATCGGCTCGACCGTCGACGCCAAGGAGCTGTCAAGGACGGTCGAGATCTACAAGGACGGCACGCTCGTCTGCACCCACGTGCGCCTCGAGCGGGGCAAGCAGACCAACTACGACCACTACCCGCCCGAGAAGATCGCCTTTTTCATGCGCACCCCGGCCTGGTGCCGCCGGCGTGCAGGAGAGATCGGGACTTGCACGCTGGCGGTCGTCGAAGCGCTCATGGAGGTGAACGCCCTGTATCGCCTGCGCCAGGCCCAAGGCGTCGTGGGGCTCGCCGACAAGCACGGGGAGGAGCGCCTCGAGCGAGCGTGCCGCAAGGCGCTCTCGGCGGGCGATCCCACGTATCGGACGGTGAAGGGGATCCTCGTCGCCGGCACCGAGGCCGAGGGGTGCGAAGACGAGGCCAAGGAGACGCCGCCGCAGGCGCCCGCACACCTCCACGGACCCGAGGGGCTCTTCGTGGTCGGCGAGGTGGCCCAGTGAAGGCGCACCACTTGGAGGACACGCTGCGCGCTCTCAAGCTCTTCGGGATGCTCGACACCTTGGAGGTCCGCCTGGGGCAGGCCAGCGCCGGCGAGCTCGGACACATCGAGCTCCTCCAGGTGCTCTTGGAGGACGAGGCGGCCCGGCGTGACGCGACGGGGCTCGAACGCAGGATGCGCGCGGCGCGCTTCGAGCACGTCTGCGCGATCGAGGACTTCGACTGGAGCTTCAACCCGAAGATCCCCGCCCCTCAGATCCGCGACCTCGCCACGCTTCGCTTCGTCGACGCAGGCGAGTCGGTGATCCTCCACGGGCCCGTCGGGGTCGGCAAGTCCATGATCGCCCAGGCGCTCGGCCAGCTCGCCTGCCGGCGTGGCTACACCGTGGCGTTCACGAAGACCTCACGGCTCCTCGCCACATTGGCCGGGGGCCACGCGGATCGAAGCTTCGAGTCCCGGCTCTCTCGCTGGGCGCGGCCCGTCGTGGTGGTCTTCGACGACTTCGCCATGCGGGACTTCACGCTCAGCCAGGCAGACGACCTCTACGAGCTCGTCTGCGCCCGGGCCGGGAAGCCGTCGATCTTCACTGCCAACCGCCAGGCTTCCGACTGGT
Organism: Actinomycetes bacterium; assembly: GCA_021809805.1. GTDB lineage: Bacteria > Actinomycetota > Acidimicrobiia > Acidimicrobiales > Bog-793 > JAKABX01. The sequence goes on from JAJZKA010000101.1 coordinate 11,775, forward strand.
ACTCCCTGTTTCCGAACCCCGTCGTGGCCGAGTCGATCCTCGATCGAATCGTGAATTCCGCACACCACGTGCACATGGAGGGCCGCAGCTACCGCCCGAACAAGCGTCCCGGCGCCCCGGTCAAGGGAGGGACGAAGTGAGTGCCATCCTCTGCGCCGCACCGGGGTGCGACAACCCGGTTGCCCGCCGGCCGGGACAGGTCGGTCGGCCGGCGATCTACTGCTCGGCCCAGTGCCGCCCGTCGCGCAGGCATCAAGCGCTCGGGGTCGAAGCCGAACCGAGCGACGCCAGCGAGACCCCCAGTCGGGCCTGGGAGGTCCGTCTGCGGCGCGGTGGACGTGCGGTCGTCGTCCAGCGGGGACTCGGTCGGTTCAGCGCCACCGCGCTCGTCGCCGAGATCCAGGCACTCATCACCGGCGAGGTGACGCCATGAGCACCATCCACCTCCGCACCATCGTCTACGACACACCACGAAGAGGCCCGCTGCTCGGCCGCGCCCAATGGATCGTGCACTGGTGCATCGAGTGCCACACGAACGTCCCCACGGTCCACCTCGTGGCCCACGCACGCGCGCACGGGGATCCGACGCCGCGCGAGGTCAGGAATGAAGGAGCCGCCATCGACTAGACATGACATCCAACACGCCGGACGAGGGAATTCCGTGACGGAACGGTCAGGGAATTACGTGACGGACGACAGCTCCCAGAACCGTCGATGGTCGAGCGCTCCGGCCGATAGGCGCACGAAGCGGTCGGCGGCGGTCGTTGCCCACCACTCGGAGAAGGCGAGCTTCGAGCAGGGATCGACCACCCGGTTCACACAGGCGAGCGCGATGTAGGTCCCGACCGACGCACCGGCATCGACGCGGCGGGTGCCGACCACCTCGTCGACGATGTCAGCGACCCGAAGGCGCCCGAGCATCTCCCACACCGCGGCGACGTCGCCGAAGGCGAGATGGCGGCTGCGGTCGGGCTCACCGGGGCCCGACTCCGACAGGCGAGCGGCGATCTCCTCCGCCGAGCCGAGATAGCGCTGGGAGACGATCCGGGGCTTGCCATCGACGCGGGCCGACTCGGCCAGGTAGTAGTAGGTCTTCCCGTCTTGCTTCTTGCCGACGATGAATGCCATATCTAGGTACTACCACACCAGGCGACAGATCGCGAGCCTTTGAGCTGGGCAAACGCGCTGGTCAGGAGCTATTTTTGGAAGAAAGTCCCAGCGAGCTAAAGATCACCTCAACGAGATAGCCCGGAAAGTCCCGCTAGTGGTGGTGCGATCGCTCGCCCAACCTTTAAGAGGGAGGTCGCCATGAACGAAACGACTCTAAGGGCGACGGCCGAGGCGGTGGGGGCGCGTTCGGTCGGAAACAAGGTCTCGATCGTCATGTTCAGCGGGACTGCCGACAAGTTCATCCCGCTGGGCGTGCTCGCTCAAGCAGGGGCCGCCATGGGCATGGAGGTGCGTGTCTTCGTCACCGGGTTCGCGCTCCGTGCGTTCACCAGGGAGCGGCACGAACTGCCGTTCCCCGCTGAGTTCGTCACATTGGCGCCGGCGGTCGCCCAGGGAATGAGCGCGGCGCACGTCGCGCCGTGGGACGACATGCTGCGCCAGGCGAAGGAGCTCGGCGCCAAGGTCTACGCCTGTTCGATGATGAGCGAAGTCATGGGCCTCGAAGCCGGCGACTTCAACGACCTCGTGGATGACGTCGTTGGCGCGGCGACCTTCCTGCAGACCGCAGAGGGCGGCGAGACGTTCTTCATCTGAGGAGCTTTCATCCGAGCGGGCGCCAGCGAAAGGAGGCGCGATGGCAGCGACCCAGTCGGCACGCGCGCTGGTCGATTCGCGCGGTTCTACCTGCCCGGGTCCGATCACCGACCTGGCAATGGCGTACAGGCGATCCAAGGTCGGCGACGTCATCGAGCTGTGGGCGACCGACCCCGGGGTGAAGGCTGACGCCCGCGCATGGTCGGAGAAGACCGGCAA
>JAJZKA010000102.1 GCA_021809805.1 Actinomycetes bacterium
GCCCAAGGGTTCGGACACGAACGCGCTCGGCGGGCGCACGGCACAGGCGGTCATCGACCAGGCCCGGTCCGGCGCAAGCCACGGTGACCATGGTAAGGACCAAGAGCACTCGAACGTCACCTACACCGTGCAGGGCACGGTCAGCGGCTTCAAGGCTGGCTCCAGCATCACGGTGACCCTGCCGCCGCCGCGCTTTTGGGGCACGCCGCTCACGGGCACGGCGGTCACCGCCACCACGCTCACCTTCACGATCGACGCGAGCACCCGCATCGTCTCCCGCAACGGGTCGGGCATCTCCACTGGTGACCAAGTGCTCGTCAAGGTGCGCGCGCCCAAGGGATCGAGCTTGGCGACGATCGAGTCGATACCGGCGACCGCGATCATCGACCAGGCCGGGCGCCACTAGCACCGCACCTTCGACCGAGAGCGGCTGGCTACCGCGTCCCCATCCCGCGTGCCAGCCGCTCTCGGCGATCAGCGAACCGGGCGGCATACCAAGAAGATCTCTCGACAGGCATCGGTGCATCTTTTGCGTCACGGCCTGGTCGGGTCCATCGCATCACACGCCGGGGGTTGGTCTTCACCACCACTTGGCGCTGGGAGCGACCGACGGCCCGCCGCCGCCTGCCTACCAGTCAGAGATCGATCCATCGTCCCGATACAAGACGTGGGGCTGCTGAGGCTGGTAGGCGAGCGCCCGAGCGGCCTCCTCGTCGAGCTCGACCCCAAGGCCCGGGCTGTTGCCGGAGAAGAGGTTGCCCCCCTCGAGGCGTAGGTCCGTGGTGACGACGCCCTCGAGGACGCCAGGCCGCCAGGTGAGCTCTTGGACGGCGAACAGCGGTGTCGACAGGTCGAAGTGCACACAGGCGGCCGTGGACACCGGCCCGAGAGGGTTGTGGGGCACCTGCTCGATGTAGTGCGTCTCGCACCACGCCGCGAGCTTGCGGCTCTCGGTGAGTCCGCCGCAGATGCACAAGTCGACCCGGCAGTAGTCGAGCAGGTCGCGCTCGATGAGCTCGCGCCACTCCCACTTGCTCGAGAGCTGCTCACCGGTTGCGATCGGCACCGAGACCTGGGAGCGCAGCATCGCGAATTCGTTCGGGTTCTCCGCGCGGATGGGGTCCTCGATGAAAAACGGTCGCATCGGCTCGAGCGCCCGCGCCAGCTGGACCGCATAGGTCGGGGTGGTGCGCTGGTGGAAGTCGACGCAGATCTCGATGTCGTCGCCCAGCGCGCTGCGCAGCTCGGAGAAGGCGTCGACGGTCCAAGACAGCGCGCGGGACTGCTCGTGGCGGCGCTCGCGATGCCGCTCGGGTGCCTCGCTCACGTGGAAGCGGACAAAGCGCCAGCCTTCGGCGACGCGCGCCTTCGCGTAGGTGACCATCTCGGGGATGCCCGTCCCTTCGCGGGCGGACTCGGCACCTTGTTGGACGTGGCAGTAGCAGCGCACATAGTCGCGGGTCCGCCCGCCCAACAGTTCATAGACCGGGACGCCGAGCACCTTGCCCCGCAGGTCCCACAGCGCGATGTCGATCGCGGCGACGACGGCGCTGTGCACATGACCGCCTCGGAAGAACTGCCCGCGCCACAGCAGCTGCCAGAGGTGCTCGATCCTGGCGGGGTCCTCGCCGAGGAGGATCGAGCGGTACACCTCAGCCAGGCCTGAGAGCGCGGGCTCTTTCCAGGTGACGCCCGCCTCGCCGAGTCCGGTGAGGCCCTCGTCGGTGTAGATCTTGACAAAGAAATAGTTGCGGTCCGGACGCTCGGGGTCGTGGACGGCAAAGGTCTTCAGGTCCGAGATGCGCATGGCCGTTCCTCGTGGGCAGGCGTTGTCGTGGCGATCGGTCAGGCCGAGGCGGCCGGGCCGCGCACGACTGAGTTGGTGAGCGTGCCGAGCGCTTCGATCGTGATCTCGACCTCGTCCCCCTCCTCGAGGGTGAAGGGGGTCTCGGGCACGAGGCACGTGCCCGTCGAGAGCACCGCTCCGCTCGGGAAGCGGTCGCCGCGAAAGAGGTAGCCGGCGAGGTCCTCCAGGCGGCGATGCAGGCGAGCCGTGCTCGTCACCCCGTCGAACACTGCCGTGTTGTCGCGGACGATGCGCAGGGCGATCGACAGCGCGTAGGGGTCGGGCACTTCAAAGGCGGGCCGGATCCCCGGGCCGAGCGCGCAGCTCCCCGCGTACACCTTGGCCTGGGGGAGATAGAGGGGGTTCTCGCCCTCGATCGAGCGCGACGAGCAGTCGTTGCAGATGCTGTAGCCGACGATCTCGCCCGCTGCGTTGCACACGATCGCCAGCTCGGGCTCGGGCACGTTCACCGACGAGTCCTCACGGATCCCAAGCGCGCCGCCCGGACCCTGCACCTTCCAAGAGACGGCCTTGAAGAAGAGCTCGGGTCGCTCGGCGTCATAGACGAGGCGATAGATGTCCGCCGCGCGCTCGCTCTCCTCGACGCGTGCCTCACGGGAGATCTCATAGGTCACCCCGCTCGCCCATACCTCGGTGCGGCCATCGATGGGCGCGAGCAGCTCGACCTCTGCGAGCGGCACGCCGAGCGAGTGGGCCGCGGCCGAACAGCGCGTCGCGAGCTCGCGCGGCGAGAGCATCCACAGCTCCTCGAGCGCGGCCACGCCGGCGAGCGGGCGCACCTCGCCGTCCTCCAAGATGCCCGGGCGCGCATCACCGCCGGCGTGCCGGTAGCGGACGAGGTGCATCGCTTCCCCCTTTTCTCATTCGGTTGATGCCTGCGAGATCGCTGCGACGAGCTGGCCGCGCAAGGGCTCGCGCACGATGCAGTGCTCGAGCAGGAAGGAGTCCGCGAGTGCGTCGAGCTCGTCGTCGGTCGCGCCCGAAAGGCGCGCCGCGTACTCACTCGCAAGTGGCTGGGCGAAGATGATGCAGTTCAACAAGGTGCGCACCCAGTCCGCTCGTCCCCACGGGTAGGGGTTGAAGTCGGGGAACTCGGCAGCCATCAGCTCTTGCACCGGCACGGTGACCTCGGCGGGCCCGACGCCGTCGGTGCCCCACGAGTCGGCCGCCAGCCGCTTTTTCTTCGCCACGAAGGAATCGAAGCGCTGGCGATAGGGCGTGGAGGGGGCGACGTAGGCGAGGCCCTGGGTGCCGATGTCCTTGTAGGTCCAAAGCGACCAGCTCGCCCCGTGGCGGCGATAGCAGTCGAGCTGGTCGGAAAGAAGCTGGCTGCGCTGGGCGTCGATGTCTGGATTCCCGGTGTAGATCGGGCCGAACTCGCCGACCCAGATCGGGGTATTGGTGCGCCGCGCGTACTCGCTCCGCTCGAGGAACTTGGCCTCGATGCTCGAGGCGTCGTGGTACAGGCCGCGTGTCACGCCGGGATACGGGCCTCCGTAGCCAAGCCCGGCGGGCACGTAGTCATGGCAGGCGTAGACCGTGTTCTCGAAGGGCTCGGTAAAGATGTCGAACTCGGTCGAGTACGTGTTGCCGTCGAGGAACAACAAGTGGTGGGGGTCGACCGAGCGGATCGCCGCGACGAGGCGCGCGTAGTACGGGCCGATCACCTCACGGCCCGGATCGGCTGGCTCGTTGATCGGGTTGTAGCCGGCGACGAAGGGCTCGTCCTTGTAGCGGTCCGCGATCGCCTCCCACAAGTTCACGGCCCGGTCCTGGAAGTGGGGGTGCGCAAAGAGCTGGGCGAGGTGGGTCGCGTTGTCCGAGTGCCAGTGCGCGTTCTGGGCGCCGGGGAGCGCGTGGAGGTCGATGACGCTGTAGATATTGCGCTCGGCCAGCAAGGCGATCGTCCGGTCGAGGTGCGAAAAGCCCGCCTCGATTACCTGGAAGGGGTGCCGGTCGTCCTCGAGGTGGTGGTAGTTGAGCGGGATGCGGACGCAGTTGAAGCCGCACGAGGCGAGCAGATCGGCGTCGGTGGCGTTGAAGAAGGCGTGGAGCAGGCGCTCGAAGAACGCCTCGGCGCGCTCCCGCCCCAGCACGGCGACGACCTCGGCGCGCATCAGGGACTCGTTCGCCCCATAGCCGGTGATGAAGTTCTCCATGTTCAAAAAGCCGCCGAGCGCGACGCCGCACAGGCGGATGGGCTCGCCGCTCGGGGCGATGAACTTCTCAGCGCGGATCGAGAGCAGGGAGGATGCGATGGCCCATCTTGGCGCAACGGCGCGGGCCGGTGCGTCGTTCGTCAGATGGTAACGAGGCGCCCCAGCGCCCCAGCGCCCCAGCGCCCCAGCGCCCCAGCGCCCCAGCGCCCCAGCGCCCCAGCGCCCCAGCGCCCCAGCGCCCCAGCGCCTCAGCGCGCCGGCGAGGTCGGCGCGTAGGCGTGCTCGCCGTGCTGGGTCACGTCCAGGCCCTCGAGCTCGTCATTGAGCGACACCCGCAGCGGACACACGCGGTTGATGCCGCGGGCGAGCAGGTAGGTGGCCCCAAAGGCGTAGGCGGCTGAGACCACTGCCGCGAGCACCTCGAGGCCGAACAGGTGGACGCCGCCGCCGAGGAGCAGCCCGCTTGCTCCACCCGTCGCCGAGCGCTCGGCGAACAGGCCGAGCAGCACCATGCCGACGAGGCCGCCGACCCCATGGATGCCGAGGACGTCGAGGGAGTCGTCGTAGCCGAAGCGGAACTTCAACTGCACCGCGCTCACCGACAGGAAGCCGGCGATCGCCCCGATCAGCAGCGCCGGCATCGGCCCGACATATCCGGCGCACGGCGTGATTGCCACCATGCCCGCGACGGCCCCCGAGGCGGCCCCGAGGCCGGTTGCGACCCGGCGCCGCGCGAGTTCGAACGCGAGCCAGCCGAGCATCCCCGTCGCCGCTGCCAGCTGGGTGTTGACGAAGGCGTGCAGCGCGTTGGTGTTGATCGCGAGGGCGGAGCCGGCGTTGAAGCCGAACCACCCGAACCACAAGATCCCCGCTCCGAGCATGGTGAGGGGAAGCGAATGCGGAAGCATCGCGTCGCGCGGCCAGCCGTGGCGGCGCCCGATGACGAGGGCGAGGGCGAGGGCGGAGAAGCCCGAGTTGATCTCGACCACAGTCCCGCCGGCGAAATCGAGCACGCCGAGGTGGGCGAGCCAGCCGCCCGGGCTGAAGACCCAGTGGGCGAGCGGCACGTAGACCACAAAGAGCCAGGCGATGATCAGCGGCACCAGGGCGACGATCCGGATGCGGTCGACGATCGCCCCGGTGACCAGGGCGGCGGTGATCGCTGCGAACATCAGCTGGAACACCATCACCGCTTCGGGCGGCACCATGAGGTGCCGGCCGAAGCCCGGCAGCGTGGCGTTCAGGTGGGCGAGGCCGACGAAGGAGAGGTTGCCGATCAGCCCGCCACCGGCGTCGCGGCCATAGACGAGGCTGAAGGCGAGGACCGCCCAGCAAACGGTCACCACCGCCATCACCAACAGGCTTTGGACGATGATCGACAGCACGCCCTTGCTGCGGACCATACCCGCGTAGAACAGGCCGAGGCCCGGGATCATGAAGAGCACCAGGGCGGCGCTGACCAGGACCCAGACGGTGTCGGACGCATGCATCGGTGGGCAGTCCCTCCTCGGGTGGCAAATGGCGCTCGCGGCGCCCGCCGAACCGTATTCGCTCGGAGGCAGTGCGCGCGCATGGGTAGTGGGTCGGTTTGACTTTTGCGGTCGGTCACGTCGCGCTCAGCACCCCTGCACGTAGGGGAGCGCCGGATCAACGGGTCCCGTAGCCGGACACCATCAGCCACTCGTCATATCGAAGGTCTTCGGCCCGGTTCCTCGCTCCGCCCCAACGACAATGACGAGGCTGGCAAAACCCGAGACCAACTGGTCCGCCAGGCCGAGCGCAAGGGTCTGCTCGACGAGCTCTTCGCGGACGCGACTGCGGTGCTCGGTGCCGTGGCCGCCAAGAACGACCCCGAGTTCGCAGTCGCCGCCGAGTTGCTCCGCGTGTGCGCAGGACCTTGTCGAAAAAGACGGCGAGACTCCGCACCATCCTCAAGGGTTGGTAGTGGCCAGCGGGGGGGGGGTGGTCTCCGCCTCGACCGCCCAGGCAAGCGCCGTCGCGATCGTCACCTCTTGGCAGAAGCGGCAAGGAGCGGGTGGCCGACTTCGGGTTACCGAGGCGGGGCCTGTGCGCCAAACGCTACACGACGTAGCGTTCTTTAACTAAGAGCACAACTAGGAGGCCCCGATGGATTCTCGGCATGTGGCTGAATGGGCACGGAGAACCAGGGTCAGTGCTTGAACCAGAATGACGAAGAAGATGGTCCTTTTCGTGACTGGATCGGCTGTCGTCCTCTGTCTGGCCGGTGGCGGCATCGCCTACGCGGCTGGTGCAATCCCGGGTACGAACGGCGTGATCAACGGGTTATAACCGCAATAACGGTAACCTCCGGGTTGTTGCGACCACTGGTAGCTGTCGCAACACGTGGATTTCGGGAACGTGATGAGACATCCGTCGGTGCCATGTGTCGTCACGGTGTAGGCCGATGTCGATAGCTGCTGTATGCAGTTCACGTTGATGAACCCGCTCACCACCGGTAGCCCTGGACGAGCCACACCCTGCGGTCCCGTGGCGCCCTTAGCTCCAGGTCACCCGGGGCCTAAGGCACACCGTTTGGGGAACTGGGCTGAGAATGTCGGCGGTGTCGATATACGTCATCGTCATGTCAGACGCACCCGGACCCTTGGGTGCACTTGCGGCGCGGACGATCGCGACAGCCACCGGACCAGCCTAGATCGACCCGGCCAAATTCTTGGCATCCTCGGGACGGAGGAGACGGGACGGACCGCACTGGATTGGTTCCATTCCCCGCGGGGGAGCGTTTGAGCCCCCCGATGCGCCGTCACGTAGGATGTCGCATGTTCGCCAGCCTGCTCACCTTCATGGCTGCGGCAACCTTGATCGTCTTGTTGCCTGGGCCCGACACCCTGGTGGTCCTGCGCAACTTGGTGCGCAGCGGGCGCAAGGTGGCAGCACGAACCGTGCTCGGCGTGCTGAGCGGGCTGTCCGTGTGGGTGGTGACGGCGGCGCTCGGCCTCTCGGCGGTGCTGCAGGCGAGCCACGACGCCTACCTCGGCCTGCGCATCGCCGGTGCCTGTTACCTCGTTGTGCTCGGCATCCGCTCGCTGGCCTCGCGCGGAGACGGCCCGCTCGAGCCCACCCGCGGTGCCGGCCTGTTGCGCACCGGGTACCCCGCGGGCTTGTTGACCGACCTGTTGAATCCCAAAGTCGGGGTCTTCTTCGTCACGTTCCTTCCGGGCTTCGTGCCGCACCACGAGCCGGTCGGTTGGTTCTCAGCGGTGCTCGGCGGGATCTTCATCGTCTTGACCGCGATGTACTTCGCCATCGTGTTGACCGCCTCTGGGCCGATCACCCGGTGGATCGCCTCGGTCCGCATCCGGCGCCGCTTGGACCGCTGCACCGGCGTGGTGCTGATCGGCTTCGGCGTGCGCCTGGCGCTCGAGCCCTGAGCGCGGGGCTGGGCCCGCTCGCCAAGGCGACCCCGCACCCGGTTCGCCCCATTGGCCGCTGGCTGTTTTGTCGTGGGCCGGCGGTTGGCCGGAGCGTCCAAGACCATGGACGCGCCCAATCGCGCGTGCCGACGAGCAGGCAGGTGAGGAGTACCCGGGCCCCGTCGTTGGTCGGCCGATCTTGGCTGATGCCCGTCGCGCCCTGCGTGGGCGTGGCGATCTCGATGCGCGTGCAACCGCCGGTCGACGATGGGTTCGTGGATGGCCGTGCATCGCGTGCTCGGGACCTTTTGGCGCGCGGCCAGTCAGTGCCAGAGCCCCTCGAGACTGACCGCCGCCGTGATCGCGGCGCGCGTCGCCGTCGTGGCGACGGCGACGGGCTCGCCGACGCGCCGGAGGCGCCGGTCCTCCTCGCGCACCGTCACGAGCGCGCGTGCGCCGTCGTCGAGAAAGCGGCTGACGAGCGCCATCGAGTGGCGGTCATCTCCTGCATAGCGGTGGTGCGGCATGCGGAGCGGGCTGTACGCGCACAGCTCGTCGCGCGCGCGGGTGATCGCGACGTAAAAGAGCCGCCGCTCTTCTTCGAGGCCTGACGGGCTGCGCAGCGCCATGTCGGAGGGGAAGGCCCCATCGACAAGGTGGGGGAGGTGGACCACCGGCCATTCGAGGCCCTTCGCGGAGTGCACCGTCGAGATGATGAGGAAGTCCTCGTCGATCTCGGGTGGCCCGGCGCGGTCGCTCGTCGAGGCCGGCGGGTCGAGGGTCAGCCCGGCGAGGAAGCTCGCCAGGTCCTCGCTCGCCCTGGCGGCGTCCCCGAGGCGCTCGAGATCGGCGAGGCGGGCTGGCGCGTCGCGGTAGTGGTGCTCGACGAGGCTCCTTACGACCGCCAGCACCTGTTCGATCCGCCCGGACAGCTCGGTCGTCCCCCGCGCCGCTGCCAGGCCACCGAGCGTCGCGCTGAGCGCCACCCGGGCCATCGGCGGTGCCGCGGCCACGGTGTGCTCCCACGCGCCGGTCGCCTCCGCGCGCCGCGGCGGCAAGGTCTCGAGCAACTGACGCGCCCGTGCCGGGCCGATCCCCTCGTGCAGGCGCAAGAGGCGGAACCAGGCGAGGTCGTCAGCGGGGTTGTCGAGCAGGCGGGCCGCGCAGATGAAGTCCTTCACGTGCGCCCCCTCAAGAAAGCGCAGCCCTCCGTATTTGCGATAGGGGACGCGCCGGGCCGTGAGCTCGAGCTCGATGAGGTCCGCGTGGTGGGCGGCTCGCACGAGCACCGCTTGCTCGCACAGGCGTCGCCCCTGCTCGTGGCGTTCCAGCACGGCGTCGACCACGGCGCGTGCCTCGCTGTTCGCGTCGTAACAGCGCAGCAGACTCGGCCGTTGCCCGCCCGGGCGCGTCGCGCTGAGCTCGATGCGAAGCGTTGCGCCCCCCGAACTGGCGACCGGGCGCACGGCGTTTGCGAGATCGAGGATCGGCTGCAGCGAGCGGAAGTTGGTCGAAAGGCCGATCACCACGGCGTTCGGATAGGCCTGGGCGAGGGCACCGAGGTAGCCGGCATCGGCGCCGCGAAAACCATAGATGGCTTGGGCATCGTCGCCGACGACGGTCAGCCCGCTCCCGCCGGGGCACAGGTGCTGCACGATGTCGACCTGGAGCGCGTTGACGTCTTGGTACTCATCGACGAGCACGTAGTCGAACAGCCCGGCGAGCTCGACGCCGAGCGCCGGCTCACCAAGGGCTGCTCGCCAGTACAACAAGAGGTCGTCGAAGTCGAGCTGGCCGTGGTGGCGCTTGTGCTCGACATAGTGGCGGCATAGCTCGGAGATCGCTGCGAGGTGGGGCTCGCACCAGGGGAAGTCCATCGCCACGACGTCGCTGATCGAGCGGTTCGTGTTCACACAGCGCGAGTAGCAGTCCACGAGGGTGGCGGGCTTTGGCAGGCGCTTGCTCGTTCCCGAGAGCCCGTGCTCGTCTCGCAACAGGTCCATGACGTCGGCCGCGTCGGCGGGATCGAGCACCGAGAAGGAGGGCGGCAGCCCGAGCGGCTCGGACCAGGCGCTCAGCATCTGATGCGCCACGGCGTGGAAGGTGCCGCCGCGCAGGCGCCGCGCGAGGTCGCTCCGCCCGAGCAGGGAGGCGGCCCGGGCCATCATCTCCTCGGCCGCACGCCGCGTGAAGGTCAAGGTCAAGATGCGCTCGGGCGCCACGCCTCGCTCGAGGAGGCGAGCGACGCGGGCCGTCAGCGTCCGGGTCTTGCCGGTCCCGGCTCCCGCCAGGACGACGAGGGGGCCGTCGCCGTGGCTGACGGCCTGGAGCTGCGCGGGGTCGAGCCCATCGTCCCATGGAGCGAACATATGTTTGGCGAGGCTAGCCGCGCTGGGGGCGCGCCGATGGCCAATCCCATCAGGCGGGATCTCGCCAGCTCTCGAGGTCGCGGTAAGCGGCGGCGAAGCGAGAGATCGTCGCGTAGCTCACCTCGTCGTCCTGGAACCGCCCGAAGGCGAGGGTGTGCAGCCACGTCGAAAGACCAAAAGCGGGGGCGGCGACGTGGCAGCGCCACAGCGCCGCCTCGCTCGGGGCGCTCACTCCCGCCTCGATCAGCGCCCTACGGTAGTGATTGAGCAGGGCGCGCTCGTCTTGGCGGCGGTCGGCTGGCGCCAGGCTCGAAATCATGAAGTAGGAGACGTCGTGCGCTGCGTTGCCACGCCGCACGAGCTGCCAGTCGTAAAAGCCGGTGGCCCCCTGTGCGGTGCGGTAGGTGTTGCCCGGGTGAGGGTCGCCGTGCAGCAGGCACTGGGGACCGCGGGCGGCCCACAGGGCGTGGGCGCGGAACTGTCGCTCGAGGCGCCGCGCGCTCGCCTGGCTCGCCAGCTCGAGGCCGCCCCGGCGGGCCTTGGCGAGGCCGCGGGCCAAGCTGACGGCCGAGATCGGCGCGTACGCGCGCCCGAGGTGCCACGGGCGGCAAAAGTCGAGCGCGGCGGGCAGCGGGCGGTCCCACCACTCGGCATGCAGCGCAGCCAGGCCGCCGAGGCCCGAAGCGACCTCATCGAGCGGCAGCGCCCGCCGGGCGTCGTTGGGGCGCCCGCCAGCCGCGGTGATGTCCTCCATGACGACGATGCTGCCAAGGCGTGCCGGCGCCCTTGTGGCCCCGTAAAAGCGCGGGGAGGCGACCGGGAGCGCGATGTCGCTCGCAACGAGGCGCGCCTCGGCGTCATGGGCCCTCAACGCAAGGAGCGCCAGGCGATTGAGGAGGGGGCCGTGCCACTTGACAAAGACGCGCTCGGGCCCGGTGCCACGGGCGTAGGAGAGCTGGACGCGCGCCCGCCGATTCGTCCCTTCGGCGGCCTCGATGACCCGCACCTCGGCGATGATTGCCCCGTCGAGATGCGGGCCCATGACGGCGCCGAGCAGGTCAGCGGTGAGCTCACCGGGGCGATCAGGCAGGCGTGGCACCTCCCGATCCTGCCGCGGCCCGACCAGGGCGTGAGACGCCTGCGCACGCGAGGACGCCCGGGCCCACGTGACGGGCCCGGGCGTCGAGAGGACGAGGTGGTGTCTCAGCCGACGAGGCGCTTGGCAGCCTCGGCGATGTGGGACGCCGAGATTCCGGCCGCGTCGAGCAGCTCGGCGGGCGTGCCCGATGAGGAGAGTCCGCGCACCGCCAGGTGCTCGACCTTGAGCTCGACGCCCGCCACGGCGAGCGCGTGGATCACCGCCTCGCCGATGCCGCCGGCAGGGTAGTGGTCCTCGGTGATGACGACGCGCCCGTTCGTGGCGCGCACTGCGGCGGCGATGGTCGCGGTGTCGATCGGCTTGACCGAATAGCAGTCGACCACGCGCACCGCGACGTCCTCGGCCGCGAGCGCCTCGGCGGCCGCCAGGCTCTCGTGCAGCGTCACGCCGGCACCGATCAAGGTCACTTGGTCGGCGTCGCTTGAGGACAGCACCTTGGCACCGCCGATCGGGAACTCCTCGTCGGGGCCGTACAGGGTCGGATACGCGCCCCGCGTGGTGCGCAAGTAGGCGACGCCAGGGGCATCGGCCATCTGCTTGACGAGCGCAGCGGTCGAGGGGCCGTCGCAGGGATACAACACGACCGAGCCGTTCACCGCCCGCATCGCCGCGAGGTCCTCGAGGGCCATCTGGGACGGCCCATCTGCGCCGATCTCGACGCCCGAGTGCGAACCGCACAGGCGGATCGCCAGCTCAGAGATGCCGGCCATGCGGACGAAGTCGAAGGCCCGGGAGAAGAAGGCGCCGAAGGTGGCGGCAAAGGGCGTATACCCGCGTGCCGCCAGGCCCATCGCTACCCCGACCATCGCCTGCTCGGCGATGAAGGTCTCGAAGTAGCGCTCGGGTGCAACCTTCAAGAACTCGTCCGAGTGCGTGGAGTTGCCCACTTCGGCATCGAGCACGACGACTTCGGGACGGGCCGCCAGCGCGGCGAGCGCCGAGCCGTAGGCCTTACGGGTCGCCACCTTCTCGCCAAGGGCGTAGGTCGGCAGCTCGATCATGGCCTTGGGGTCGGGCGTGATGGCACTGCTCGCCGCGTTCGGAGCGAGCGAGGAGACGACGAGGGCGCTCGGTCCCCCGAGCGCGGCGATCGCCCGCTCGGCGAGGTCCTTTGGCAGCGCCATGCCATGCCAGCCCTCTTTGTCCTCGATCTCGGCGACGCCCTTGCCCTTCAGGGTCCGGGCGAGGATCACGACTGGGCGGGAGGCCTCTTCGGCCTCGCTGAACGCGTGGTCGATCGCCTCGAGGTCATGTCCGTCGACGGTGATCGCCTGGCAGCCGAAGGCCTCGACGCGATCCGCGTAGCGCTCAAGGTCCCACTCGAACTCCGTCGGCCCGCGCTGTCCGAGGCGGTTGACGTCGACCATGACCACGAGGTTGTTCAGTCCATAAAAGGCGGCCTTGTCGAGCGCCTCCCACACCGAGCCCTCGGTCATCTCCGAGTCCCCGCACAGCACCCAGGTGCGGTAGTCGAGCTTGTCGAGTTTGCGGGCTGCCAGCGCGATGCCGACGGCTCCGGTGATGCCGAGCCCGAGCGAGCCGGTCGCCATGTCCACCCACGGCAGGATCGGCGTGGGGTGGCCCTGCAGGCGAGAGCCGAACTTGCGATAGCCGTAGATCAGCTCGTCCTCGTCGACCACGCCGACGGCCCGGAAGAGCGAGTAGATAAGCGGCGAGCAGTGGCCCTTGGAGAAGACCAGGTGGTCGTTGTTGGCGAGCTTTGGCTGGCGCCAGTCGTAGCGCAGGTGCCTCGCCGTCAGCACCGCCAGCAAGTCGGCGGCCGAGAGCGACGAGGTCGGGTGGCCGGACCCGGCCTCGGTGCTGCAGCGGATCGAGTCGACCCGTAGCTGGCGGGCGAGCTCAGCGACGGTATCGAGGTCGGGAATGCTCATGGAGTCACACCTCAGGGGCTGATCGGAAGGTCGCGCGTAGGCTATCGGCGCGCCGCCGACACGGCGACCCGGGGCACAAGCCCCAGTTCAGCCCCGGGTGGATCGGCGCGATCTCAGCTGGCCCTGGCCGCCCGCTTGGCGGGCGAGTTGCGCAGCCCGAAGAGGTCCGACAGGAGGCGGATGATCACCTTCTCGGCCGCACTCGGCGAACGCCCGAGACCGGAGCGCAGGTAGTTCCAGCTGTCCCAGCTCGTCGTCAGGTCGAGCGCGTCGAGCAGGCTGCGGCCATCCTCGCTGCGGCGGCCGAGCTCGGGGGCAAAGACCTCCGAGATGTGGTCGCGCCGCATCGCCCGGGCACGGCGCAGGCCTTCGGCCATCTCGCTGGACTCGTGCTGGTCGAACATCGTCGCCTGGCGAATGGGCGTGAGCATCTCGAGCAGCTTGCGGTACTGGCGTGCCACGAGCTGGATGCGATCGACGAGCGCCAGCTTGGGGTCGATCGGCGTGAGCACCTCGCGGTAGCGCTCCATCTGCAACGAGAGCGCCATCGAGCGCAGCGCCGCCACATCCTCAAAGTGGTGGTACACGGTGCGCAACGCCACGCCGGCGCGAGCGGCGACCTCCTGGGCCGTCGGTCGCAGCTCACCTTCCTCGACAAGCTCGAGGAGCGCTTCGAGGACGCGAAGACGGGTCCGTTCACCGCGGGCTCGTCGTCCGTCTATTGGGGGGGTACGGTCATTTTCGCGGGCCATAACAACAGATTACTGCGCGTTCCCGCTGTGCATGAAACGCAATTGGGCGGCATTAGCCCTTCAGATTGCCAAATCGTCGCTCACGACGTCGGCACTTGCATGCGGGGACCAGTTA
>JAJZKA010000103.1 GCA_021809805.1 Actinomycetes bacterium
GTTTAGAACGACGGTGGGGATCTCGTGAGTCATGTCGTTTGTCTTTCTCTAGATCAAAAAAGAGGAGTTCGGAAGGTGAGGGCGGCGGTCAGGGCGCCAAGAGCAGCGGTGGCCAGGAGGCCGATTTGCAGCCGTGCAGCAGGCTGGCCTGGGGGACTGCGAACGCCCCAGCGCCGAGAACACCAAGGTGTAGCCGGTGACGATCCACTGCAGCCCGATAAACCCGCCGCCGAGGTCATGGTGGATGGCGGGCGGGGCGACGTTGGTCCCTTGGGCGTCGAGGGCGATCGCCCCGAAGCCGAGCATCGCCGCAGCCCGGCCGGGACCGCCGGGTCGGTGCGGAATCGGCGAACTCGAGAGGCGTCAGTGGAGGCTCGGCGATGCCGTTCATGGGCGGCTCTTGACCCACGGTGTTGGGCACCAGTCCAGCAGACCGGATCTCCTGTCCGTGTGCGAGAGGTTGTCATAAGAGGTACCGGCAGTACCTCCCACTTCGGCTGATCGCGGCTTACCGTAGCGCGATGGATGCCCGTGCCGAGGCCCGTGACTTTTTGACCACCCGCCGCGCCCGCATCACCCCGGACCAGGTCGGCTTGGCGACCTACGGGGAGAAGCGCCGCGTCGCGGGGCTGCGCCGGGCCGAGGTCGCGATGCTGGCCGGAATGAGCGTGGAGTACTACACCCACTTGGAGCGCGGGAACCTGGCCGGTGCCTCCGAATCGATGCTCGAGGCGCTCTCTCGGGCGCTGCAATTGGACGAGGCCGAACGGGCACACCTGTTCGATCTGGCCTGGGCGACAAGCACCTCTGCTCGCGGCGGCCGTAAGGGCGCTCGTCCCAGAATCAGGCCGAGCATTTACGGCGTCCTGGACGCCCTGACCACTCCCGCCTACCTGCGTAATAGCCGAATGGACATCCTCGCGGCCAACCAGATGTGCTTCGCCCTCTACGCCGACATCCTCAGCTCACGGACCCTGCCTTTGAACCTCGCCCGATTCGTTTTTCTCGACCCGCGTGCCGGTGAGTTCTTTCTCGACTGGAGTAGCGTCGCCGACGACACCGCCGCGACGCTGCGGACCGAGGCTGGCCGCAATCCGCTCGATCGCGCGCTCAGCGACCTTGTCGGTGAGCTCGCCACCCGCAGCGAGGCATTCCGTTCTCGCTGGGCCCGTCACAACGTGCGACTCCACCGGAGCGCGCCCAAACGTATCCACCATAAAATCGTGGGCGAACTCGAGCTCACCGGCGACGCCCTTGAGCTCCCCGGTGACGGGCTCACTCTTATCGCCTACACCGCCGCCGCCAAAAGTCACGCCCAGGAGCAGCTGGGATTCCTTGCCAGCTGGAGCCAGAGCCCTGCCCAGGTCGACGACGACAGCGCCACCAAGGGCCGGGCGGCGACGGGCGATGACCCGCAACCAGGAATGCACCGTTCCAACCTCAAATAGGGCTGACTCGGCGCTGGAAAGGTCTCGCCAGGGACTCAAGCCTCCGACGCCACAAAAAAGCCCGTTCGGCCGGCTCTCTCAACACGAATGCGCGGTGCCTGGTCCGGCGTTGCGTCGCCACCTGCATCGTCTTGAAGACGGCGGACCCCACAGACGGGTCCTGGAGGCCACCATCGCCCCGTACATGTCATTGACCGGAGACACCTATGTCACTGACCCATCTGGCCGGAACGCCGCGAGGGACGAGAGGAGGAAGGCGCCTCGCCGAACAGCGGTCGATCAAGGATTCCAGACACAGGGCTGCCACGGAGTTGTTCTTTGTAAGCACTCGTGCGCCCCGGGTTGTGCGACGGCGAAGAGCTCGCCGAGATGGATCCGCGCGAGAGCGCCGTGGCAACCTGACGCTTGTCGAGGCGGACGACAAGCGAATGGGCATACCGATGTTTCGACCATGTCCATGACACGATATTGAGCGTGCGCGACCACGTCGCCAACGTCGGGAGCGCCATCTCAGCAAAGCTCCATTGAGCGCTGAGGAGCCCGAAGCGCACGTGGCCTGGTTTCGCCAGGTCCTCACGCTCACGCCGATCAAGATGCACCCTCAAGTTCCTTCCGCAGTCGGCTTTGCTCGCCGCCGTGGGGAACGCAATCGCTATCGCGTCGGCGCCCTCGACACGGTCTTTTGTCGGGGCAATCGAGTGCAAGAAAGAAGATGCTTGCGTCTCATCGGTGTCGTCGGGAGGTGCTCGGCTGCAGCGAGTGGCGCACCCCGCGTCCACCCCACTGGCCAAGGTTGGTTCCGGCATCGGACCGATCCCGGTGAGAGGAATCGCGACGTGATGGTTGACCGAGCGACTGTCTTCGGCGATGTGGCGTCGCGGCGGACCCGCTTGGCGTCACGCCGTCGCGGCCCGAACGTTACGGTCCTGTGGCACTGTGAGCGGCGGAGGTTTCAAAAGGCCGACGAGTCGGTCGCGGAACAGGGAGCGGTGTCGCAAGGGCTCGCCGATGTGGTGCTCGTCACAGAGCCCTAACAGGAGCGGCAAGCGAATGGGATCTCGGGTCCGACCTGCGACCTATGGCGGTGCCTCGCAGGTATTTCGCCCCGACGTGCCGGACAGCTCCGCGACGTTCGGCCCGCAGCTTGCTCGCTTCAGTCTGACGGTCGAGCAGAAACCGCCTGCGTCATGGTGAAGTGACGCTCTACGCTCGCGCCGACGGAATCGTTGGACCGGATCGCTCCAGCGGCCACCGTCTGAATGCAACTCGATACGACGGGTGAGGATCTGAATGAAGATGCATTCTCGCGCTCGGCGCCTACTTGGCTCCCTGGGCATGACCGGACTCGCCGCAATCGGCACTGCCGGTATCTCGGCCGCGACCGTCGGGCGCGCCGTGGGGGCGAAACGACCCGCGGCGACCCGTCGTGTGCGGAGCGCGATCGACAGCCCGCTCCAGGCCGTCGACGCCGTCCATGGGGGTCACTTCGTGGTGGCCTCGACCAAGGCCACATTCCGACTGCGCGGCTTCGACTACCAGCCGCTGGTGCTCCGGGCGATCGTGGGCCGCAGTCGAGAGTATGCAAATGAGACCTTCGCTCCCTCGTACTACAACCACAGCGAGGTCGTCGCGATGCTCAAGACCTGGCAGGGGCTGGGTTACAACGCGGCGAGGGTGTTCCTCAACCCCGGACAGATCGGGAACCCGCATGGGGCGGGTCTGAACAGCGCGTACGTCCGCAACCTCGCGGACTTCGTGAAGACCGCGGCCCAGTACGGCGTGCGTACCTTGATCACCGTCGGGGCACTGCCCAACTCCGGCGGCTACGCCCCTTCTCTCAGCCACAGCTTTGGCATCTACAACGCCGACTACCTCAGCCCGGTCTTCATCGCTAGCCAGAACCGTTACCTGACCAACTTGATCACGGCACTGCGTGGCGACGGTGCGCCGCTCGTCGACGCGCTTTGGGAGCTGAAGGGCGAGCAGGACTGGAACAACACGGCCGCGCCCCTCTCCTGGAAGTCGGGGATCGTCGCGACCGCGGATGGCAAGCGCTACAACATGGCCTCCGCGGCTTCGCGCGTGGCGATGGAGAATTCGAACCTCGTCCACTGGGCCAACAGCCTGACTTCGACGATCCACCGCCTTGTCCCGGGAAGCTTGGTCGGCGTCGGCGTGTACCCGCCGTCGGTCAAACGATCGACATGGACCGTTCGGCCACAGCTCCTCTTCGCCGCGGCGACGCAGGTCAACTTTGTGGATATCCACGTCTACCCGAACCTCGGACCCGAGCTGACGCAGGTCAACAGCTTCGGTGCAGGCTCGACACGCAAACCCGTGATCATGGGAGAGTTCGGTGCTACGCGGGCCGCACCGGTCGCCGTCGCGGTGAAGGCCCTGACTTCCTGGCAACGCGCGAGCTGTCACATCGGTGGGTTGGCGGTCTCCGGCTGGCTCATGTGGACGTGGAATTCCAGCGTCGATACCGAGTTCTGGGACGCGCTCGACGACGGTGGCCTGCTCAGTCGCGCGCTCGCGCCGACGACTCGGCCCAATCCTTGTCAATAGGCGCCGCCTCCATGGCAGCGCGCAAGGGGCGTTCAGGCGCGGGCTAGCTGAGCGCGAAGTAGCCGGGGACCAGGCGGTGGGGCGTGTCCAGATAGACCTTGGCCTCCGGGTTGCCGCCGAAGCGGCCATGGCTCCAACGCACCTCGACGTGGCCGGCGACATCGCAGAGCTCGCCGCGATGGCGGTCCTCGACGCCGGCGCGCCACGTGACGCTGGGCTGTGCGCTCGACGACGCCTCGATCGCGAACCGGCGCAGCCGAAATGACTGGCGCCAGTCCCAGGGGGTAGCAATGCGCAGACGCAAGGGCGCGTCCAAGGTGCCGCCGAGCAGGAAATAAGGGGCGCTCCCCATCCGCAGCAGCCGCCAGAGCAACGGCTCGGCAGACGCGGCGGTGACCTGGCGGCGCCACCGCAACGCGGTCTGCGCAGTGACAACCCGGACGAAGGCTCGGCGTGCTTCTTCGACTGCGTCCGGCCAGCCTCCCGCCAGTGCGGCCGCCAGGCCGGCGCGATCTCGAGCATCCAGCCGGCTTGGTTCGGGCGCCGCCGGCACGCCAACAGCCGCCAGCGTCGCCGAGTACAGCGCCTGGTACTCGGCCGGGGCGACCTCGGCGTACCAGTCCCCGTTCCGCGTGCCTTGCGGCCCGCGCAGCATGCGCTCGAAGAGATGGAACGGTGAAGTGTTGATCATGATCTTCGAGGCGTACTTGCAGCTCACGAGATAGACGTGGTCGATGCGAAGATCGATCGGTGCCACCTCGTCTCCCGGCGCCCGGTGCGAGCCCTTCCACTCGACGCTGAGCGGGTGCCGCCCGCGCAGCCCGTCGCTTGCCTCGAGAAAGGCTCGCCCGTTCGACCAGGCGAGCCTGAACTGGTCGCCGAGCGCGCCGCCGCCGTAGGCGTGCTCGAGGCGGTCCCAGAGCTCGGGAGCCACACTCGTCATCTCGGGGGGACGCCGCGCGAAGACCGTCTCGAGCGAATCGTCGCCGAGCATCCCGAGCCCGGTGGCGAGCTCGGTCACCGTGGTCCGCAGGTCAGGCAGAGTGCCGTCCCGACGGCGCGCTGCGCGCACGCGCCGCTTTGGTTGGTGCAGTTCGGCGGACTGCAGCGGCCCGGGTGGGCCGAAGCGTGCCGGAGAGGCGGTGGCGGTCACCGAGCTCCTCGGATCGCCAGAATCCCGGGAGGGGTGCCCGGCGCTTCTGACCCCGCGCGTACGCGGCGAGGCGATCGGCCGCCGCGGGGTCGAGGATCTCGGCGGCGTCGAAGAAGGCATCTCGACCCGCCGCGTGCAGCGCGGCGTCCCCGTCGCTACCGGCGCGGGGCAGGTGCGAGGTCAGCAGCACGACGGGACAGACGCCATTGGCGGCAAGGACGTGGGCGCGCCCCAGGCACTTCCAGAGCGTTTCGGTGCGGCTCATCCCCGCCCGGTTGGTGGTAAAGGCTCCAGAGACGTCGAAGTACCATTCGCCGCCGCTCCGGTCAGTCGCGACGAGGGAGACCGACAGGCCGAGACCGGGCAGTTTGCGGTTGCGGGCGGAGATGGTGAAGCCCGCCGACCGCAGCACATTCTCGGCGATCGCTTGCACAGCTTTGCCCTGGCCTGCCGCCGCGCTCAGGTAGCGCCCTGCGTCTTCGCCGCGCTCGGCGCGCCGTCTGGCCGGCTCGCTCCCGCCGTGCCGCACTCGCTCGCGGGCGATCTCGACGTAGTTCGGGTCGAGGTCGTAGCCGACGTAGCGGCGCCCGCTACGCGCGGCGGCGAGCATCGTCGAACCCGAGCCCATGAAGGGGTCGAGGACCAGGTCGCCGCGGTAAGTGTAGAGGTGGACGAGGCGTTCGGGCAGCTCGACAGGGAATGGCGCTGGATGGTGGACGCGTGTTGCGCTCTCTGGGGGGATCTCCCAGACGTCGAGCGTCGCCGCCATGAACTCGTCGCTCGTCAGGCTGTTCTCGTGCGGAAGACCACGGAGCTGGCGCTGCTTGACCGAAAGGGCACGGTCGAAGCGCCCCTTGCTCGCGATGATTACCCGTTCGGTGAGGTCACGCAGGACCGGGTTGGCGGCGCTGCGGAACGAGCCCCAAGCGCACGAGCCGCTGGCCCCTTCGCCCTTCTGCCAGATCACCTCGCCACGCAACAGCAGGTGGAGCTCGTCCTGCAGGATGTGGGTGACGTCGGCGGAAAGGCTCCGGTAGGGCTTGCGGCCCAGGTTCGCCACATTGACCGCGATCCGTCCACCCGGCTCGAGCTTCCGCTTGCACTCGGCGAAGACGTCGCGCAACAACGCGAGGTACTCGAGGTAGGAGCTCGGCACACCCTCGCGGTCGAGCTCCTCCTCGTACTGCTTGCCCGCGAAGTACGGAGGCGAGGTCACCACGAGGGCGACCGAGTCGTTTGGCACCTGGTCCATCGAGCGCGCATCGCCGCAGATGAACGGCTCGTCGATCGTCTCGGGGTCGGGAACGTCCTCGCTCAACAGCAGCTCGGGTGAGCTGAAACGGGCGTAGAAGGCAGTGGAGTCGTGGGCCTCACGCCGCCCGACCCCGAAGTTGGAGGTGGAGGTCCGAGCCTTGGGGCGCGGCGCCCGCCGCAGTTCAGTCACCCTTTCTTCGTAGCATCCAGCTGCGCGGTCGCGGTGGATCGCTACAGGGCGCCTGGTTCCCCGTGCTGATCGAGCTGCTGCTCTTCGCGCAGGACCTTCACCCGGTGGCCGATGGCCACGAGCACGACGACGGCGGCAATGGCGCCGACGACGTATCCAGCGTCGGAGAAGTCCTTGACGACGCGGTGCCAGTTGCTGCCGACGGCGTAGCCGATCCCGCCGAGCGCCGCGCTGAAGATCGCGGACCCGACCACGGTGAAGACGACGAAGCGGGCGATCGTCATCTCAGCCAGCCCGGCCACGATCGAGACGAACGAACGAAGCAGCGGGAGGAGCCGCCCGACGAAGACGAAGCCCTCGCCGTGGCTGGCGAGAAAGCCTTCGACGCGGTCGAGATCCCGGTGCGTAAGGAGCATGTATCTGCCCGCTTTATCGATGAAGGGCCGGCCGCCGAACCGACCGAGCCCATAGCCGAAGAGCGAGCCGACCAGCTCGCCCACCACGGCGATGAGGATGACCAGGCCGAGGGAGAAGTGGTCCTTCGGTCCGGTGAGGATCTGGCCGCTCGCGAGCGCGCCGCCGTAAGCCATCACGAGCTCCGAGCCGATGGGGACCCCGAAGGCGGAGATCGCCGTCACCAGGAACAGAGCGATGTAGCCCCATTGGACGAGTAAATGCTGCACACCGCACCATACCAACGCGAGAAGTCCGGCTGGGCGCGTCCCGGTCGACAGGGCCCGCCGGCTACGGTCAGCGCATGGCCGAAGCGAGCCGGATGCCGCGCGCCGTGCGAGCGCTCGCGTTGGCACTGGTGATCGGCCTGGCGTTCTTCGCGAGCGTCACGGCGCCGTCGGCATCGGCTTCGGGCTCCCCGGTCCTCTTCGCCATGCCCACGGCCAAGCACGGCACCTGCGGGCGAGCACATCCCTGCACCCTCGCCCAGGCGATCGCCCACGCCAGTCGCACCGGTGGGACGATCGAGCTGGCGCGCGGGGCCTACGAGGTGAGCTCCCCCCTCACGCTCGACAACTCCCTGCCGGTCTCGATCGTCGGGTCCGCCGCCGGCTCGGTGCTCATCGGCAACGGCCTCGGTCCCGCGCTCACGCTCTCCGGCCCCGGCAGCATCACGATGACGGCGCTGACGTTGCGGGCGGCTCCGGCGGGGGCGATCCTCGACCGCGGTGGCGCGCTCACTGTGCTGGGGAGCACATTTGCCGACGACGGCTCCCTCTCCCCGAGCGTGAGCGGCGGCGCGATCGATTTCTCGCCTGCCTCGGGCGCGAGCACCTTGCAGGTCCAGGGCTCGACCTTCGTCGACGATCTCGCTGGCGAGGTCGCCGGGGCCATCGCGCTCGGAGGGGGGGCGGCGAGCATCGAAGGTTCGACCTTCATCGGCGACCGGGTGATCGCGGGCGCCGGGGCCGTCGGTGGCTCGGGGGTGGTCGGGCTACAGGGCGACGTGCTGGCGCGCACGGGGGCCGGCGCCTGCGCGCCAGGCGCGACGCTCGGCCCCGGCGTGATCGTCGCCGCCAGCACCTGCGACGGCGCCCCTTCAGCGCCCCTCGCGCGGTTGTTTATCGGGGGCAAGCCCGGGCTCGCGTCGAACGGGGGGCCGGTGAAGACGGTCGCGCTCAATCCCTCACCGGCCGATCCGGCACTCGACGCTATCCCCGCGAGCCAGGCCAGCCTCACCGACCCCGCCGCCACCTATTGCTCGCTCGCCGACGCCCGCGGCGACGGGCGCCTGCTGCCGGGCGCCACCGCCTGCGCCAGCGGCGCGGTGCAACCCGATCCGCCCGTCATCCAGCACGTGAGCCCCGAGGGCGGCGGCGTGGGAACCGAGGTCACGTTGTCGGGTTCGGGCTTTGGCCGAGCGAGCTCGGTGAGCATCGAGACCGTGCTCGTCCCCTTCAAGACGACCGGAGACACGACCCTCACCTTCAGCGTTCCTCCCGGCGTGTTCGACGCCAACGCCCCGGTCGTCGTAAAGAGTCCGGACGGCACCACGGCGACGACCTTCCTCACCACGGGTCGGCTCGTCGTCTCGACGGCCGAGGTACCCGCGACCGAGGTCGGCGCGAACTACTCGGCGGTGCTCGTCGCCGATGGCGGCACCGGTGGCAACCATTGGACCGCGAGCGGTCTGCCGCCCGGGGTGAGCCTCGCCGCGAACGGCCTGTTGAACGGCCACCCCCTCAAGTCCTCGAACAGCCAGTTCAAAGTGAGCGTCGTCGACAACCACGGCGACGTCGCGTCGGCGTCGCTCCAGTTGGTCGTGGCGCCGGGTCCGCTGATCAAGACCACGCGCCTGCCTGAGGCTCGCCTCGGCGAGCCCTATGCGGTGGCGATGCGCGCCGATGGTGGCGTCCGTCCGTATCGCTGGGCGATCGCCCCACACAGCTCGATCCCTGGTGGGCTGTTGTTGTCCTCCTCGGGAGTGCTGAGCGGCCGGCCTGGGACAGTGGGCACGACGTCGGTGGAGATCCAGGTCGTCGACGCCCGCGGCGGCAGCGACACCGTCAGATTCAGCTTCGAGGTTGCGCCGCCGCCGCCGCCGCCGGAGCGCTACGCGCTGTTGACCTCCGGCGGTCGCCTGCTCGCCTTTGGCAGCTCGCCGCTCGACACGCTCCTTGCTCGTAGACAGACGCATTTCGTCGCGCTCGCCGCCGACCCCCGTCACGGCTGGTGGGCCCTCGCCGCCAGCGGGCGTGTCGTAGGTGCCGGGGGAGCGCACGGCCTGGGCTCGGTCGGACCCGTTGCACATGCCAGCCAGCTCGTCGGGATTGCGTCCAACGATGTCGGCACGGGCTATTGGGTTGCGGATTCCCAGGGGCACGTTTTCGGCTTCGGGAGCGCGCGCGCGCTCACGGCGACCGCCGGAACGACGGTCACCGGGCCGGTCGTCGGTATCGCCGCCGACCCGGTCGCGAACGGCTACTGGCTGATCCAGGCGTCGGGCAAGGTCGACGCCTTTGGCGCGGCGCCGGGCTTTGGCTATATCGGCAAGCGACTGCGGGTGCATGCCGTCGGGATGGCGGCGCTCCCCGACGGCGAGGGATATCTCGTGCTCACGTCGTCGGGGCGCGTCTACACCTTCGGCTCGGCGCACGCGCTCGGAGGGCTGATCAAGCATCCCGGGCGCTTCGTCGGCATCGCCGCGTCGCCTGTGGGCGCGGGCTACTGGGTGCTGTCCTGGCGCGGCTATGTCAACGAGGGCGGGACTGCTCGGGAACTCGCGCCCTCGCCTGCACCCACAGCCGGGGCCGTGGCGATCGCCTCGGGCCGCTAGTGGCGCGGTCCCCGCTACCATCGCCGGGCGGCGGAGAGCACCTTCGTCACGGGGAGCGATCGGGGCGGTCATGACCAATGAGCAGGTAGAGGTGCAGGTCGAGCGGGACCACACCCACGCTGCGAGTAACGGCAAGACCGAGCTAAGCCTCGAGGCGCTGGCTCGGCTGCAGCCGAGCGTCGCGCGGCTGATGCTCGAGATCGGCGAGCGCTTCTGGCGCTGCTACCACGCCGCGAAGGCACAGAACCGGCGCCTCGCGCGCTTCCAGCTCTCTGAGGGCACCAAGCTCCTCAAGCAGTGCGTCGTCGTCCGCCCGCAATACGACGAGGACATGACGGCCTTCATCGACGGCGAGCTTGCCGCGTTGCGGGCGGCGATCGACGAAGGGGACTGGGCCGGCTTCGAGTCCGCCTTCTCGACGATGACCGCGTCGGTGAACCGCCTCCACGGCGACTGGAACCACGGCTTTTTGGTCTGGCAGGTGCCCGAGCAGCCGCCGGCTGACCTGGTGCTCGAACCGCGAGCCGAGGACCGCTAGCGCGCGATTCACGACGTGTGCGGGCGCCGCTCCTCGAGCTCTAGGAGGGCCGATTCTGGCACCTCAAGATCGCCGCGTCCGGTTCCGACCTCGAGATCGGGCTTGTAGCTCCCGTGGTAGTCGGAACCGCCGGTCGCGACGAGGCCGAGGTCGACCGCCAGATCGGCGAGGCGGTGGCGCTCGTCGGGCCCGTAGCGTCCGTAGTGGCACTCCAGCCCGGCGAGGCCCGCCGATGCAAGCTCGGCGAGACGCCGTCGCAGGTCGTCACCTTCGAGCTCGAGGGAGAGCGGATGGGCGAGCACGGCACAGCCCCCCGAGCGCCGGCACAGCTCGATGATCTCGGGCGCCTCGACCCGGGTCTTTGGCACGTAGCCCGGTCGTCCCTTGGCGAGATAGCGCTCGAAGGCGTCATTCACCGAGCTCGCGAGGCCGTGGCGCATGAGCACCGCGGCGAAATGTGGGCGCCCGACCCCCCTGCCTCCCGCCTCGGCGAGGACCTCGTCATAGGTGATCGCTAGCCCGAGGTCTGCCAGGCGCTCGACCATCACCGCGTTGCGCCGCTCGCGGTCGCGCTGGAGCGCCGCCAGCTCCTGCTGGAGCGGACCGTCCTCTTCCTCGATGAAATAACACAGCATGTGCATGGTCCCGGTCTGCGTCGAACAGGAGACCTCGCAGCCCTGGACCAGGCGGATGCCGAGCTCGAGGGCCCTGGCTCGCGCCTCAGCGAGGCCGTCCAAGTTGTCGTGGTCGGTGAGTGCGACTGCGCTGCAGCCGCTCGCAACGGCGTGCTCGACGACGCTGGCGGGGGATTCGGAGCCGTCCGAGCACGTCGAGTGGGTATGCAGGTCGATCACGGCCCGCAGGGTAGTGCCGCGGGCCCGCCTGTTCGCCCATCGGTGGCACAATGGAGAGGTGAGGGAGGCGTGTGGCGTCTTTGGGATCTACGCGCCCGAGCGATCGATCGCCCCGTTGGTCTTCGACGGGATCTTCGCGCTCCAGCACCGGGGTCAGGAATCGGCCGGGATCGCCGTGAGCGACGGGGAGACAATCACCGTCGTCAAGGACATGGGCCTCGTCACTTCGGTCTTCGATGCCCGAAACCTCGCCTCTCTCGAAGGTCATCTCGGTATCGGCCATGTGCGCTACTCGACGACCGGCCCGAGCACCTGGCACAGCGCCCAGCCTGTGTACCGGTCCGAGGGCCGGGCCGGCTTCACCCTCGGGCACAACGGCAATCTGAGCAACGTGGCCCAGCTCGAATCTGAGGCGGGAATGCTCCCGGGAGTGATGAGCTCGGATTCCGATCTGATTGCCGAGCTCATCTCCCAGTCGTTCTTGGCCGGCCAGGCGGACGCCTTCGAACAGGCGCTCTGCAGCGTGCTGCCGCGCCTCGAGGGGGCGTTCTCCTTGACGCTCATGGACGAGCGCCAACTGGTCGCGGTCCGCGACCCCAATGGCTTCCGGCCGCTGTGTCTTGGTCGCATCGCTGCTGGCGATGGCAGCAGCAAGGGCGGCTGGGTTGTCGCCTCGGAGAGTCCGGCACTCGACATCGTCGGGGCCGAGTTCGTGCGCGAGATCGCGCCGGGCGAGATGGTGGTGATCGATGAGTGCGGGCCGCGGTCGGTCTGGCCCTTCCCGGCCGATCGGATCGACACCCATCTGTGCGTCTTCGAGTTCGTCTACTTCGCCCGACCTGACACCCGCCTATATGGCCGAGAGGTCCACTCGGCACGCCACCGCATGGGCGAGCAGCTCGCCAAGGAGATTCCGGTGGACGCGGACCTCGTCATCGGGGTGCCGGACTCGGGCCTTCCCGCGGCCGAGGGCTTTGCCGCTGCGAGCGGCATCCCGTTCGGGCAGGGACTGGTGAAGAACCGCTACATCGGTCGGAGTTTCATCGCTCCGACCCAGGCGGACCGTGTCGCCGCGGTGCGTCGCAAGCTGAACCCGCTGCGCGAGACCATCGCCGGGCGGCGCCTCGTCGTGGTCGACGATTCAGTCGTGCGTGGCACGACGACCCAACAGATCATCCGCCTCCTGCGAGAGGCCGGCGCCGCAGAGGTCCATCTGCGCGTCTCTTCGCCCCCCTTCCGCTGGCCCTGTTTCTACGGCATCGACACGCCGGTCCGGGACGAACTGCTCGCTGCGAAGATGGATCTGGAGGAGATCACGGCGCATCTCGGTGCCGACTCGCTCGGTTATCTCAGCCTTCCCGGTCTGCTCGCCGCCATCGCAACGCCGGGCACCGGGTTCTGCTCGGCGTGCCTGACGGGGGACTACCCGACCGCGGTGCCGCAGACTGGGATGGCCTTGGCCGACAGGACGTGAGCGACCGCGGCCTCGAGCCGCGAGCGGCTGAGCGAGCGGGTGGCGACGGCGCGGGTGATCGCCGTGCGGGTTGCGGCGGTCAAGGCCGCGAGCGAGCCTGACGGCGGGCTGTAGAGGACCAGGTCCTCGCCCGCCCGCAGAGCGGCCACCGCCGCTTCAGGAACGCTGAAGCCGGCGGCCGTGATCGCCACTGCGGAGAGTGAGTCGGTGAGGATGAGGCCGTGAAAGCCGAGGCGCCCACGGAGGACCCCCTCGACCACCGTCGACGAGAGGCTCGCCGGCAAGCTGCTCAGCCCGGGGACCGTAGCGTTGCTCACCATCACCGCCGGTACGTGGGCTGCGATCGCTGCAGCGAACGGCGGCAGGCCGAGGCGTTGCTCGGTTGGCCAGGAAAGGGTGTGGGCGGCCATCACGTCGGTGTTGCCGCTCGCTCCGCCGAGACCCGGGAAGTGCTTGACGACCGCGATCTCGCCGCCGGTCGCGAGGCCCTTTAAGAAAGCGACGACGTCGGCGCTCACCCGGGTGGGGTCCGCACCGAACGACCGTGTCCCATCGGGGTCGCGATTGCTGGGGCCGACGCCGCCGTCCACGTCGGCGACCGGTGCGAGGTCCATCGTCACGCCGGCGGCGCGCAGTGCCCGCCCGAGCGAGGTGGCGACGCGACGTATCACCATCGGAGTGTCCTCTGCCCCGAGCGTTCGCGCCGCGGGCACCTCGCCGACCAGGTTGGCGAGCCGTTGTGCCGTGCCGCCTTCTTCGTCGGCCATCACGAGCGGCCTGATCCGTCCGGGCGCCGTGCCACCGAGCTGAGCGAGCTGCTGCGCGAGGT
>JAJZKA010000104.1 GCA_021809805.1 Actinomycetes bacterium
TCGCGCATCTCGGAACTGGCGAGGCGTACCGCGGCGCTACGGGTGGGCTGAGGGTCGCTCGGGCGCTTCGGTTGCGCCGCGCCGATCCTTCGCGATGACCTGTTGCACGAGCGCGGCCCGGCCGCAGTGCGGAGGTCGACGCGGCGCAGCGGGAGCATCGCAGCAAAAGGCGGTGCCCACCTCCCCGGCTCTTTGTCATCGAGTGACTCGGCCCCGCCCGCCACCTTGTGAAGGGCGCGGGCGCCTCGAGCGTGCCCAATGTGCACGCGGAGCTCCCCGGTCCGTCCAAGCTCGAGGTGGGTGTGGCCTGAGACGTTGTCGTCCGGCGCCAGGCGGGCCATTGACGAACGCCTTCCCCATGGTCGTGGCCCGCCCGAAGAACCTTTTCGCAGCCCTTGCCGGCTTCCTCGGGTATCGATCTGGTGGATTGCGACGGCGACCAAGTACGGCGTGTCCAGGACAAGTCGGCTCGTCTCGGTGAGGAGGTGAAGCAGAACCTCGAGCACCACCGCGTGCTGAGCGTCTCCTCCTGAGAACCCTGCGCATCACGTGGGCGAGCTCTTCAGGACTGTTCCCCGGGGGGCTGCACGCCACGGTACGGGCCGGGCCGGGCCGGTGCGAGCAGCTGCTCCATCTCGTCGCCGGTCACGATGTCTTCCGCCTCGACCCGCACCACGTGGTACTCGGGACCCGCCCTCGGCGAGCGCGCCACCGCCCGCCGCTGCGGGGGGCAGCGGCGGGCGGTGGGCTGAACCTGTGACTACTTGATGGTGACGGTGCCCTTCATGTAGCCACTGGCATCCATCGGGCCGTGCTCGCTGTTCTTGCCCGTGCCGCATGGGGCGTAGCACTGCCAGGTGTAGGTCCCGGCCTTGCCTGTGTGGATCGTGGCTTGCACCACGATGACCTTGCCGGTGGGGGCGGCGGGGATCGGCAGGTTGATGCCGAGCTGGGGGATCGTGAAGGTGTGCGAGATCACATTGTTCTTCACGCCGCTCAGGGTCTTGCCTCCGGCCGTCTCCTTGCCGCCGACCGTGCCCATGACCTTGTCGTAGAAGACGACGTTCTTCGGCAGCGGGGCGGAGCCGTCGTCGTGGGAGTCGATCGTGAGGACCACGGTCGAGTTCTTCGGCAGCACGATGTCCTTGCTGTTGACGAACTCGGGCCAGCCCTTGCGACCGCTCGACTGGATGACGAGGGTCTTGTGGACGACGTGCTTGGCGGCCGGCACCCGGGCGGCACTGGCGGGAGCGGCGAGGGCCGCGGTGCCGCCGGCGACTGCGAGGGCACCGGTCAGACCGGTGGCGATCGTCTTCGCGGCGGTGCTCTTGGTCGACATGTTGGGAGATTCCTTTCTGGTGGCGGAGCTCTGGGCGTTGTGAGGAGTGACGGTGCTGGTTGACAGCGCCGAGGTGCTTGCGGCGATCGGTACCGCTGCGGCGCTCGCCGCCCCCGCGGGTCCGGCGGTGAGCCAGGCGTTCTCGCCGGAGATGTTGCTCACCACGCCAACACCGAGCACAGCGACGAGGCTGGAGACGCCGCCGATGACGACCCAGGACGTCCATGGGATTCGGCGCTTTTTCGCCGCGATGATCCGGCGGTGCTCGCGGAAAGAGAGCACTCGGGCGCCGAGGTGGTCGAGTGTCATCAAGAGCGAGTAGCCAGCGCCGGCGGCGATCTCGATCTGGCGGGTCGTGTCCAAAAGGGCACGTCCGCCGCGGCGTCGGGGCAAGGCAGAAACGGCGCTCATGCCGCTACCTTGATGGTGCCCATCATGTAGCCGGCGTGCGCCATGGCCCAGGTCCCGCAAGGAATTGCGCATTGCCAGCTGATGAGGCCCGCCTGCTTCGGGTTGATCGTAAAGTGCACGGTCGCAGGGCCCGGCGGGACGGTCTCGTTGATGCCGAGCGCGGGCGATGTGAAGGTGTGAGGCATGGGCGTCTTGTTGACGATCGTGACCGTCGTCGGTGACCCGGCCGTCACGGTGCCGAGCACGGCCGCACCGACGCCGTTGCTGCCGACGTAGGCGGGCTGCTGGCCCTGTGGGGTCTTGACGTTCTCGATGGTGACGGCAAGGGTCGCCCCGCTGGCTGGGGCCGCGGCCGCGGACGATGCCGCGCTGGTCGCGGTCGCGGGGTTCGTCGCGTGCCAGACGGCACCGACGCCCGCTGCCACACCGATCACCGCCGCTGCGCTGAGTGTGAGCCCACCAAGGAGGCTGCTCAGACCGATCATGACTCGCCGTGGCGACGGTTCCTGCGTGGTGTCCACCTTGTTGCCCTCCTTCCGCCCCGTACGGCCGAGGCGACACTGTCATCGTCGGCGCGCCGGGGCGGCGGCGAAACCCGGATGCCACGGGACTACGGGCGCGCAATCCTTCGGGGGTTCGCTCCGTGGAACTACGGAGATTGCGCGAGGAGCGGCAGATCCCTAGGTCTGACGAGGCCCGCCAAATGCCGCGTTCAGGGGCGATCAGGGTTTTTACGGAGTGACCCGTGGCATCTCGGGTGCTCGCATCCGCAGTACCGGGGTATCGCCGCCCCCGCGCCGTCGTGAGGATACAACGAGCGGCACGCGTCCCCCTGATCTTCAGCGCGAGGTCCGCGAGGAGGCCCACCATGTCGACCGCCGTGACGGCAGGACCGCGCTTATTCCAGGTGCCACGCCGCTCGCTCCAGCGTCGCGCGCCGAGACGCATGGACGCCGTCGCCGCGTGCTCGCCCCGAGCGCGCCGAATCCAGCTGGCGCTCGGGCTTTTTTGGGTCTTCGATGGCCTGCTTCAGTTGCAGCCATCGATGTTCTCGCACGCTTTTGTCACCACGGTGCTGCTTCCGAGTGCCGCGGGCAGCCCGGCCTTCGTGGCCGGCCCGATCGCGGAGGTCGCTCGGCTCTTGGCGCCGCGGATCGTGTTCTTCAATGCCCTGTTCGCTGCCGTCCAGCTCGGTATCGGCGTCGCTCTCGTGCTCGGACGCGGGGTCCGTGGCGCGCTCGCCGCCTCGATGGCGTGGTCCCTCGGCGTGTGGTGGCTCGGTGAAGGGCTTGGCGGCCTGCTCGGCGGCGCCGCCTCACCGATCAGTGGCGCGCCGGGCGCGGTGCTGCTGTATGGGATCGGGGCCCTGTTCGCCTGGCCAGCTCGGCGTATCGACGCGGCGGAGCGGGTCGGCGTGTTCTCGACGCGCACCGCTCGCTCGGTGGTCGCCCTCATCTGGGCGATCGGCGCGGCACTGCTATTGCAGCCGGCGAACCTCGGACCACGCGCCCTCTCGTCGCAGCTGGCAGCGGGTGCGGCTGGTGAGCCGGCATGGCTCGCCTCGACGATCAAGGCGCTTGCGCGCGGGCTCGGTGGTGGCGGGACGGTGGTGACCGTCGCTCTCGTGGTTACGATGCTTAGCGTGGCGGTTGGGCTCGCGACTGGGCGCTTCCTCGGGGCGCTGCTCCCGGTGGCCGTCGTCCTCGCGTTCGGAATGTGGTGGTTTGGCGAGGCGCTCGGCGGCATCGCCACCGGCTCGGCGACGGACCCGAACTCGGGCCCGCTGCTGATCCTGCTCACCCTTGCAGCAAGTGGCGTGGCCAGCCAATACCAACCCACGCCGGCTATCCGACTCGCTGGTGCGCGGTGAGCACGCCGCTGGCTCGCTCTGGCCCGCTGGGCCCGCTGTCTGCGGACGACGGATCCCACCTGCCAGCGGCACAGTCGGGGGGGACTTCGGACGAGGCGAAAGAGGCCTTTTGGCATAGGCGGCCGATCGGCACATTCCCCCACACTGGCGAGGTGCCGACACTGACTAGCGAGCAAAATGCCCAGCCAGCGGCCCTATCAGGGGAAACTCTACGTGCCGCCGAGCGGGCGGTCACCGTCGCCATCGTCGACGACCACGCGCTCTTCCGCGAGGGAACCGTCTACGTCCTCGAAGGCGAAGAGGGTGTCGAGGTCGTCGGCGAGGCCGGCAGCGGCGAGGAGGCTCTCGAGCTCCTCGACCGGCTTCGCCCGGACGTGGCCATTGTGGACATCAACCTGCCCGGCATGAGCGGTCTGCAGGTTGCGCGCACCCTCGCGGAGGCCGGCTCGCCGGTGCGGGTCCTCATCGTGAGCGCGTACGACGACTATGCGTACGTGACGGAGGCGCTCGAGGTCGGGGTCGCCGGCTATTTGCTGAAGACCGCGTCCGGTCGTGAGCTTGTCGACGCCGTGCGCGCCGTCGCCGACGGAGTCTTCGTCTTGGACCGGGCCGTCTCCTCTCGCCTCGCGCGGCGCAATCGTGTTGGCGCGGCCAGTACCGGCGACCAGCTCACCCCCCGTGAGGCCGACGTGCTGGCCTTACTGACCCAAGGGCTCTCCAACAAGCAGATCGCTCAGCGCCTCGTCCTCGGACTGCGCACCGTCGAGAGCCACGTATCGAACGTGCTCGCCAAGCTGGGTGTGACCTCAAGGACTGAGGCCGTGCTCTATGCGCTGGAACACCATCTCGTGGCCGGGGGGACGGACCGTGGCACGGACCCACGCAACACACGCTGAGCTCTCGGCGGCGCTGAGAGGCGCGCTGCGACCGCCGGTGCGCGAGGTACGCTTTTGGGTCGTCCAGGTGATGGTCGTCATCGTTGCCGGTGCCCACCTGGTGCTCGACGCGCACGGCGGCTTCGACAGCGAGGTGGTGCCCGGATTCATCTCGGTGGCATTGCTGCTCGTTCCCGTCGGTTACGCAGCCGTGCGCTACGGGCTCGCCGGCTCGGCGGCCACCGCCCTGTGGGCGACGCTGCTGTGGATTCCGGACCTCAGCATCCGGCCTTTCGAACGACATCTCATCGGGGACATCGCCAACTTGGTCCTTGTCGATCTCGTGGCGTTCGTCTTCGGCCGCAGTATCGAGGCCGAGCGGCTCGCCCACCTGCGCCTCGAAGAGGCGACCGCCGAGCGGCTGCGCGCCGAGGCGCGCTTTCGCCGTCTATTCGAGACGAACAGCGCGCCCATCCTCGTGCTGTCCGCGCGCGGGATTGTGCGGGCCGCCAACCCCGCTGCTGAGGAGGTCTTCGGCGCCCTATTGATCGGGCGGCCGGGGGGCGAGCTCCTCGACAGCCACGGCCAGCTCAGCGAGCGCGCCGGTGAGCTGGTGTCGTTGGCGAACGGGCACGACTACCGCATCGACGTCGCCGTGGACGCCTCGGCGAGCGAGGCCATGGTCCAGGTCATCTTCGAGGACGTGACGGCGGAGCGCCGTGCCGGCAGACGCGCTGAGCGCTACGCCCAACTGGTCGTGCAGGCCGAGGAAGAGCAACGACTGCACCTCGCCCGCGAGCTTCACGACGAGCCGCTCCAGCTCTTCTTGCACCTCGCGCGCCAGCTCCAGCATCTCGCCGAGGTGCGCGGTGTGCCAGAGCGTGTCGCCGCAGGGCTCGCTGCCGCCCGTGGTCAGGCGCTCGAGGCGGCCAGCCGGCTACGGACCCTCGCTCGGGATCTCCGCCCGCCAGCGCTCGACCAGCTCGGCCTGATCGCGGCACTCTCGAGCCTCGTCGCCGACGTCGAGGAGGAGACGCCGCTGCACTGCGATCTCGCGGTCCATGGTTCGGAGGTGCGGCTCGCCCGCGACATCGAGCTTGCCGCGTTCCGGATCGTCCAGGAGTCGGTCCGCAACAGTCTCAGGCACGCCGGCGCGACCGCGGTGCGCGTCGAGGTCACCTACGCTCCGGATGCGCTTCGCCTATCGATCGTGGACGACGGGCGCGGCTTTGATCCCGCGGAGATCGACGAGCTGCGGACCGACCATTTCGGCCTACTCGGCATGAGCGAGCGCGCCCGCGTCCTTGGTGGCGACATGTCGGTTCACTCCGAGCCCGGCTCTGGGACCCGTGTCGAGGTGACGGTGCCGCTCGCCAGGCTGGTCGAGGCGACGTTGCCCGCGCACGCGCCGCTCGTTTCGGGCGAGCTTGGTCCCGCCGTTCGCGCCAGTTGATCGCGTTCTACAGCGCGCGATCTTGCCCCGCAGGGAAGAGGAAAGCCGCGCCGGCTGCCGCCCGACCAGGGGCGCCATTGATACCGTTCCCTCGTCGGTCGTCACGTGGAGCCCGTTCGCTCGACGGAGCTTTCCTGTCGTGCCGGTAGAGGCGCGACGCAGGAGGGGAGCGAGAGGATGGTCGAGGCGAGAAAACGCTCTCGACGAATACAGAGTCGGCTGGTGCACGGCCGAGCTGCTATTCCATGGCTCAGACGTCCTCGCCGACCTCGAACTGCGCGATGAGGCCGCGGCCGCAGCCCTCCCCGCGGGCGAGTGATCGGCCCGACGGTCCGCCCGGGTGCTCCGCACGCCGAGCGAACGCGGCACGCTTGCGCGTGACTTCAGCGGTCTCGTGCCGTCGATCGTCGACCGCACGAGTACGCGCCTTGATTGTCGGCGCGGGTCACGCGAGCTGGGCGCCTCGGGCATCGCCCGCGGTGTCGGCGGCCGCCGCGGCGCCTTGTCCTGAGGGCGCAGCGCCGCGTTCGATGACCTCGATGACGGCGGGCACGACGGCGGGGTCAAAGAGCGATCCCGATCCCTCGCGCAGATGGGCGAGCGCCTCGTCGGTCCGGTAAGCGCGCGGCCGATAGTAACGGGGCTCGATCATCGAGTCATAGACGTCGATCGGCCCGAGGATGCGACCGATCGTGGAGATCGCGTCGCCGCATCGGCCTGAGGGATAACCGGAACCATCCCAGCGTTCGTGATGCTCGAGGATGCCGATCGCCACCTGGTCGAAGGCTTCGCTGTCTCTCGCACCGGCGCCGGCGACGCACGCGCGGACGATGTCGGCGCCGATGGCGGGATGGCACTCGATCTCTTTGCGCTCGCGCCGATCGAGCGGACCCGGTTTGGACAGGGTGCCCGTGCTCACCCCCAACTTGCCGAGGTCGTGCAGCAGTGCTGCCTGCCACAGCCAGTCCAGCTCGGGGCCGCTCAGTCCAAGGACGACGCCTACCTGCCGGGCCATCGAACCGACGCGGCGCGAATGTTCACCGGTTGGCACGTGGTACGCGCTCAGCGCTTCGCTCAAGGCCGTCGC
Organism: Actinomycetes bacterium; assembly: GCA_021809805.1. GTDB lineage: Bacteria > Actinomycetota > Acidimicrobiia > Acidimicrobiales > Bog-793 > JAKABX01. Next base: position 7,036 of record JAJZKA010000104.1, read on the forward strand.
GAGCCGCGGCCTCCTCGTCCCCATTCGCAACATCATGCCTCAAGCGGCGCTCACGACGGCGGACACTAGGCAACCACGACGCCGCGCCAAGTGATCTGCTCGGCGTCCCGGCAGCCGGTCGGGAGTCGGGAGGCACCGTGGGGGCCCGCAGGCACCAGATCGACCGCCGCCCGCGCTCGGCCGGTCACTCGATGCCATGGCGGAGCGGTGATCGGAGACCTCTCTGACTCCGCCTTGGTCGGCCGGTGACTCAGAGGAATTCTCATTCGGGCCGCCATAGCTCTTGACGACCAGCGGTGCGCTTCACATACTTTTGGTGCATGGGTACCACGCAATGAATAAATATTCACTTGTGCCCGACGTCGAAGCGATTGAGGCGTGGCGGGCAATCCGCCGTGACGTATCGGCGGGCAAGACTGAGCTGCTGCGACAGGTCGCGCAGAGTCTCCGGATTGACATTCTCGAGGCGATTCACGAAGCACACCTTGGGCATGTGGGGGGAGATTTCTCGGTTGTTGATGTGCTGGGTTGTCTCTATTTCGGCATCGCCCGAGTGGACCCATCACGGCCAAACTGGCCTGAGCGTGACCGCGTGATCCTCAGCAAGGGCCATGCTTCGGTCAGCTTGTACGCGACGCTCGCCCGCTGCGGCTTTTTCGAGCGATCGTCGTTGAGGTGGTTTGCCAAGCCACAGTCGCCCTTGAACGGTCACCCCAACCACCGCAAGGTTCCGGGAGTGGAGGCGAACACCGGTCCGCTCGGTCATGGGCTGCCATTCGCGGTGGGCGCAGCCATCGCTTCCCAGCTTGAAGAGTCAGCGCGCCATGTCTATGTCGTGCTCGGCGACGGTGAGCTGCAGGAAGGCAGCAATTGGGAAGCCGCGATGTTCGCTGCGCATCGCGGCCTGGATCGCCTCACCGCCGTGGTCGATCGAAACCGACTTCAACAGGGCGCAGGGACGGAAACGACCAATGCCCTCGAGCCCTTGGCCGATAAGTGGCGGAGCTTCGGCTGGTCTGTGCAAGAGATTCCAGGACACGACCATTCACAGATCTTGGCGGCATTAAGAGAGAGGCACCCTGGTCGTCCACACTGCCTCATCGCCAACACGACCAAAGGTAAGGGCGTCTCGTTCATGGAGGACCGACAAGCCTGGCACCATCGAGTCCCTTCAAGCGCAGAGTTTGCCACTGCAATGGCCGAGCTCCGGTCATGACCACGACCGCACCGACCGAAGAGCTCTTTGATTGCCGTACCGCCTTCGCCGAGGCGTTGTCAGAACTGGCACAGGAAAATCCACGGGTCATAGCCGTCTGCAACGACTCAGTCGGATCAAGCAACCTCGTCGGCTTTGCGAAGGCCTTTCCCAAACGGATCGTCAACGTGGGAATCGCCGAGCAGGACATGGTTGGCGTCGCTGCAGGACTGGCGAATGCCGGCTTCGTTCCCTACGTCTGCGGTGCCGCCCCTTTCCTTACTGGACGCGCCCTCGAGCAAATCAAGGTTGACATCGCGTATAGCGCTGCACACGTGGTGCTCTGCGGCATGAGTCCCGGCGTTGCCTATGGCGAGCTTGGACCTACCCACCATGCACTCGAAGACCTTTCGTGGCTTCGCGCGATTGCTGACCTGAACATCGCGACTCCGGCCGACCCTGATCAGACAAAAGCCGCCGTCCGGTGGGCGCTGCAAAATGACGTGCCGACGTACATTCGCGTTCCTCGCACCAAGGTGCCTTCGCTGGGAGCGGCGGTGGGATCGCCGATTGCCGCACTCGAGCTGCGCCAGGGCCACGATATTGCGCTACTGGCTCTCGGTCCGATGGCGAGTGCCGCACGAAGTGCCGCAGACCGCCTTGCCGATCAAGGGGTGCGCGCGCGTGTTGTTGTCTTCAACTCGCTTAGGCCACTCGACTCCGTCGCGATTGCGCGCGCCGCTCTCGAAACGCGAGCCATCGTGACGATTGAAGAAGGCACGACGACCGGCGGCTTTGGCGCTGCCGTCGCCCAATGGTGCGCGGAAAACCATCCGATTCCGATGCGCATCATCGGTGCACGTGAGCAGTTCGCCCCAACCGGCTCGGCAGAGTATTTGCTCGCTCACTTCCACCTCGATCCAGAGGGCATCGCAACGGCGGCACTCGAGATCTTCAACGCGGTAAACCACGCGCCGGCGCCTCATTCAACACCAAATGATTCAAGTGCAAGTTCAGCATCCACTTATGGGGGAGATCAGCGTTGACAATTTGGGATCTTGAATTCAGTCAGCGCATCCGCGCGATCATAAATACCGATGCAAAGAACGAGGCAGACGACCAGTACGCGATCATTCATGCTCTGTTGTCTCCGAGCTTGGAGGTGCGCGGTCTGATCGCAGCGCACTTTGGTGTACGACGCGGTGCTCACAGCATGGAAGAGAGTCGGCAAGAAATAGACCACATCGTCAAGCTGGCAGGTCTTGAAGGTACCGTGCGCGTCGAGAATGGCGCGGAGTTCGCAATGCCTGATGCGCGCACGGCAAGCGATTCTCCCGGAGCGCGTCTCATCATCGAGGAAGCAATGAGAGAGTCAGCGATGCCTCTCTATGTCGCATTTCTAGGGCCGCTTACCGACATGGCCGCCGCCATACTTCTCGAGCCACGGATCGTCGAGCGCGACATTACGGTCGTATGGATCGGCGGCGCGGCCTACAGCGGGTTTGAGCAACTGCGTGGCGGCCGCCCAGAGTTCAACCTTTCGAATGACATCGCAGCCGCTAACGTCGTGTTTTCCTCGGGAATCAACATCTGGCAAATTCCAAGTTCGACGTACCGCACGATCGCGGTTGGCTACGCGGAGCTCTACGAGAAGGTACGACCGTTCGGTGATCTCGGTCAGTATCTCGTCGAACAGTTGGTTCAGTTCAATGTTGATCACCCCCACGAAGGGCGCTCAATCGAGTACCGAGCCCTCGGGGACTCACCGGCAGTTGGCGTCATGCTGGCCCCTCATGCCGCATGGTGGCGAGATCAGGCCGCGCCGCAGTTCCGCTACGACGGAAGCTACGACCACTCGTCCCCCGGACATCCGATTCGCGTCTATGAGTCGGTCGATACCCGATTCATCATGGAGGACTTCTTTGCGAAAATACGCGCGCATGTCGCGCGAGGCTTGAAGTAAGGGGAACTGCGATGAACCGAGAATACACAGCCGGCATGTGGGTGTTCGGCATGATCATTGACCGCTACGCCACTGATGGCTACGGCGAGCCCGTCGGCACGACGGCAATCCTGGACATGGGAAAGCAAGCAGGAGTCGTCGGCCTTGACCTTAACTTTCCATTTCCAGAGCCTGACTTGACATCAGACGAGATCGCGAGCGCCATGAAGACCCGTGGCCTGGCGACCGTCTGTATCACGCCGGCTATCTACACGCGTCGCTTTGCGCGTGGCTCGTTTACCAATCCAGATCGTGCAACTCGTCAAGCCGCGGTTGACCTGGCGGAAAGCGCCGTCTCGCTTGCGGGCGCATTGGGGGCTAAATATGTCAAATTCTGGCCCGGCCAGGATGGCTACGACTATCCGTTCCAGTGTGACTACCGGGAATATCGGCAACGGGCGGTAGACGGGATCGGGACGGTCGCGCGAAACCATCCTGAGATGCAGTTCGGCATCGAGTACAAGCTGAAGGAACCACGCAACCGCCTCTTCTGGTCATCGGCCCCCCGGACCATCCTCGAGCTGGAGCGCGCCCGGCTCGACAACGTTGGGGTCGTTATCGACTTTGGCCACTCGATCTTTGCGAAGGAGAACCCGAGCGAGATGTTGACGCTCGTCCATGAGACGGGCCGTCTGGTCGACGTCGAGCTCTGCGACAATTATGGTGAATGGGACGATGACCTCACTCCGGGAGTCGTCCATGCGCTGGAGACGCTTGAGTTTCTGCTGACGCTCCGTGAGATCGGATGGAGCGAACCGCTCAAGCTGGACCTGTTCCCCTATCGCGACGACCCCGTCGAAGCGGTGCGGACGAGCATCGAGACGCTGCGGCGTATGGAAGACGTGCTGGATCGGCTCGACACCGAAGCGCTACGCGCTTCGCGTACACGCCACGATTCGCTCTCCGCTCAGCGTGCGGTGTTCGAATCGATGTGGGGCTAGGCAGAGGGACGACGACCGATGGACGTGATCGTCGCGATCGACCAGGGCAGCTCGAGCACGAAGGTGCTCGCCATGGACGCGCAACGAAGAGTCGTCGTCCGTTCGTCGGTGCCTGTGAGGTCGTACCGGCTGGGCAATAACTGGGTCGAATTCGATGTCCGCGAGGTGTGGCGATCTGTCGAGGGCGCAGTCGCGGAATGTGTCAGCAAGCTGCCCGCTGACGCACGGATTGTTGGTGTCGGAGTCGCCAATCAGCGCGAGTCGGCAATCGCGTGGCGCGCGAGCGACAACGAACCGATTGGCAGTGGGATCTCGTGGCAGTGCCAACGCGGCGAGGAATACTGTGAAGCGGTTGGTCAAAGGATCGGTGCGACCCGCTACGAACAACTGACGGGGTTGCGGCTGAGTACCGCGATCTCAGCTCCGAAATTCGCGTGGCTACTCGAACGGGTTGGTACCGATGACGTCTGTGTTGGAACCGTCGACGCCTGGTTAGCACAATGGCTGACAGCGTCACAGCAGGCACGCTCTGAGTCGGGCAACGGGTCGCGCACCGGCCTGGTGGATCTTCGCAATGGTGAGTGGTCCCCCGAGCTGCTGGACGCCTTCAATATTCCGGTTTCGTGTCTTCCAGTACTTGGCCCGAGCATCAACCGGTTCGGTGAGTGCACGAGACCGACCGCGTTGCGGGGCGTACCGCTCCTTGCACTCTGCGGAGACTCTCATGCGGCGCTGTTCTCGCATTTCGTACGCGACCCGGAAGTCGTCAAAGCAACCTACGGCACAGGTAGCTCTGTGGTGGGCACGGTGATCGAGTCGGGCTCAGCATGGAAGAATCGTGTGGATACGCTCTCGCGGTCGATCGTGTGGCGGCTCGACAGTCCGCTCTACGCCGATGAAGGTAACGTTCTCAGCGCCGGATCGTTCCTCGAGTGGGCCGCCTCGCTGCTCGGAGCGGCGAATGTGGGTGAGCTGGAGCGATTGGCCGCGTCAGGTGAAGGCGCCGGCGATTGCGTGATGATGATTCCGGCGCTTGGCGGGTTGGGCGCGCCGTGGCACGCCGCGCACGCCCGCACGATGCTCGGTGGCGCGGGGGAGGCGACCGGCCCGAAAGAAATTGCGTTTGCGGCGTTCCGGGGTGTTGGTCATCTTGTCGCCGACATCGCGGAACCACTCATGGAGTGTCGGGAGGGGGCTCGACGCTTGTTGGTGGACGGCGGTGCGAGTCGCAGCGATCTCTTGATGCAGAGTCAAGCAGATCTTCTGGGCGTGAGCGTGGTGAGACCCGCAGAAGCCTCGCGATCGGCGGTGGGTGTTGCCTATATGGCGGGCCTTGGCGCAGGGCTGTGGGAACTTGAGGACCTGGAGTGCGGTGACGAGCCTGCCGTTGTATTCGAACCGAGAATTTCGGAGGATCAGCGTGCGAGCGAGCGTCATCGGTGGCGGCAGCTCGTCGGGTGTTGCACCAGTACGGCGTGATTCAGCAGTGATGGGTTCATGCGGCCATGGGTCGGGCGCCGCAGTCTGTGCAACGAGGAACGACCGGTGACTGCCGTCGTAACCCTTCCCGAGGGCGACGTCGCCATCTCGGAAGATGCGTCCGCAAGCACGCGACAGCGACGGCCCCGCCGACGTTGGACAAAGCTTGGTGGCGCGGTGGTCATCGTCGGGTGTCTCGTGTTCTTGGCGCCGGTGTTCGTCATGCTTCTCACGGCGCTGCAGCCAAATCAAGATGTCGTCCAATATGGGCCCGCGGCATTTCCGCGCCAGTGGACCCTCACGAACTTCTCAGAGGCATGGACGCAGGGGTCACTGAGTACCTATTACCTGAATAGCGCGATGATCTTGCTCGTCAAGGTGCCGCTCGGGCTTCTACTGGCCTCCCTTGCCGCGTATCCGCTGACGACGCGTAGATTCTTTGGGCGCAAGGCACTCCTGGTCGCGCTACTCGTTGGTCTTGGAGTGCCACAGGTCATCACCTGGTACCCGCTGCTCGAGATTACGCGGCACACGGGTCTC
>JAJZKA010000105.1 GCA_021809805.1 Actinomycetes bacterium
GGCTCGTGCGGGAGATGCCGATACCGCACACAAGGGCTGGGGAGGGCCGCTCCCGCCGTCGAGGGCCACGAGGCGATGGGCAGGCGCGCCGCTCATGGCTCCGTCTTGCCCCACCCGGTCCGCCCGGCCTGACGCAGTGCTCGAGCAGGCGGGCCGGCAACCCGCCTGCTCGCCGTCGTGCGCCATGTCGGCGCCTCGCGTGAGCTGTCCGATCTCCTCCAGCGCGTCGCCACCTCGATCGTCGAGGGCCTGGACGTTGAGATGGCGGCGGCCAACCTCGTCGAACAGGACGGCGATCTCTCGTTGCTCGCCGTGGCCGGACCTGCTGCGCGGAGCACGTGGGTGACGAGCGCGCCTCGCGCGGGGTGTTCGAGGAGCTGCCGGTGACCAGTGAGCCCCCGGGGATCGCCGTGTTCAGCTCACTCGCGGGTCTGAGCGTGCGCCTTCAAGTCGGCGAGCGAGATCCATTCCAAGGTGGCGAGGTGGGTCGCTTCGAGCACGACCGGCGGGGCCGCGCCGGCGTCGAATGCCTCCTGCCAGCGCGGCGCGCAGACGCACCAGCGGTCGCCGGGCTTGAGGCCTGGGAAAAAGAACTGCTCGTTCGGGGTCACGAGATCGTTGCCGGCCGCGCTCGAGTAGGCGAGGAACTCCGGGGTCATGACCGCGCACACGGTGTGGACGCCGACGTCGTCGGCGCCGGTGTTGCAGCAACCGTCCCGGAAAAAGCCGGTCAGGGGAGCATTCGAGCACGCTTGGAGCTCGCCGCCGAGGACGTTTTTCGCCATCACACCTCCTCGTGTCGAGTCTCGCGCCGCCAAAGCCGCCGCGCACTGGCGGCATCACCGCTTCGTCGCGTCGCGCTCGACGATCTTCACCACCCGCCAGCGATGTGGTCGCGCCCATCTCGGTGTGGCCGTGCGTCTTCTTCCTCAGCCCGGGCGGCGCTCGCCGCGCGCGACGTGGCTCATGCGGCCTGCGGATGTTCAGATGGAGGAGCGCCCGCCGCCGGAGGGGTGCGTCGGCGGGCCTCGTAGGTTGACGCGAGGTAGCACAAACCCGTGATCACCGGGGCGGAGCTCGCCGCGCCGAGCGAGACCATCCCGCCGTGGCCGAGACTCGAGACGGCGATCGGCACGATGCCGAGGACGAGCAGCATCACTCCGGCCGTCAAGGTCATGCGGAGGCCCCACAGCGCGAGCGCCAGCGCCAGCGCGAACAAGAACACCGCTCGGATCGGACCATTGCGGTTCTCAAATGCGCGCCACGCGTCCGGGGCGACGGCGAACCAGATGCTGATGCTCGCCATCGCGGCGACGAGCGGGGCGAAGACGAAGCGCGCCGCGCCGGGCCGGAACCAGGCAAGCAGGCACAGCGCGCTGAGCGGGATGAGCCAGAGCGCCACCAGCCCGACGCCCTTCCACCCACCGGGATCCGACAGGGTGTCGCCGATGAGAAAGAGCCCGAAGAAGCCGCCGAACAAGACCGTCAGTGCGAAGCCCACGCGTCGCAGGAAGCGGGCAAGCCGAATGCCCCCGTGGTGCCCGAGAAGCGCGACGAGCCCCACCAGCGCGATGACGACGATGAGCGGGCCCACGATCAGGTCCACGGCGCGCTCCTCTCATACCGCCTCGCGCCATGATGAAGCGCGGCCACCGATGTAACCAGAGACCAACGTCCTCATCGACGAGGGACCGTGCCCAAGGCCAGTCTTGGGAAACACCCTCGAGCGCGCCGTCGCGATCTGCCGATCGCGAGGGGCGACGCGTGGGCTCGCCGGCGTGGCGCTCGCGCGGCCAGGTCTCGACGGCCCGGCCCCGCCCGCCCGGCCCCGCCCGCGCCGTCAGCGGTTGGTGCGCGCTTGGCTGGCCCCGCCGGCGGCGCCACGGATACCGGCAGGTCCATACCAGTCGACGCACATGGCGCTGGCGTCGTCTTGGAGGTTCCCACCGGTCACTTCGAGGAGGTTGCGGGCGAGCTCTTGGATCATCTGGCGCGGGTGGCGGTCTCGCGTCGCCGCGAGGATGCCCTCGATGTCGACCCGCCGGGCGTTGCGATCGAGGTAACCGTCGGTGATGAGAAGCAGCCGGTCACCGGCACGCAGCCTGATCTCGTCGGCCGAATACGGCGCATGGTCAACCCCCAAGGGTGGCTGGACGTTGACATCGAGGTGCACGATCTCGCCCTCGCGCAGCAAAAACGGGGAGGGGTGCCCGGCGTTGACCACTTCGGCGCTGCCATCGCTCAGTCGGATCCGCATGAGGAGCCCCGTGACGAACTGGTGCGGCTGGGCGTGGGTGCGCAGCCGCTCACCAGCTGCATCGGCTTGCTCGGCGGGAGAGACGAGGGCACGGCGCCGGTTGCGCAAGGTGCCGAGCGTCAAGGTTGCGAGCAGTGCCGCGTCGATGGCGTGACCCATGGCGTCGGTCAAGGAGAGGTACACGTGTTCCCGGTCGAGCGAGTAGTCAAAGGTGTCACCGCCGGCGTCATGGGACGGCTCCAGCCAGCCGGCGAGGGTCAGCGGCCCGGCCTCCATGGTGTAGGCAGAAGGCAGCAGTCGCCGCTGGATCTCCGCCGCGACCGAAAAGGGAACGTCGCGCTGTGCCCACTCGAACAGGTCCGTGTGGCGCCGCGCGGCGATCAGCACATAGGCCAATGCGTGGGCCGCGGCGATGAGATAGGCGAGCAGCCTCGCCACGGGTTCCTCGGCGAAGGACAGCTCCAAGATGCCGATGGCGTCGCCCCGTTCGGTGACGGGCACCAGCACCAGCCAGTCGTCCGCGCGCTCGAGCACTCTGGGCGTCTGGGTGAGCAGGACGTCCTCGTGGGCAGTTCCGGCCAGCAGGACTGGTTCGGCCCGCTCATTGCGGCCGTCGAACGCACGGCCCGTGTTCTCGACATGAGAGAGGCGCACCAACGCGCTGCCCGAGAAGTTGGCGATCAGCAGCGCCACGTGGCGAGCGCGAGCCGTGTTCGCCAACTCGCGACTGAGCACGTCGACGACGTCCACCGGAAAGGCTTGCTCCACGGCGGCGAGCAATGATCGAAGATCGAACTCCTCGCTCCCCCTGGACATGTCGGCATCGAAACGGTCGAAGCGCCCAGGCGGGAGAGGAGGAAAGGGAGGCGACGGCAACAGGGCGCCGAGCGATCTTCAGGCGCACCGTCGCGCAGGCGCGGCGGCTTCAGGTGCTGGCACGGACCGGTCGAACGGTGAGGGCCGGCGCGCCATGGAGCGGCCAAGCGCCGGTCGTGTCCGCGCGCTCTGGTGACCGGGCGCCGGTTGGTGCGAGCCGACGGGAGATGGGAAATGGGGGTGGTCGTCGATCTGCGATCGGGGGGTGATGCCAGGCCGGTCGTGGTCCGCCTTGACGTGCAAGACTCATGACCGTGGGGGGAGGCGGCGAAGGCGTGTGGCACCTTCCCCGTGTGGATGGGCCTCGGGCGCGCGTGTCGCGCACCACCCAGGATGTCGTCCTGCAGCTCTCCAAGACGGCGCTCGGCACGGCGCGATCGGCTCGGCCAGACGCCACGGCACGTTCATGGCGTGATCCCAACCTGCGCGAGGAGCGCGCGGGTGGCCTGTGCGTGTGGCCAGTGGGCCAGGTCCACGACGGCGCGCACCATCGGTGACGGGGAACGAATCAGAGACCGGGCAGGATCGCTCAGATGGCGTGCTGCATGGGCATAACGCCGCTGCGGCGATGGCGGCACTCGCGGCACTCAGCGCCGCTGCCTTCGCCTATGTCACGACCGAGAGCCTGCCCGTCGGTCTCCTCCAGCCGATCTCACAGGGCCTGCACTCCTCCTTCGTGGCCACGGGTCGGTTGGTGACGGTGTATGCAGCCATCAACGTCGCGCTGTCGGCTCCTCTTGCTCACCTGACGAAGGGCCTTCCGAGGAAGGCAACGATCGTCGCCTTGCTGGCCGCTCTGGTGCTCACGTCATTGGCCGCGGCCGTGGCGCCCAGCTATGGGTGGCTGATGGCCATTCGGGTGGTGACAGCGCTCGCGCAGGCGATCTTCTGGTCTCTCGTGATCCCGACCGCGGCCAGTCTGTTTCCGCCGTCCATGAGCGGTCGCGCGGTCGGCTGGGTGCTCGGCGGCGCGTCGCTGGCGGTCGTCCTCGGGGTGCCCGCCGGCACGTGGCTCGGACAGCAAGCAGGCTGGCGAGCGGCCTTCATCGGCCTCGCCGGCCTTGCGGCGCTGCTCGCGCTCCCGATTGCGATGGCGCTGCCGAACTACCACCCCTCTGAGACCCATGCCGGCACGGGCTCGGCACCCGACCGGCGCCGTTACCGGCTCGCCATGGCCACGACTGCCTTGGCGATCGGCGGGTTCTTTTGTACCTACACCTACGTCAGCCCCTTTCTCACCAAGGTGGCCGGCTTGGCCCTCCATGACGTCGCCGCGGTGCTCTTTGTGACCGGAGCCGCGACCGTCGGGGGAGTCTTCGCCGGCTCCCTCGTTGCCCGCCGCCGCCCGGCCATCGCCACGCTGGTGCCCGTGATCGTGATGGCGCCGTCGTTGATTGCCCTCTACTTCCTCGGCCGGTCGTTGCCCGCGGCCATTGTGCTCGTGATGTCGGCGTGCGTGGCCCTTGGCGCGTACGACGTGAGCAACCAGAACCGGGTGCTCGAAGTCGCCCCCGCGAGTACCGATATCGCCTCGGCCTGGGCCTCGGCGTCCTTCAATGCCGGGATCGCGGGGGGTTCCCTCCTCGGCGGGCTCGTCCTGCAGGGCTACGGTCCGCGCGCCACCGCCTTGTTGGGCGGGGTGCTCGCCGGGATCGCCGTGTTCGTCGCGGCCGCCGCGGTCCGCAGCCGACCCGGGGCTGCACCGCCAGCGACGCGGTGACGAGATCGCGGGGATGGCGCTTTCCTCGACGTGGCGATCGGGTGCCCTTTTATCTGGCCCCGAGAAGGACCGATGAGCCGCTCGCGCCCGGCCGAGCGCGAAGAGGGAGATCTTGGTGGGCCAGTCGCGGTGTCAGGGGCGACGTCGGCCGTTCTCGCGATCCAGAGCTGCTGCAGCCGGCGATCCGAGAGCGGCTTCGTGCGCGAGCCGGCTCGATATCAGCGTCGCGCTCTTCGGCCAGACCTGGTTGTTGGCGGTGACGGTTCGAGCGGGAGGCGGACGGCGTGGCCATCCACGTCCACTCGAGCGAGAGCGAACATATGTTCGATAACCTCGGGGGGTGGGCAGCACCGTCCCTTATGCCGAGCTCCATGCGCATTCCAACTTCAGCTTCTTAGACGGCGCCTCGCCTCCAGAAGAGCTCGCTGTCGAGGCGGCGCGTCTTGGCCTCGAGGCGCTCGCCCTCACCGATCACAACGGCTGCTACGGCATCGTGCGCTTTGCCGAGGCGGCGGCCGGGGTGGGGCTGGCGACCGTCTTCGGCGCCGAGCTCAGCCTGCCGCTTCGCAGCGAGGACCGGGCGGCGGAGCGGGCCGGGGCGATCGACCCGGCGGCAAGCCACCTCGTCGTGCTCGCCCGCTCACCGAAGGGCTACGCGCGCCTCGCTCGGGCGATCAGCACCGCCCAGCTTGCCGGGGGCGCCAAGGGCCGACCGGCCTTTCGCCTCGAGGAGCTCTCGGCGGTCCACGGTGGTGAGTGGGTCGTCCTCACCGGGTGCCGCCACGGCGCGGTTCCCGCCGCGCTCGAGCGCGAGGGGCCTGGCGCGGCCGGGCGCGAGCTCTCCCGGCTGATCGACGGCTTTGGGCGCGATGGTGTCGTGGTCGAGCTCTCCGAGCGCGGCGACCCGCTCGACCGGGCGCGCAACGATGCCCTGGCCGCGCTCGCCGCCCGGGCCGGGGTGTCGATCGTGGCGACGGCGAATGCCCACTACGCGCACCCCCGCTCCTACCCACTCTCGGGCGTCCTCGCGGCGATCCGGGCACGGTCCGCCCTGGAGGAGGTCGAAGGGTGGCTGCCGCCGTGGGGCGGGGCGAGCCTGCGCTCTGGCGCTGAGCAGCAGCGCCGCTTTGCCCGCTACCCCGGGGCCGTCGAGCAGGCGGCCGCGCTCGGGGCGGATCTCGCCTTCGACCTCCGCCTCGTCGCCCCGGGTTTGCCGCCCTTTCCCGTGCCGCCCGGCTTCGAGGAGGCCAGCTACCTCCGTCACCTCGTCGAGGTGAAGGGGAGGACACGTTATGGAACACGAGCGGCCGAGAAGGTCCCGGGCGCCTGGGCGGTCATCGAGCGCGAGCTTGAGGTGATCGTGGCGCTGAACTTTCCCGGCTACTTCCTCGTCGTGCACGACATCGTCGAGTTCTGCCGGCGCTCGAACATCTACTGCCAAGGGCGCGGCTCGGCCGCCAACTCGGCGGTCTGCTACGCGCTCGGGATCACCAAGGTCGACGCCGTGCGCTTCGAACTGCTCTTCGAGCGCTTCTTGTCGCCGGCGCGCGACGGGCCGCCTGACATCGATCTTGACATCGAGTCCTCGCGTCGCGACGAGGTCATCGCTTATGTCTATGAGCGTTACGGCCGCATGCACGCCGCGCAGGTGGCGAACGTGATCACCTACCGTGCCCGTTCGGCGGTGCGCGACGCCGGACGGGCGCTCGGCTACCCGCCCGGGGCACTCGATGCCTGGTCGAAGCGGATCGGGGCTTTCGCCACGCTTCCCGAGTGCGACCCGCGTGAGCCCATGCCGGCCTTTGCGCCCCGAGCGGGCAAGGAGACCATGCGGCTGGTCGACCACGACCTTCCCGAGGACGTGCTGTCGCTCGCCAGTGAGCTCGAGGGCTTCCCGCGCCACCTCGGCATCCATCCCGGGGGTGTGGTGATCTGCGACCGGCCCGTCGTCGAGGTCTGTCCGGTGGAGTGGGCGCGGCGCGAAGGTCGCTCGGTGCTGCAGTGGGACAAGGACGACTGTGCCGCGGTCGGGCTCGTCAAGTTCGACCTGTTGGGACTGGGCATGCTCGAGGCGATCCATCGCATGGTGGATCTCGTCGCTGAGTTCCACCACGTCGAGATCGATCTCGCCGATCTCCCCCAGGACCCCGGGGTCTATGACATGTTGTGTGCAGCGGACTCGATGGGCGTCTTCCAGGTCGAGAGCCGAGCGCAGATGGCGACCTTGCCGCGGCTTCGGCCGCGCTGCTTCGAGGACCTCGTCGTCGAGGTGGCGCTGATCCGTCCGGGCCCGATCCAGGGCGGCTCGGTGCATCCCTATCTCCGTCGGCGCAACGGCGAGGAGGAGGTGACCTACCTCCATCCCCTCCTCGAGCCGGCGCTGCGCAAGACGCTCGGTGTGCCGCTGTTCCAAGAGCAGCTGATGCGGATGGCGATCGACGCCGCCGGCCTGAGTGCTGCCGAGGCGGACCAGCTGCGCCAGGCGATGGGCGCCAAGCGCTCGATGGAGCGGATGGGCCGGCTCAAAGAGCGCCTCTCAGAGGGCATGGCGGCGCGGGGAATCCCTCCTGAGACCGCCGCCGCCATCTACCAACAGCTGTCTGCCTTTGCGAGCTTCGGCTTCCCCGAGTCGCACTCGATCTCTTTCGCCTACCTCGTCTATGCCTCGGCGTGGTTCAAGTTCGCCTACCCGGCGGCCTTCCTCGCCGGCCTGCTCAACTCCCAGCCGATGGGCTTTTGGTCACCCCAGAGCCTGGTGGCTGACGCCCGGCGCCACGGGGTGATCGTCGAGCGCCCGAGCGTGAACGCCTCGGTGCCAGTTGCGCACCTCATCGCTCATGAGGCGAGCCGCGAGCAGGTGGGTGTTCGTCTCGGGCTGGACTCGGTCCGCTCGCTCGCCAGCGCGGCGGCCGAGCGGATCGCTCATGGCGCGCCCTACCGAGATCTCGAGGACCTCGTCCGGCGCTCTCGGCCGAGCCGCGCGCAGCTCGAGGCACTGGCGACCGCCGGGGCGCTCGCGGCACTCGAGTCCGCTGGGGGAAGAGAGGGGTTTGGGGAGCCTCGCCCGAAGGGGAAAGAAATGGACAGCAGCCATCGGAGCGGGTCGACCGGGGACCCGGCACAAGCCGAGGGTTCCCGCTCCGGTGCTGCTGGGGATCGCCGGGCCGCCCTGTGGGCGGCCGGCGCCTTCGCCGGAGTCACCGCGGAGCAGCTGCCGGGCATGGTGCTCGGAGGCGAACCGCCACCGCTGCCGAGCATGGACGAGGTCGAAGAGGCGGCCGCCGATCTCTGGGCGACCGGGATCACGACCGAGCGGCACCCCTTTGCGCATCTGCGCGCCGGGCTCGCGGCCGACGGCCTCGCCAGCATCGGCCAGCTCCTCGCCGAGCCGCCGGCTGGGCCCTCCCAGGGCGAGCGGGCGCGGGTCGCCGGACTCGTCACGCACCGCCAGCGGCCGGGGACGGCGAAGGGAACGGTCTTTGTCAACTTGGAGGACGAGACCGGGGTCTTGAACGTCATCTGCTCGGCGGGTTGCTGGGCCCGCTACCGCCGCCAGGTGGCGACCGCCCCCGCCGTGATCGTCCGGGGTCGGATCGAGCGCCTGCAGGGCGTCGTCGCCCTCGTCGCCGAACGGATCGAGCCGCTCGCCCTGCCACTTTCGGTCGGCCGCTCGCGCGACTTCCACTGACCGCGTGGGTCCCTATCGACACGCCCGCTCTCTTTGGCGGCGAATTGAGACTCACGGTGCGTGGTCGCGGTCCGGCCGCCCTCAGAGGGCACTTCTGCCGGTTCCGACCCAACCCCTTGCCAGCCAGAACTCATCACTGGGTGGCGATCGGCTGGTCCCGAGGGCCTTCGGCGCAGACCCGTGGCATGGGCCAGGCGGGTTCTGCAGCGAGCCAGGCGCCGGGCGCGCCTTGGCACTCAGCGCGCTTCGCGGCGCGTTGTTCTGCTCGGCGAGCGAGGTTGATGGCGGCGCTCAGGTCGCCGTCGAGCTCGTGGCCCCATCGCCCACCGCAACAGACGCGCACCGCAACAGACGCGCATCGAGAGCGTCAGCTGCTCGGTCACGTACCCGCCGCCAGCGCAGGTCTTCGATCTCGCAAAGAACCGATCGGCGGGGATGGGTTCGCCGCCGTACCGGGAAGTCTTGTGAGCGATGAGGCGGCAACGATTGCCGGTGCCGGTCCTTTGCCGTACTTTCGCCGGATCGTGCAGCCGACCAATCGGTCAGCAATTCCCACCCTCCGTGTGCTGATCGTCTTGTGGATTTGGAACGAATTCTCCTTTGCGTTGATCTTGTTGCAAGGTGTGGACTCAGAGGCTGTCGCCGAAGTCCATCCTGGACAGTGCTTGATTGTGACCAGTAGTAGCACGTAACATGGCGCTATGCCAGCACGTTCGAGCAATGCAAAGACCTGGCGCAGCACGCACGGCGATCTCTCCGATGAGGAGTGGGCGCTGATCGCCGATCTCGTCGAGCCCTACTCGAGCCGGGGCAAGATGGGCCGGCCCGCGAAGAACGACCGCCGCGCGGTCGTGAACGCGATCTTCTACGTCGCCGCGACCGGGTGTGAGTGGCGGGCGCTTCCGTCGTCCTACCCGCACTGGAACACGGTGCACCGTCACCACCTCACCTGGAGCCGGGATGGGACGTGGGAGAAGATCTGTGACCGCCTGCGGCGCCTCGCGCGCGAGCAGATGGGACGCGACGAGGAGCCCTCCGCGGGCGTGATCGACGCGAGGAGCGTGCGCGGCGCATCGACGGTCACCTCTGCGACCAGGGGCTATGACGCCGGCAAGAAGGTCTCGGGTCGAAAGACCTTCGGCGTCGTCGACACGATGGGCCTGCTCGTCGGTGTGCTCGTCGTCGCAGCCTCGGTGAGCGACAACGCGGGAGGCAGCGGGGTGATGGATCGCGTCGCTGCAAAGACCGGCCGCCTCGTGAGGGTCTTCTGAGACGGCGGGTTCAAGAAGGCCTTCGGCGAGCACTGCGAGGGCCTCGGGATCACGACCGAGGTGGTGAACCGCATCGCCTCGGGACGCTTCGAGGTACTGCCCCGCCGTTGGGTCGTCGAGCGCACCTGGTCGTGGCTGATGAACAACCGCCGTCTCCAGGTCGACTACGAGAGAGACCCCAAAATCGCTGAAGGATTTGTCTGGGCAGCGCACAGCCGGCTTCTCCTGCGCCGGCTCACCGAAGGGCCGATCACGTAGCGCGCTGGGAGAACATGCGCGACAGCCTCTCAGGCTACGCGCACCGGGTGCCCGAGCACTTCGCCCTCCCGCTGCGTCGTATCGGGGCCAGCCTCGTCATGGACCTGCATCCCCATGACCGGGGCCCGCAGGGGACCTTCGCGGGCGCAACCTGCGCGAACGGCAACTGCTACTGCCCCGCCACGCCAACAGCGCTCTTCGGCCTCGGGCCGCTGTCGCGGGGAGCGAGCGCCGAGGAGATCTCGGCTCACGACCAAGAGACCGCCGAGCTCGCCCGCTACAAGCTCGGGCGGATCACGAGCGACGACGCGGACGGCTACCACCGCGTGATGTGCCCTGCGGTCATGGGCAAGCTCCGCTGCCCGCTGCGGCCGGCGTCGATGGCGCTGTCGTTCGACCGCCCGGAGATCCTCGCCCCGCCCGAGCACGCTCCCACCTGCTGCACCCAGCAGAGCATCACGGTGCCGCCGCAGGTCAACGCGAAGACCGCCCAGAAACATGGCTACCCGGGCAAGGCCTGGCGGGTCTCCTATGCGCGAAGAAGCGCGGCCGAGCGGTCGAACGCGCGGGTGAAGGACCCCGCGACGATCGACGTCAACAAGGGCTGGTGCCGCCAGATGGGCCTCGTCCCGATGACCGTGCTCCTCGCCTGTGCGCTCTTCGTCCGCAACCTTGCGGTGACAGCTGCCTTCTGCGAGCGCGAGGAAGAGGACGAGCGGCGCAAGGCTGCCGGCAAAGCTCCACGGGCGAGGCGCCGTCGGCGTCGGGCCATCGCGGACCTCGTCGGGGCGACGGCGCACGCACCGCCGTAGTCGCGACCGGTCTCGGAGGTGACGGCGGCACCGGGTGAGCTCGACGCGCCCGCCTGCTGGCTGCGAGCGCCTCAGTGGGCGACCGGTGTCGTCGAGCAGCCCCGGCGAGCGACTGTCACACCCCAAATGTGAAGATGGGGGAGGTCCAAACGTGAAGACCTCGTCGGCGCCCCCGCTAGGAGCCGGGCCAGTCCTCCGACGGGTCGTGCGGCTGAGCCAGCGGCTTCAGCTCGTGTGAACCTGGCCGGTCTGCGCAGCCCGGCCATCTTGCTCCAGCTGCTTCGGGTCTGACCCGGTGGAGGACGCGTCCGCAAACAGCTCCGGGAACGCCCGAATGACCACGTCCGGGTCGTACACGCCCAGGCGCTCGCGCGTCACGCGCGTAAACTTGCGGAGCTCCCGCCCAAGCTCACGAACCGTCTCCTGGATTGCCTTCTCGACTTCTGGGTCCCGGCGCAGAGGAACGAGAGCCTGAAATCGGCTGACGATTCGACGCCAGACCGATGCGTCCGGCCCTGCTGAGCTGGAAGTTAGGCTCGCGGCCTTCTCCAGAACCGCCATGGCGGCAAGGACCAGATCGGCGGCAGCGCGGACGAGCTCTTCTCCGGCCGTGGCTTCTATGAGAGCTTGCGCTTCGAGCATCGGCTTGAGATCGACCGCCAGCCAATCAGCGAGCTCCATCGGATCAATCGGCTTCCGGTGGTAAAGGACGATGTCCAACCCTTCACCAATGCCCGATCGCAAGATGGCGGTGAGGTAGAGAGTGTGAGCCCGTAGCGCGAACGAGAGTGCGTGCGCTCCCATTTGAACGCAGGCCTCGCGGAGTCGGTCATTGTGCGCCGCTTTGCCGGCCCGCCCGAGCCGCCACTGTTCGAGCCAGAAGGTACCGGCAATGGTGAGCGTTGCCGACCCCAGGGCTGCTGCCACAACGGCCCAGGCCTCGTTCATCCCGCCGTGCCTCCAGTCGACCCCGGCCACGAAGATTCGGGCGGGACCCAGGCGAGTGCTGGCGCGGGCGTGACGATCATGCTCGTCGTCTCCCTACGCGACGGGCAGCGTGCCTTGGCCATACGCTTCTGGCTCCTGCACGGCCACGCCCTCGATGACCTGCCCAATCGGGAAGTCCTTCGTATCCCAGGTCATGAAGCGCGCTGCCTTCCCCCTGATCGCCGACGACAGGTGGATGGCGTCCGCTCCGCGGAGTCCGTGTACGCGGGAGAGCGCTCGCGCGTGCCGAGCAGTTGGAAGGTCCACCTCGACCCACCGGAGAAAGCCACGCTCGAAGAACGTCCGGATCTTGGCATCGACACCTTCTGCGCCTGCCGAGCGGACCTCCCCGTGCCCGCAGACTTCGGCGTAGACGAGCGTGCTCGCCACGATCGTCAGACGGTGCTCTTCTCCCGCCGTGAGCAGCTCGCGGGCCGTATCGACCCTTCCGACTTCGCCTCGAAGCCATGCCAGGTAGACGTTGGAATCAAGGTAGAACCGGGGCGGTTCAGGCACCGCGGGTCCACCGTTGGTGCTCCACGGCAGTCCGCTCGCCCGTGTACCACGGGGCGATGCCCGTCAGCTCGGCGACGCTGGGTACGAAACCTTCTTCTTCGATGCGGTCAAGGGACTCGACCTTCACTGATGCGACCTGACCTACCCGGTTACGCGTAACGGTGCCCGTGGCCCGCACCTTCGAGCCTAGATACTCACGAACCATCTCAAGGAGGGCCACGGGGAACGTGCACCGCACCGCATGGCGCTCGTCGGCGTCATAGAGGCTCACCGTGCGTTGACCGCGGCGCAAGTTCACTACGTCGAGGATGCCTGCTACCGATCCTGATGCCTCGTCCGCCCCCTGGAACGCCTCGGCGGCGTGTCCGATGATCTCGGGCGTAAGTCGGGCCTCAGTCTCAGCGCCACTTGGCGTGACTGCCGTCAGGCCGATCCCCGAGACACCGGGGTGATGGAGGAGTTTTCCCATTTTTTGCACAGTGTCTATGGCCGACTCCGAGAACCACGGCGGCAGCTCCGGCCGCTCTTCGAGGACGGTTAGGCCAGCCACCAGCCTTTCGGGGACCTCCTGGGGGATGTCCGCCGAGGGCACGAGCGCCACTCCAATGCTCCCGTTCCACACTTCCTCCACTCGCCAGCGCCCACGAGGTCCTTCTCCCTGACGGGACGTGCGGTCGACTTCTCGCAACACACCTAACGTGCGCTGAAGCGCCGTGATCAGCGTGTCCACGGTGATCGAGCCGCGCTCCCCATG
>JAJZKA010000106.1 GCA_021809805.1 Actinomycetes bacterium
GGCGCCCTCCTGCGCGCCGTCCGTGAGGTTCGACACGAGGACCGACAGGCCGTGCTGGCGCGCCGCGAGCTCGGCACCGAGCACGAACTCGGCGAGGGCGGGGTCGTGCAGGCTGCCGGCGACGAGACCGATCGTCATCGTCGAGCGCCGGACCAGGCTGCGCGCCACGCTATTTGGCGAGTAGCCGAGCTCGCGAGCCGCGTCGGCGATGCGCGTCGCCGTGTCGGGCGAAACGCGCACGCTGCCGCCGTTCAAGACCTTGCTCGCCGTCTGGAAGCTGACCCCGGCGCGACTCGCGACCTCTTTCAGCGATACGTAACGGCGCGCCACGGCTCCACCTCCCCTGATTTGGCCCCCGTGAGCGAACGTTCGCCCAGCGAGATGTTGACGCTAACAACCCGGGTCGCAAGGGTCAAGAGCGCCGCCCGGCGAGCTAGGAAAACAGCCCGACCGGGCAGCTCACGCCGGTGCCGCCGAGGCCGCAGTAGCCGTCGGGGTTCTTCGCCAGGTACTGCTGGTGGTAGTCCTCGGCGTAGTACCAGGGTCCCGCAGGGGCGATCTCAGTGCACACCGGTCCGAACCCGGCCGCGCTGAGCTGTGCGCCATAGGATCTCGCCATGTCGGTCGCAGCCTGTCGTTGGCCGTCATCGAGCGCGTAGATCGCCGAGCGGTACTGAGTCCCGATGTCATTGCCCTGGCGCATGTGCTGGGTCGGGTCGTGACTCTCGAAGAAGACTCCGAGCAGGTTCGGGTAACTCACGGCGCTCGGGTCGAAGGCGACGAGCACGACCTCGGCGTGGCCGGTCTTGCTCGAGCAGACCTCTTCATAGGTGGGGTTGCGCGTATAGCCGCCGGCGTACCCTGCGGCTGTCGTGTAGACACCGGGGACATGCCAGAACCTGCGCTCGGCTCCCCAAAAGCACCCCAAGGCGAAATAGGCGAGCTCGAGATGGCTGGGAAAGGGCGGCCCGATCGGCGTCCCGAGGACGACGTGGCGGCCCGGCCGCATGATCGGTTCGTCGCGTCCTCGAAGGGCGCGCTCTGGGGTGATCATCTCCTGGGAACGACCCATCGAAGGCACCCCGCTAGCGTAAGGCCGTGCGCATCGCGATCGGTTCCGACCACGCCGGCTTCGTGCTGAAGGGCGTCGTGATCGCGCACCTGCGCGAGGCGGGCCACGACGTCGACGACCTCGGTACCAATAGCACCGAGCCGGTCGACTACCCGCCGATCTGCGCCGCGGTCGGTCGCCACGTCACGCGGGGCGGTGCCGAGCGCGGCATCGTCATTGGCGGCAGCGGGCAGGGCGAAGCGATCGCCGCCAACAAGGTCTTCGGAGTACGCGCGGCGCTCTGTCACGACGAGTACACCGCTCGTTTCGCCCGCAAGCACAATGACGCCAACGTGCTGGCCTTCGGCGCCCGCCTGCTCGCCGCCGAGCTCGCACTCGACATCCTCGACGTCTTCTTAGCGACCGCCTTCGATGGTGGTCGCCATGCGACGCGGGTGGCCCAGCTCGCCGAGATCGAGACCCAAGAGGCGCACCGCCTCCTCGAAAGCTAGAGGCGCCCCGACCGGTGGGCCCGTTCAGCCGAGGCCCTCCCATGCGGGATCGAGCTGGTGCAAAAAGAGGGCGCAGCGGTCCGCCTCGGCATGCTCGCCGATCGACTCCGCGGCGGCGCGCAGCTGCTCGAGCGAGCGGAGGAATCCACGATTCTCCTCGTGGCGCCAGCGCACGTAGCCCGTGCCGCGCCAGCCAGCCGCGCGCAGCTGGTCGAGGCCGCGGTGATAGCCGACGCGGGCATACGCGTAGGCCTCGACGTCATCACCGGCTCCCGCGGCGAGTTGGGCCCACACCTCGAGGTAACTCGGGTGCGCGCGGGCGATCGCGGCGAGGCCCCGCCGCCGATCGGCGCCCTCGAGGGCGAGGGCCGCCCCGAGCGCGTCGTGCCACTCGCCCGGGACGGGGGGCAGCACGATGTTGCTCGGTCCGCTGCTGATCGCAATGTCGCTCACCGCAAAACCGTAGCGGCCAGCCCCAGTCCCGGTACGCTGCTGACATGCTTGCCACTTCATCATTTGGCCGCACTGGCCATGACAGCACTCGCGTGATCTTCGGCGCCGCCGGACTCGGCAGCGTCACCCAGGATGAGGCCGACGCCGTCTTGGAGAACATCCTCAAGGCCGGCATCAACCACCTCGATACGGCTGCGAGCTACGGCGACGCCGAGCTGCGCATGGGCCCGTGGATGGGCGAGCATCGCTCGAAGTTCTTCCTCGCCACCAAGACCGGGGACCGCAGCGGCGACGCCGCCCGCGCCAGTCTCGAGCGCTCCCTCGAGCGGCTGCGGGTCGACCAGGTCGATCTGATCCAGCTGCACAACCTCGTCGAGGAGGACGAGTGGGAGCAGGCCTTCGCCAAGGGCGGCGCTGTCGAGGCGCTCCAGCGCGCCCGGGAGGAAGGCCTCACGCGATTCATCGGTGTCACCGGGCACGGCTTGCGCATCCCGGGCATGCACCTGCGCAGCCTCGAGCGCTTCGACTTCGACTCGGTCCTTTTCCCCTACAACGGCGCGCTGTTGAGCGACCCCGGCTACCGCGCCGATGTCGAGGCGCTGATCGAGACCTGCACGGAGCGCCGGGTCGCCCTGCAGGCCATCAAGGCGGCCGCACGGCGCCGCTTCCCGAGCGCGCCCGGCGAGGGCGAGCGGCGGCTCAGCTGGTACGAGCCGATCACCGAGACCGAGCCCCTCGAGCATGCCGTGCGCTTCGCGCTCGGGCGAAGCGAGCTGTTCTTGATCACCTCGAGCGACTGGCGGATCCTCCCCGGCATTGTGCGTGCCGCGGAAGGCTTCTTCTCCGGCACCCCAGCACCGAGCGAGGATGCGCTGCGCGAAGACCGTGCCCGCCATGACATCCGGCCCCTCTTCGACGGCGGGACGCTCGAGCGGATCTGACGCACCCGCTGCTCGGGCGTCTCTTGTGGGCGCCCGAGCACGTTGGGATCACGACGCGGTCCGCGACGAGCCCACCGAGACCCGGCCGAAGGCACAGAGCGTCGCCACAGGGCTGGCCAGGGCGCGCCGCTGCCGCCGCAACGATGCGACGAGTGCCCCGTGGGCATCTGGCAAGAAGTTCGCTGCGCACACCCGGTGTACCCGCAGCGCCCCGTTGCACCGCCTTGGCGGTGCGATGACGCTTCTCGCGGGGTAACAGGGCGGCCGTGACGTTCTTTGTCGGCACCTCGGGTTGGCAGTACGACGACTGGCGTCCCGCGTTCTACCCCAAAGGTCTCGGGAAGGCGCGCTGGCTCGAGCACTACGCCGCCCGCTTTTCGACCATGGAGGTGAACAGCACCTTCTACCGCCTGCCCTCGGACTCGGTCGTCGCCGCCTGGGCCAGGCGCACGCCTGAGGATTTCGTCCTCGCGGTGAAAGCGAGCCGGTTCCTCACCCATATCAAGCGCCTGCACGAGCCGGCCGAGCCGGCCGCCCGGCTCATCGAGCGCTGCCGACACCTTGGTAGCAAGCTCGGCCCGATCCTCTTGCAGCTCCCCCCCAACCTGGCGGCAGATCTCGATGCGCTGCGCGAGACGCTCATCGCTTTCCCTCGCCAGCAGCGCGTGGCCGTCGAATTCCGCAACCCATCGTGGTTCAACGAGCAGACCGCACGCCTTCTCGGCGAGTTCGATGCCGCCTTCTGCCAAGCCGACGCACCCCGTCACCGCACGCCGCATTGGCGCACCGCGTCATTCGGCTACGTGCGCTTCCACGCCGGCACCGGCCGCCCGCGGCCGTGCTACACGCCCCGCGCGCTCGAACAGTGGGCAGCGGCGCTCAGCGCGCAGTACCCGAGCGGTGATGTCTACGTCTATTTCAACAACGATCCCGGCGCGTGCGCGCCGCGCGACGCGGTGCGCTTCGCGCAGGCCCTCGTCCACCACGGCGCGCGCGTCGCCCGCGTCCCGTCGCTCGGTGAGACGCCGCTCGTAAGGAGCACCTGAAAGCAGCGCCTGAAGGGCCGATCGGCGCGCCGGCCGCCGGGAAGCCGAAAGCGCTGGACCGGGCCCACCGGCGCCCGGTGGCCTAGGGTTCGAGGCAGCGGCTACGCGCCAGCAGTCAGGGGGAGAACGTGAAGATCGGAACGCACGCGCTGATCTGGGCGGGAGGATGGTCCAAAGCCGAAGCCGAAGAGACGATTTCTGGTGCCGCCGCGCTCGGCTATGACTTCGTCGAACTCGCGCTCGCGGATCCCGACGCCGTCGACGTCCCACACACGCGCGCGCTGCTCGAGCAGCACGGCATCGGCTGCACCTGCGGGCTCGGCCTGCCCGCTGACGCGCACCTGCCGGCAGCCCCCGAGGCCGCCGAGGCATTCCTCGGGCGCGCGCTCGAGGTCGCGGCGGCGCTCGGTGCGCCGATCCTCACCGGCGGTGTCTACACCCACCTCGGGGCGCGCACCGGCGCGCCGCCGCGACCCGACGAGCTCGAACGCATCGGCGAGGTGCTCGGCCGCGTGGCGCAGCGCGCCGCAGCGCTCGGAATGCAACTCGGCATCGAGAACATCAATCGATACGAGAGCTACCTGGCGACGACCATGGACCAGGTTCTCGGGCTCATTGACCGCATTGGCGAGCCGAACGTCGTCGCCCATTTTGACACCTACCATGCTAACATCGAGGAGCGGGGATTTGCTGCCCCAGTGATGGCAGCTGGCGAGCGGCTCGGTTATGTCCACATCTCCGAGTCCGACCGCGGGGTCATCGGCACCGCGAACGTCCGCTTCGACGATGTCTTCGCAGCCCTCGCCACGATCGGCTATGACGGCCCACTCGTGATCGAGTCGTTCTCACCCCGCACCCCCGAGGTGATCAACGCCTTCGCCCTATGGCGAGATCCGGTCGGCGATCCGGTCCACTTCTCTCGCCGGAGCCTCGAGGTGGTGCGCACCATGCTCGAGCGCCATGGGCTCAGCACTTCTGCAACCCCGGCGCGCGCGGATGCGTCCCACTAGCATCTCGCTTCCCGGATCGCCCCGGCGAGGTGCGGCAGTCATGGAGGAGCGATGCACGAGCTCGCAGTGAGTGGGCAGTTGATCGCCGCCACGAACAAGCATCACCTCGCCGGCATGGCGGCGATCGCTGTCGGCGCGATCTTGGTGGTGCTCGGCTTGCTACGCCTCGCCGGGCGCGTAGCCATCGGCGCGATCGTGCCGATCCTTGGGATCGCGATCGTGCTGATCGGCGTGCTCACGTACACGCGGGTCTTCTAGCGCGCCCGCGCGCGGTTGGGCCCGCGGCCGCCTCAGCGCTCGCGGCGAGCGCCCGCCGACGCGGCGACCGCGAAGCACAGCGGCGTCTTGTAGCCAGCTGAACGAAAGCGCGCCTCAACCTCCTCGACGATGTCCGCCAGGTGCGAGGCGGTGGCGAGGACGATGGCCGAGCCGCCGAAGCCCGCACCGGTCATCCGCGCCCCCAGCGCACCCGAGTCCATCGCGCTATCGACCACGAGATCCAGTTCCGCACAGGAGACTTGAAAGTCGTCACGCAGCGAGATGTGCCCGGCGACGAGCACTTCGCCGATGTCCGCAATGCGGCCAGTACCGAGCAGCTCGGCGGTCTCGAGCACACGCGCCTGCTCTGACAGCACGTGTCGGGCACGGCGCATCACCTCCTCGCCGGCCTTCGCCCCGATCTGCTCGAGCGCCGCGTCGGCGTCACGCACCTCGACGTCGCGCAGCGCCACGATCCCGAGCGCAGCCGCAGCGCGCCGACAGGCCGCCCGCCGGTCCCCATAGGCGGAGTCGCCGAGCGCATGCTTGACTCGTGTGTCGACCACGAGCAGGCCGAGCCCGGCCCCGCGCACGTCGAAGGGAAGTTGGCGGACCGAGAGCGTGCGGGTATCGAGCAAGAGCGCGTGCTCGGCGATCGCACACATCGAGGCCGCCTGGTCCATGATCCCGCAGGGAACGCCGACGTAACGATTCTCGGCACGCTGGGCGATCTGGGCGATCGCCATCGGCGCAAGGTCAACGCCTGAAAGGGCACACAGCGCGAGAGCGACGGCGCACTCGAGCGCGGCGGAGGACGAGAGCCCTGCCCCGGTTGGCACCTCACTCGAGACGAGCACATCGGCGCCCGTGATGCAATGGCCCGCTTCCTCGAGCGCCCGAGCAACGGCGGCGGGATAGGCCGCCCAGCCGGTGACGGGCGCATCGGGCTGGTCGAGGTCGATCAGTGTCGCCGGGTCATCGCGGCGATCGAGCGAGGCGACGCGCAGCACCCGGTCGGGGCGGATGGCGGCGAGGGCGTGGGTCGCCTGAGGGATGGCGAGCGGCAGCACGAAACCCTCGTTGAGATCGGTGTACTCCCCGATCAGGTTCACCCGGCCCGGCGCAGCGCAGACCACCGCGGCGTCGCGGTGATAGCGCGTGGCGAACTGGGCCCCGAGCTCGGCGGCGGTCATCGCGCTCACCGGGCACCTTTTGCTGCGACGAGCTTCCAGGCATCGGCGACCATGACCGAGAGCTCGGGACGCTCAGGTACCCAGCCGAGCTCGCGCCGGGCTCGCGCCGCCGAGGCGACGAGCACCGCGGGATCCCCCGCACGTCTGCCGGCGACGCGCACGTCGAGCACGCGCCCGGTCACCTGCTCCACCGTGGCGAGAACCTCCCGGACCGAGTAGCCGCTCCCATTGCCGAGGTTGCAGATGAGGTGCACGCCAGGTCGGGCGTGCTCGAGCGCGAGGAGGTGCGCGGCGGCGATGTCGGCGACGTGGATGTAATCGCGCACGCAGGTACCGTCCGGCGTCGGGTAGTCCTCCCCGAAGATCACCATGTCCCCGCGCTGGCCGAGCGCCGCCTGTAGCGCGATCGGGATGAGGTGGCTCTCCTGGCGGTGCCGCTCGCCGAGGCCGGCATAGGCGCCGGCGACGTTGAAGTAGCGCAAACTTACCGTGGCGAGCCGCGAGCGCTCGGCGACGTCGCCGAGCAGGTGGTCGATCGCCAGCTTGGACTCGCCGTAGGGATTGACGGGCCGGCATGGGGCATCCTCGTCAATGGGCACGCATTCGGGCTCTCCGTAGACAGCGGCTGTCGAGGAGAAGACAATGCGTCCCACCCCGGCCCGGGCGAGCGCGTCGATCAGGCGATCACTGCCCACCACGTTGTTCTCCTGGTACTTGCCCGGGTTCTCGACGGACTCAGCGACGAGGGAGGCCGCCGCCAGGTGTACGGCGCCGTCGAAGCTCGCGAGCTCGGCACCGAGCAGCTCTGCGGCATCGTGGACGCGGCCGTGCACGAAGCGGGCGCCGGCGGGGACGGCATCCGCGTGTCCGGTGGACAAGTCGTCGAGCACGGTCACCGCGTGACCTGCCTCGATCAGCCGGGCGGCCGTCACTGAGCCGATATAGCCGGCACCGCCGGTCACGAGCACCTTCACCCTTGCCTGCCTTTCCCCGCGGGCACGACCTCGCGCAGCCTCGATGCCGCCGCTTCGGGGATGACGTCGCTCGCGAAAGCGTCCATGCCGGACTCAGAGCCCGCAAGGTACTTGAGCTTGCCCTCGTCGCGGCGGAAGGTGAACAGCTCAAGGTGGCAGGCGTAGTGCTCCCGGCCCTCGCGCACCGGCGCCTGGTGCCACCCCGCGATGTAGGGCGCGGGCTCGCTGAAGAGGCGGGCGAAGCGCCCGTGAAGGTCGAGCAGCACGCGCGGGAGCTCGGCGAGCGCCTCGTCTGCCAGCGCGGCGAGCTCGGGAACCCGTGTTTTCGGATAGCAGTGCACCTCGTAGGGCCAGCGCGCGGCGAAGGGCACGAAGGCGACGAAGTGCTCGGTCTCGGTCACGATCCGCGACCCGTCTCGCGCTTCGGCGGCGACGAGGTCCTCGTAGTAGTTGGCGTGATGCACCCTCTCATAGCGGCGGGCTGCCTCGAGCGCCCGTGCCGTGCGCTGGGTGACAAAGGGGTAGGCGTAGATCTGGCCGTGGGGATGGCTCTGGGTCACCCCGATCTCGCGGCCACGGTTCTCAAAGCAGAAGACCTGCTCGACATCCTCGCGGCGGCCAAGCTCGGTGGTGCGGTCGATCAGCGCTTCGAGGACGAGGCCGACGCGAGCCTCGCTCAAGGTGGCAAAGGTCCCGTCGTGGTCGTCGCTAAAGCACACCACCTCGCAGCGGCCGGCCGAGCCGCGCGCGGTGAAGAGGCCATCGCGGATCTCTGCCGGCCCGGGGCGCTCGCCGCTGCCGGCAAGCGAGGGGAAGCGGTTCTCGAAGACCACAACCTCATAGGAGGGCGCGGGGATCTCCGTCTCCTTGCCGTCGCGGCTCGGGCACAGCGGGCAATCCGCGGTAGCGGGGAGGTAGCTGCGGTGTTGGCGGTGCGCGGCGTAGATCACCCAGGTATCGAGCAGCGGGTCATAACGCAGCTCGGTGGTGGCGCTCGGTGGAGGCAGGTCCCGCCGGTCAGGCGGAGCGTCCTTCGGCTCCGAGCCGTTCGCGAAGTAGATCAGCTCGCGCCCATCCGCGAGCCGTGTCGACGTCTTGGTCCCCATCAGCGAGCTCAGCGCGCCGCGACCAGCAGCGGCGCCAGCGCCTCGAGCGCCTCATAGTCAACTGACCCGCCGGGAGCGAGGGGCTGGATACACACGTGGTCCGCCCCGGCATCGAGGTGCTCGCGCACCCGCGTGGCGATATCGCTCGGCGAGCCCCAGGCGACGATGGCGTCCACGAGGCGGTCGCTACCGCCGTCGGCGAGGTCCTCGTCCAGGTACCCGAGACGCAGCAAGTTCCCGGCGTAGTTGGGCAGTGCGAGATAGCGCTCCATGTACCCTCGAGCCACAGCGCGCGCCGCGGACGGGTCGGTCTCCGCAACGACCGCCAGCTCAGGCGCGAGCAGGGGCCCCGCTCCGAGCACCTCGCGGGCATGTCTCGTGTGCTCGACGGGGACGAAGTAGGGGTGCGCGCCGACGCTCTCGCGGCCCGACAGCGCCAGCATCTTGTCGCCGAGTGCGGCGAGCGCGAGCGGCACCTGTGGCCCGCGCTCGTCGGCGGTCGCCGCCGCGAGGTCAGCTAAGAAGCGCTCCATCGCCGAGTATGGGCGCTCGTAGCTCAGCCCGAGGTGCTCGACCAATGGAGCGTGGCTGACGCCGAGGCCGAGGAGGAAGCGGCCCGGGTGGCCGAGCGCGATCGAGCGTGCCTGTCGGGCAAGCTCGGCGGGCTCCCACGCCCAGATGCTGGCGATGCCGGTCGCAAGCACGAGCGTGGTGGAGCCCGCCAGGGCGGCCTCGATCCGCGCGAAGGCGCTGGGCTTGGTGTTGCCGCCGCCGACCCACAGTGCCCCGTAGCCGAGGCGCTCGACGCGCGACGCCACCCCGGCGGGATCGGCGTCGAACGCGGCGCCGAACAGCCATACCCCGACCGTGCCCACCGCGCTCGCCACCGGCGCCGTGCTTCGTGCGATGCCGCCCATCTCGCTCCCTCTGCTGTCCCGACTGTCATTCCTACCCGATCCGACCCGGACCCCGACGACCAAGTCCCCGATGCGCGGGGTGCCTCGATGTGTCGCGCCACGAGCAGCCTCGCTAGCCTCAAGCAAAGCGTCACGGCTCTCGTCCTCGCGACGCTTCCTGCGGAGTCACAATGCCCCAGATGACAATGCCGAGGCTGGACTTCACCCTCGGCCACACCTTCACCCACTTCGACCTCAGCGCGTTCCCCATCTGCGTCCTGGTGGCAACGATCGCCAGCGCTTGGTGGTACGTGCGCGCCGAGTGGTCCCTCGCCGCGCGGGGGCGCGGCTGGAGCGGCTGGCGCACGGCATCGTTCGCCACCGGGCTGTTCGCGATCGACGTCGCGCTCTGTTCCTCCGTCGCGATCTACGCAGGCACCTACTTCCAGGCCCACATCATCCAGCACCTGTTGTTGATGGTGGTCGCCCCGCCACTGCTCGCCCTCGGCGCCCCCTCGACCCTCGTGTTGCAGACGGCGGGGCGTGGCACCAAAGAGCGCTGGCTGCGGGTCCTGCGCAGCAGACCCTTCGCTGCGCTCAGCCACCCCGTGACGGTCTTCTTCTTGTACTTCGGCGCGATGTTCGCCTTCTTCTTGACCCCGCTCCTCGCCGATGCCATGCAGCACATGGCACTGATGGACCTGATCAACCTCATCTTCTTGTTCGGCGCCACGCTGTATTGGTGGCCGATGGTGGGGATCGACCCGATCCTGCACTGGAAGATGAGCCACGGCTTCCGCTTGATGAACATCTTGATCGGCGGAGGTGTCGAGGCCTTCCTTGGCGTGGCCATCCTCGCCGAGGCGAAGAGCGTCGCCCCGATGTACACCCTTGCGAGCACGCACGCAGGTGGGGCGCTGTTGTGGGTCTCGACCGAGTTCGTAAGCGTCGGCGCCTTCCTCCCCATCTACCTCCAGTGGATGCGCTCAGAGGACCGAAAAGGCGCGCGTGCGGATCGCCAGAGCCGCTCGGCCTCAAGCGAGGCGGCCGCCCGCGGGGTCGGCTTCGCCCAACCCACCTCGACGGACTGGCAGGCGTCTGCCTGGCAGGCCGCGTTTGCTGCAAAGGGCGGCGCGGTGCCCTTGTTGCAGGACCGCCGGCCAGACGGGGAGGTCGACGCCCAAGTCCCCGAGGTGCTCAACGGCCCGTAGCAATAACATCGATTTAATCGATCGACCGTATCTGATCCAACTGTTTGACAGATAATAGAGGTCACGCCACACTCGGTTGTGCAGGCCGCCTGGCACTGCGAAGGAGCAACGAGACGATGGCAGAGCTCGAACGACAGAACCGCTGGCAGGTTGCGAGGACGAGTGCGGTGGAACACGGCGACCTCGCGGGGTTGGCGATCCCCGCCGGCGTGACCGCTGAGGGAGGCGCAACGCTCGCGCTGCGCCAGGAGCTGGCGATCGATGACCCCGCATATCGCGCGATGGCGGGCGTATTGACCCTCGCTGGCGAGCGTGTCGGCGTGCCCGTCGAGCTCGACCTCAATCCCTACGCGCGTCCCCGCGTTGAACTCGGGCTGCGGCCCACCCGAGCGCTGGCCTTCGGGCACCGCCGTCGCGAGCGCGCCTACATGGCGGCCGCCCGCGAGGTCCTCGACTGCCTGGCCGAGCGGCTCGCCGAGCGGGCCACCCCCCAGGTCGACCAGGCCGCCTAGTCAGCTGTTGGGTTCGGTGCGGCGGCGAGATTGTCGATCAGCCGGACGCCGCCAATGCGTAACGCGCCGAGGAGGCGGACCGGCCCGTCGATCCGCTCGAGGACGATAAGGCGCTCGGGATCGGTCACCTCGAGGTAGTCGACCGTTGCCGCCGGCTCCATCTCGGTCACCGCATACATCGCCCGGCGCACCGCTGCCGCGTCGCGCGTCCCCTGCTCGGTCGCTGCCGCCCCGGCCGCCAGCGCTCGGTACAGCACCGAAGCAGCGGCGCGCGCGGTCGGGTCGAGATACGCGTTGCGACTCGAGCGCGCCAGGTTGTCCTCTTCCCGCAGCGTCGGGCAGTTGACGATCACGATTGGCAGCCGCAGCTCGCGCACGAGATCCCGGACGATGACGAGCTGCTGGTAGTCCTTCTCCCCGAAATAGGCGCGCGCCGGACCCACCAGGTTGAACAAGCGCGTCAGCACCGTCACGACACCGTCGAAGTGCCCGGGCCGCACCGCTCCCTCAAGGACGTCGGCGAGCTCGCCGACATGCACGGTGATGTTCACCGGCGGGGGGTAGAGCTGCTCGATGCCGGGGGCGAAGACGAGGTCGGCTCCCGCCTCGGCGGCACGCTGGAGGTCTGCCTCGAGGTTGCGGGGATAGCGCTCGAAGTCCTCTCCGGGGCCGAACTGCAGCGGATTGACGAAGACGCTGACGACGACGAGCGCGCACTGCTCGGCCGCCGTGGCGATCAAACTGGCGTGGCCGGCGTGCAGGGCGCCCATGGTCGGCACGAGTCCGACGGTCTCCCCACGCCCGCGCGCCGCAGTCGTGCGCGCCGCCACCTCGTTTGCGGTCTTTAGAAGTTCCATGGCTCCTTCCTAATGGGAGCAGGTCAGCTGCGCACTTGAGAAGCTGATCTCCGAGCCGCCCGACGGTGAGCACGGCGAGTTCTTGAGCCTCGATCTCAAGCCCCCGCTCGTCGGTGGCGCCGTCGGGCCAGATCGGCGCTCGCTACGGCGGAGCCCGTGGCGCGCGGCGAGAGCGACCAGGCCCCGCCACCTCGAGCCAGCCTGGTACCTCGAGCACGAGGGCGACGAGATCCGCTCCGGCAAGCTCGCCGAGTGGCTCGGAGTGAGCCCGCCGAGCGCGAGCGAGGCGCTGCGCCGCCTGGAGCGTGACGGCCTGGCGATGATCGACGCGACCCACCGGGTGCGACTGACCGCGCTCGGCGAGCAGGTGGCGAGCGACATCGTGCGACGTCACCGTGTCCTTGTGGTGCGGCTGACCGAGGTGCTCGGTTTGGATTGGGTGACCGCCGACCATAAGGCGCACCAGCTCGCCGCAGCGATCTCCGACCCGGTCCTCGAGCGCCTCCGTCACCGCCTCGGCGACCCGACGGCCTGCCCGCACGGCAACGTCCTGCCCGGAAGCGCCGGCGCCCGCGCGTGCGCTCGTGCCGCTTTCCTCACTACAGGTCGGCCGCCCGGTGCACATCGCCCGGATCTCCGAGCTCGCCGAACACGAGGCACCGAGCCTGCTCACCTTCCTCTGCGACGCCGGGCTCGTGCCCGGCCAGCTCGTCGAGGTCGCCATTCCGCTCAGTGCCGGCCCAGTGCTCGAGCTGCGGATCGCGGGACGCACCGCGGTGCACCCTGTCCGCCGACGTCGCCACGGCGCCATGGGTCGAATCGCCCGACTTCGCCGCCGAGCTCAGCTGAAGGCCGCTCCCTCCGCCGTCACCGCATCGAGCTCGGCCCGCACGGCCGGGCCGGCGCGC
>JAJZKA010000107.1 GCA_021809805.1 Actinomycetes bacterium
CCAACGCGCCCATCGACACGATCCGGTGCTGTGGGCGGCGCTACATCGAACCGGCGTCATCGGCGGCCTCGTCGCCGCGGGGATAGCGACAGCGGGGCCGGCGTGGTCGGGTGCGCGCCACAACGGCCACGTACCCGCCTGAACCAGCGACCCGGCGCGCATCGACCCGTGCGGCCCGCCCGCTTGTTGCGGGCGGGCCGCACGATCAGCCCTTGGGCTCGTGGGGTTGGGCGATGACGTCCATCACGATGGCGAACGGGCCGCCGTTCGCGCTCTTGGGGAGCTCGATGAGCACCCGGCTGCCGAGTGGCACGCCGACTAACCCGGAGAGCGCGCTCTTGGCGTTGGCCGCCGGGATGGTCTCGCCGTCAGGGAAGCCCTGGGTATACGTCGAGCCGGACACGGTGTTCTGCCAGCTCTCTGCCACGTACTGGTCGACAAGGACGCCCGGCTTGAGCTTGGGACCGTGCCCGCGGTCAAGCACCGTCAAGGTGACGCTCTTTGGTTCGGGGGTCTTTGGCGTCACCTTGATCGTGGGGACCTGCCCGAGCTTGCCGCTGACGGTGATGCCCTTCACGGTCTTGTGCAACACGGTGGCGTGCACGTCGCCGTGGACGGTGTGGTTGTAGACGCCGACGACATCGATGACAAAGGCGAGCGTCGCGTTGCCTGGGATGCCAGCGGAGGGCTGACCGGACTTGCCGTAGCCCTCGGCCGCCGGGATCACGAGCAGGACGCGGGAACCCGCGTGCACGCCAACGAGGCCCTTGTCCCAGCCGGGGATCACGGCGCCGACGCCGATCGGGGTGGGAAACAGGCCCCGCCCGAAGGAGGTATCGAAGACCTTGCCGCGCCATACCTGGCCGTAGTAGTTGCACACGATAAGGTCAGGGTTGCGCACCACCGGCCCGTTGCCCTTGTGGAGCACCTTCACCTCGAGCGTGTTCGGAGGCTTCACATGGGGGAAGGTCAGTTTCGGCCGGATCCCGTAGCCACCCGTCACCGTCGGCATGGGGCCGCTCGATTTGGCGGCGGCGTGGTGATGTGGTGGCGCAGCGGAGGCGACGGCCGGCACGGCCATAAGTGAGAGTCCGCCGCAGACCAGGGCGCCGACAGCGAGCGCGCGGCGCGGACGCGACAAGGTGAATGGAACGTGAGGCATCGCCGAAGGCTACCCGTCGATCCTGAGCAAGCGCTGTCAGGCAGGACTGGCGGAGCGGCTCAACTGGTCGCGAGTACCGCCCGGTAGCGCCGCAGGGCGACGAAGGCCCAGATGGCCTCGACCACGCCGAAGGGCCACGCCGAGGAGAAAAAGCCATAGGCGCTCGAGAGCAGGCAACCTGCGGCGAAGGCCAAGATGAAGCGGCGATGGCGGTGCTCGAGGGCGTACATCGCCATCATGAACGAGACGGCGACGACGCCGTAGATCGTTACCCAGACACTGTGCACCGCTCCAGTTGATCACCTGGCGCCGGGCGCGCTCAGCCATCGCTCGACGGCCGCGCCTCGCCGGGTCCGACGCGCGCCCCGGGTAGCCGCCGCGCTGTTCCCTCGAGCATCGCCTGGCGCAGTGCGCCCGAAAAGGCGCCCGGACCCCAAGCGCGCGCCCCAACGAGGCGGGCGAGCTCCCGGCGCTCGAGCGGGCCGTGCTCGGCGAGCGCCCGGGCGATGGCGCCGACCTGCTCGTCCAAGGCGGCCTCGGGCGTCGGCGCAGGGAAGGCGAAGCTGCGGAGCGCCCCCTGGGCCGCCGGTCCGGGTCGGTAGCGGCGCAGGCCCGTGGTCCCGGCGCGCCGGCGTGCGGCCATCCGCTCGCGCAGCTGGGCCTCGGCGAGGCGCTGCTCGGCGATCTCGGCGGCCAGTCGGCGGGAGGCCTCGGCTTGTTCGGCTTTGCCGAGGAGGTGGCGCGCCTCGGACCGCTGGCTGGCGGCCTCGGCCCGGTAAGACCTCGCACGCGCCACCGCCTCGAGCCGTTCTGCCTCGGCGAAGATCGCGCGCGCCCCCTCGGTGTCGCCGGCGGCGCGGGCTTCATGGCCCCTGGCAGTCACCTCATGGGCATCGGCCCAGGCGCGATGGAGCGCCACGGTTGCCTCGTTGTGCTCGCGGTCGGCTTCTCCAGCCTCCTCGGCGCGCCGGGAGGCCTCCTCGGCGAGCGCGAGGTGCTCGTGTCGCCGCGATCGCGCGAGCGCAGCCTCGGCGAGCGCGCGATGACGGGATGCGGCCCGTGCATCTTGTGCGGAAAGCGCGCGGGCCCGCTCGTCGTGTGCCCGCGAACGCTCGAGCGCCGCAGCGGCGCGCTCGGGAAGATCACCGTCGTGTTCGTCGCGGTGCGCCGAGGGGCTCGCCCCGGCCTCTGATGCCGCAGCCTGCTCGTCTTGTGCCATGGCGAGCTCGTCGGCGACCGCGCCGAGCAGACGCTCCTCTTCGATCTCATCCTGGGTACGCTCGTTGCCAGGCGCCGCCGCGAGTTCGTGGGCGACCGCCCGGTGCTCGGCGCCCCGCGCCCGGTGCTCCGCGGCGCGCTGGTGCGCGGCGAGGGCCTCGGTGCGCATGGCGGCGGCGGAGCCTTCGCCGGATTCCCCGCCGCTGGCCACGGCGGTCATCGGGGCGGCGATGTCCTCCAGCTCGGCCTGCTCGGCCTTGACGCCAAAGAGGAGCTCGGCGATCCCTCCGATGGCCATGACCCCCGCACCGATAAAAAAGCCGAGCGCGACGAGGTGCCGGTTGCCACTCGCGATGAAACCGGCAAAGAGCAGGGGACCGAGGATGCCTCCGAGCGCGGTGCCGATGGCGTAGAAGAGCGCGATGGCAAGCGCCCGCATTTCCATCGGGAAGATCTCCGACACCGTGAGGTAGGCGGCGCTCGCACCCGCCGAGGCGAGGAAGAAGGTAGCGAGCAGCAGTGCCATGAACGTCCAGGCGTTCAAGGTCCCTTTGGAGAGGAACAAGACCGCGAGAAGGGCCCCGAGCCCGGCTGATCCGAGGTAGGTGCTGCTGATCATCGGGCGCCGGCCGACGGTGTCGAAGAGCCGGCCGATGCTGAGGGGTCCGGCGAGATTCGAGGCGCCGTAGACGATCGTGAACAACGGCACGGCTCCCGACGCCACCCCGAAGAAGGTGCCGAGCAAGGTGCCAATATTGAAGGTGATGCCGTTGTAGATGAACGCCTGGCCGACAAAGAGGGCAAGCGCCAGCACCGAGCGCGTTGGATAACGCCGGGTTGCGGTGGCAGCGATCTCAGAAAGTGGGGTGCGCTCGCGCGGCTTCACCTCGAGGCTGCGGCGCACCGGCGTGAGCTCCGCGCCCGTGCGTTCAGCGACATCGCGCTCGATGGCATCGACGATCCGCTCGGCCTCCTCTTCCCGGCCGTGCAGAAAGAGCCAGCGAGGGCTCTCTGGCACGTTGCGCCGTACGAGCAGCACGAACAGGCCGAGCACGACCCCCATCCCAAAGGCAAGTCGCCAGCCCACATCGGCGGGGAATAACGCCTCATCGAGCAGGACCAACGCGAGGGCAGAGCCCGCGATCGAGCCGGCCCAGTATGAGCCGTTGATCGACAGGTCGATTGTCCCGCGCGCTCGCGCCGGGATGAGCTCGTCGATTGCTGAGTTGATCGAGGCGTACTCGCCGCCGATCCCCATCCCGGTGAGGAAGCGGAACATCATGAAGTACCACCACGTAAAGGACAGGCCGGTGGCGGCGGTGCAGATGATGTACAGCCCGAGCGTGATCATGAAGAGGCGTTTTCGCCCGAAGCGGTCGGTGAGGTAGCCGAACAAGAGCGCCCCGAGGCAGGCACCGGCGACGTACGAGGCACCCGCCAGTCCGACTTGCCCGGAGCTGATCGAGATGCCGCTGCCGGGCGAGGTCAGCCGGGACGCCACGGTCCCGACGATCGTGACCTCGAGGCCATCGAGGACCCAGACGGTTCCAAGACCGATGACGATCCGCCAGTGAAAGCGCGACCAGGGGAGGCGGTCGAGGCGGAACGGGACCTTGGTGCGGATCGTTCGGGGACCACCGGCCGTGGCGATGCGCTGGCTGCTCATCGCTTGTCGGCCCTGTCCGGCGCGCCGCTCCCAGGCGTTAGAACCTCCCCGGGGAGGTCGCGATGGGGGACCATCCAAAAACAGCGAGGCGGCGGGGCCGCTGCATGCTGCTCGGCCATCGCTACCGCTTTGTCGCCGAAGGGCCGACGATGCGCTGGTCGTGTGCGCGAGGCTGTCCCGCGGGGGGCGAAAAGCACTACGCGACCGCCGCCGAGGCCCAGCGATATGCCGCGGTGCTGGACCAGGATCCGATCGACGAGCTCGGCCACCGGGCCCCGCTCGGCCTGTTCCCGCTGCGGATCGCTCGCTGGTGGCGTCGGCGTGTCGGGGCCAGCGCCGTGAAGGATCGGCGCGCGTGACGCGCAGAACCGGGAGGTGGCGAAGCGCTCATGCCATTGCACGCGATCGGGCACTATTCGCCGATTCCCAAGATGGCGGTGTGGCCAAACGGCGGTGATGCGACGAGCACGTCCAAGTTGGAGAGTTCGGGGTGCAGGGCTCGGTCAATCGGGTACGACTAGGACATGCACCCTGATGAGAATCCGAGCGAGAGCCTCGACAGCGAGGGAATGCCTGACCTGTACGACCAGCCGCCAGGTATCGACGTCGAAACCGAGCAAGAGGCGATGATGCCCCCCGCCGAGCACTCGATCGCGACGGGGAGCGATCCCGCATACCCCAACACGTCCGCCGAGGAGCGTCGTCGTGAGTCCGTGGCCGAGCGCGCGGCTCGAGAGCTCCCCGAGTTTGGCGAGGAGGATCTCGACGGCGTCGACGAGCGCCAGGCCGACGCTGCGCTGCCGCATCACCTGATCGATGTCGACGAGCTCGACGGCGACGACGTCGAAGACGAGGAGATCGCTGAAGTCGCCGAGCGCGAGGACGAGTCGGATGCGCCAGAGGAGTCCGCGCTGCATCTCGCCCAAGAGCGTGAGATCGACGATCTCGACCCCGAGATCGAGCGCGCGCAGTACCTCGAGGGGCGCTGAGACGACGACGGTCGAGGCCTTCGGTGCGGATCGCGCGGTTGTGGGCCCACTTTCCCCGTTGGGACGATTCGCCCCGTGGGTTCAAGGCGTGGCCCCTCAGGTGCCGATAGCTCTCAAGAGAGCCACGCGGGCCGGCCGAGGGATCAAATGGAGCAAGAGGACCTCTATCAGATCCTTGGCATCGCCAAGGATGCGAGCGAGGTGGAGGTCCGCGCCGCCTGCCGGCGGCTCCTCGGCCAGGTCCACCCCGACCGTGGCGGCTCGGACGCCCTGTTCCGGGTGGTCTATCGCGCCTACGCGGTGCTCACCGATCCCGTTCGCCGCGCCGCCTACGACGAGCAGCTACGACGGGGCGACGATCCGGATGAGGATGAGCGGGACCCCCGATCGCGGGCTTCAGCAGAGGACGAGCTCGGCCCGTGGCTCCACCCCGAGGCGCCGCGGCGGGACCACCGCCGCGAAGTCGACCCCGAGGGCCGCGGCCACGCTGGGGCAATCGTGGTCACGCACCATCCTTCCTCGTCTCTTCTTCTTGCATCATTCGTGCTGTTCATCGCCGCATGGCTCGCCCAGCTCCGCGGTCTCGCCTCGCTTGCTCTCGTACTCGGTGCGGTCGCTGCCCTCGGACAGATGGGCCGTCGTCGCGCCCTTGATGCCGAGGCGGCCCGCCGGGCACGCATCGCCGAGCTTGATCAGATGAGTGCCGAGGACTTCGTATCGCATCTCACCACGGTGCTGCGACGTGACGGCTTCGCCGCCCGCCCCGTGACCACATCCAAGGGCGCGCGCGCCGATCTGATCGTGCGGAAAGACGACGTGACGACCGCCGTCGCGCTGCACCAGGCGAGCGAGACCGTCGAGGCCGACGCGGTGCGCAGTCTTGGCGGCGTCCGGGCGCACTATCGGGTGGACCGCACGTTGATGCTCACCAATGCCCAGTTCAGCTCGCAGGCAGTCGCACTGGCAGCCAAGGAGGAGGTGACGCTCATCGGCCGCACTGAGCTCATCGCGTTGATGGCCACACAGGAAAACGGCCCGCGTTTTTCTGGACTGGTGCTGTGGGCCGGCGAGCTCGCGCACGGCCTGCCCGCCGCTATCGGCCTCGTCGGCAGCGCGTTGGTCGGTCTGCAATGCCTGCTTGATTCGGTCATCGCGCTTGGGGTGAATACCGTTGTCCTGGACGAGGTGGCCGTACCGGTCCATGGCGAGGCGCGTGAACACGACGTCACAGCGAGTTGAGTGCCCCACTTCTTGGCGGCCACGCCGGCGTTCTCGCACGGTCGCGTCGGTGGCGCACCGAACCGTCAGCGACGAGCGTTGCGTGCTCGTCGCGCGGGCGCGTTGGGGGAGGGAGTGAGGGTCGAGCAAAACGGCGTGCTCCCAAGGGCGCGAGACGACCCCGGCCAAAGCCGGGGTCGTCGTCGCTGGCTCGACAGCCGGAGCCGGGGGGTGCGCCGGGAGGAGCCAGGTCCATCGCGCCGCGAGGGCGCTCAGCGAGCAGGAAGCGGCGGCAGCGCTCCAGAGCGCGCCACTTCAGCATAGAAGTGGGCGGAGGCCTTCGGCGTGCGCTGTTGGGTACCGAAATCCACGAAGACGATTCCGAAGCGCTTTTGATAGCCCCAGGCCCACTCGAAATTGTCGAGCAATGACCACACGTAGTAGCCGGCGAGATTGGCGCCCTCGCTGATCGCCTGATGGGCCGCGTGGAGGTGGCGGTGCAGGTACTCCACGCGCTCGAAGTCATTGACCTGCCCTGCGGGGTTGACGTAGTCGTCAGCCGCGCAGCCGTTCTCCGTGACGTAGAGAGGAAGGCCGGGGGCTTCGGCGCTCAGGTGCACCAGTAGCTCGCGCAGCGCATCGGGATCGACCAGCCAGCCCATCGGGGTCCGGGCGAGCCAATCTGGCTGGTACTCGACGACTCCTGGGACCCCGCTGCGCGACGTGGATTCTCCGATGCGAAGGTCCTCGGGGTCACCAGGGCGCAAATAGACGGGCGCGTAGTAGTTGATCCCGAGGAAGTCGCTCGGCTGGCTGATGAGCGCGAGGTCACCGTCGCGCACGAGTGCCGCCGGTGGCAGGAGATGCGGGCGGGCGTGGGTGGGGTAACGGCCGTGCAGGACAGGCTCGAGATAGAGACCGTTCTGTTCGGCATCGGTGATGAGCCGCGCACGTTCGACGTCGTCGGCGAGGCCCTCGCCAAGGACGCGGACCGGATGAAGATCGAGGGTGATGCCGACGCGTGACCCCGCGGGCAGCTCGCTCCGCAGCGCTTGCATGGCGAGTCCGTGGGCGAGGAGGAGGTGGTGGTTGGCCGCCGTCGCCGCCTGGTTGTCCTTGAGGCCCGGAGCGTGCTCGCCAAAGCGGTAGCCGTGGCTGGCCACGACCTGCGGCTCGTTCAGTGTGATCCAGCGCTCGACCGCGTCGCCGAGGACCTGCGCGACGATGGCCGCGTACTCGGCGAACCGCTCGGCCGTCGAGCGCACCGCCCAGCCGCCCTCGTCCTGGAGCGACTGGGGCAAGTCCCAGTGGAACAGCGTTGCTGCTGGCGCGATGTCGTGCTCGCGGAGCTCATCGACGAGCGCACGGTAGTAGTCGAGACCCTTTTGATTGATCGCTCCGCGCCCTGTTGGCTGCACCCGCGCCCAGGAGACCGAGAAGCGGTACGCCCGCAAGCCGAGCGAGGCCATCAGCGCGACGTCGTCCCGGAAGCGGTGATAGCTGTCACAGGCGACATCGCCGGTGTCGCCATGCCAGACCTTGCCGGGTGTACGGCTGAAGGTGTCCCACACCGATGGGCCGCGCCCCTCTTCGTCTGCCGCGCCTTCGATCTGGTAGGCGGCCGTCGCAGCGCCGAAGAGGAAGCCCGTGGGAAACCTGAGGCTTGCGTCGGCGTCTGCTGCCGTCGTCGTCATGAGTCCTCCCTTGGTCATCTCGAGGTGCCCGATTGGCTGGCGACGCTTCGCCCCCGTGCCTTGACGACCCCGATGAGGAACCTTAGTGTAAGCGCTTAGACAACGGATGTAACCGCTTAGATGACCAGTGAAGCGACAAGACCGTCGTTCACATGCGGGGTTGGTGACGTTACGCCGCCGTTACGGTGGGTTACGTTCAGGTTGCAGAAGACTCGGAGGGGAGCTGAACAGGTCAGGGGGGAGCGGGTATGGCTGGGGTGACCCGACCAATGCCCGCACGGCGGGTGCGGAGCGGTCCGCGGCTGCCGGTGACAGAGGAGTTGGGGAAGACGGCAACGCTCTATGACGTCGCGCGCCTCGCGGGCGTTTCCACGGCGACGGTCTCGCGGGTTGTGCACGGCCACGATCGCGTGAAACCAGATACCCGGGACCGCGTGCAGGCCGTGATCGAGCAGCTCGGCTACGTGCCCGACGGCGCGGCTCAAAGCCTCTCACGGCGCCGGAAGGAGATCATCGGGCTCGTCTCTGAAGACCGGAGAGCGGCGCAGTACGACGTCGAGAACATGAGCGTGCTCTTCTACGACGAGGTGCTCCACGGCGTCGAGGCAAAGATCCGCGACCACGGCTGGTCGCTGTTGATCAGTTACATCAATGGTGAGGATCCCCGCGGGTTCGATCGCCTGCAGGCCATGTCCGCCAAGGTCGACGGCCTGTTGATCGGCGAGGGCATCGTCGAGTCCAAGCGGCTGGCCCAGCTCGCGGCGCGCGTGCCGGTGGTCGTGATTGCGGGTGCGCCGGAGGAGCGCTCGGTCGACGTCGTGACCGCCGGCAACCGATCGGGGGCCTTCGCCTTGGCGAGCCATCTCGTCGCTGAACACGGACGACGCCGTTTCTTCCACGTCGATGGGCCGGCGAACGCCCCTGACGCCCGCGAGCGCCGCGCCGCGCTCGAGCAGGTGCTGCGCAAGGAGCCACGCTGCCGCCTGATCGGCACCTACCGGGGATCCTTTAGCGTCGAGAGCGGTCACCGTGCCGCCGAGCAGCTGCTCTCAGAGCACGCTGACGGTCTGCCCGACGCCATCGTGTGCGCGAACGACCAGATGGCGATCGGTGTGCTCCAGATGCTCACACGTGCCGGGGTGAAGGTCCCTCAGCAGATCGTCGTGGTGGGTTTCGACGACATCTACCCCGGCAGCCTCCAAGAACCCCCGCTCACGACGGTGCACCAGCCGATGCGGCTCATGGGCGAGCACGCCGCGGGGCGGCTGCTCGAGCGGATCGCCCGACCAGACCTGCGCACCAAGGTCGAGGTGCTGCCGACCGAGCTCGTGCTGCGCGCGAGCTGCGGGTGCCCACCCGATGCCGAAGAGCGCCGGGCGATCGAACCGGTTCGGCTGCGCCGCCGCCTTGTGAAGGCGCCGGCCAACGAAACAAGGAGTCCGGCGGCCCTGACGTCCAAACAAGGGTCCTGGAAAACGACGACGAGCGATTCGCCGAAGGTGGCGGGCGCGGTCAAGGGGGCGAGCAAGGCAGTGCGAGCGACAAGGGACAAAAGGGTGGACAGGGACGAGCACCGGGGCCGCACGCGCGGCGCGACGATGATTCGGACCACGACCTCGCGACGCCGGGTGGCCGGCGCCGCCGACTGACGGGCTGCGGCCGTGCAGTTCCTGCTCCGCCGCTTCGTTTTCTACATTGTGGCCGCCTGGGCGGCCCTCACGGTGAACTTCTTCGTGCCGCGCCTCATGCCGGGCAACCCGGCTGAAGTGCTTTTCCAGAGCCTGCCATCGCTGCAGCCCGGTGCCTTGAAGGCCATCGAGGCCGAGTTCGGTATCGGCAAGTCCGGCAGCCTCTGGCACCAGTACGGGACGTATCTGTGGGACGTGCTCCACGGGAACTTCGGCATCTCGGTGGCCGAGTACCCCGCCCGCGTGTCCACCATCATCGGTGAGACAC
The DNA here is from genome assembly GCA_021809805.1 of Actinomycetes bacterium. Lineage (GTDB taxonomy): Bacteria > Actinomycetota > Acidimicrobiia > Acidimicrobiales > Bog-793 > JAKABX01. Next base: position 9,904 of record JAJZKA010000107.1, read on the forward strand.
TGCCGTGGACCCTGATTCTGGTCGGGACGTCGACGGTGATCGCCTTCGTGTTCGGCACGCTGCTCGGCATCATGGCGGCGTGGCGCCGCGGTGGCTGGCTGGATCGCCTCCTGCCAGGGCTCACGTTCTTGCAGGGCGCCCCGTATTTCTTCCTCGCATTGTTGCTTGTCGATCTCTTGGCGATGCACCTGCACTGGTTCCCGATCCAGCAGGGCTATTCCCAAGGGCTGGTTCCCGGCTGGCACTGGAACTTCATCGGCAGTGCCATCTACCACTCGCTGCTCCCGGCGATCACGATCGTGCTCACCTCGATGGCGGGCTGGATGCTCCAGATGCGCAACGTCATGATCACCACGATCGGCGAGGACTACGTGCTCGCCGCGCAGGCCAAGGGGCTCAAGTCGCGGCGCGTCATCATGACGTACGCGGCCCGCAACGCCATCTTGCCCAACCTGTCCGGCTTCGCGCTGGCCCTCGGCTTCGTGGTCTCGGGCGCTTTGTTGATGGAGATCGTGTTCTCTTATCCCGGCATCGGACTCACCTTGTTCAATGCCGTGTCTGCTGATGATTATCCGCTGATGCAGGGCATCTTCTTGATCATCGCCCTCGTCGTGCTAGTGGCCAACCTCGCTGCCGACGCGATCTACGTCTTCGCAGATCCGCGCGCTCGCACGAAGGGGGCCAAGTAATGGCGGTCGCCTTCAATCTTCCTGAGGCGATTGAGATCCCAAGGGAGAAGCGGCGCCGCTTCGCCTTCTGGCATCAGTTGTCGACCAAGGCCAAGGCCGGGGTCTACATCATCGGGGTCTTCGTGATCGTCGGCATCATCGGCCCGTACATCGCCCCCTACGACCCCTCCAGACAGGTGCCGACCGCGGCGATCGCCGCGCCTTCGGCCGCCCACCTGCTCGGCACGACGAGCTTTGGTCAAGACATCCTGTCCCAGCTTCTCGTCGGCGTCCGTGCGACGCTGGTGCTGAGCCTGCTCGTCGGCCTCATCGCCACCACCTTGTCGGTCATTATCGGCATCTCGGCAGGCTTTCTTGGTGGTTGGGCCGATGAGGGCCTGTCGCTTTTGAGCAATGTCTTTTTGGTGCTGCCGTCGCTCCCGCTGTTGATCGTGCTGCTCGGTTACCTGCCGGGCCACGGCGACACGCCGACGATCCTCGTGCTGAGCTTCCTCGGTTGGCCGTGGGGCGCCAGGGTGATCCGCGCGCAGACCCTGTCCATCCGACAGCGCGACTTCGTCGCCGCGGCGCGAGAAACCGGCGACTCGGCCTGGCGGTTGATCTTTTTCGAGGTGATGCCGAACGAAGTGAGCCTGATCGCCGCCAGCTTCGTCTCGACGGTGATCTACGCGATTGGCACCTCGGTCGCACTCGCCTTCCTCGGCCTCGCCGATGAGAACAGCTGGACGCTCGGCACGATCCTGTACTGGGCGGGGAGCCAGAGCGCCCTTCAGGCGAATGCTTGGTGGTGGTTCGTGCCGCCGGGGGTCTGCGTCGCCGCGCTGGCAGCTGGGCTGGTGCTGTTGAACTTTGGCATCGACGAGCTCGGCAACCCGCGCCTTCGCGATGCGGCAGGCGGCAGCCGTATCGGCGGCCGACGCTGGCGTCCGGCGGACCCGACGCCGGTGGTGATCGCCGGCGCGCCGATCCAGCGGGGTCGCGTCGCCAGGTTCTTGCACGGCTTTTCGCGCGCGTCGGCGCTCGAGGCGCGGGCGACGACACGAAGGGAACTGCGATGAGCAAGCAGCCGGAAACTCAGCTCGCCACCGTAGCGAACGTCGCACGTGGTGCGGGGCCGGCGCGCGCCGTGGCGCCCGTACTCGACATCTCGGACTTCAGTGTCGCCTACCGCACCGCGGCTGGTGACGTGCACGCCGTCGACCACGTCAATTTGGCGCTGCACCCCGGCGAAGTCATCGGCCTCGCCGGCGAGAGCGGTTCGGGAAAATCGACCCTTGCGTACGGGGCCTGCCGTTTGCTGCGGCCGCCGGCGGTGATCCGCGGTGGCAGCGTGCGCTACCAGGGTCGGCGCTTCCCCCAGCCCGTCGAGGTGCTTGAGCAGGATCCAGATGGCTTGCGCGCGCTTCGCTGGCGGGAGATCGCCATCGTCTTCCAGAGCGCGATGAACGCCCTCAACCCGGTCCTCAACGTGCGAAGCCAGCTGCTGGATGTGATCGAGGAGCACTTGAAGCTCTCCAAGGAGGAGGCGATCGAGCGGGTGGGCTCGCTGATCGACCTCGTCTCGATCCCGCGCTCGCGCCTGAAGAGCTACCCGCACGAGCTATCGGGTGGAATGCGCCAGCGGGTGATGATCGCCATGGCGCTCGCGACCGATCCCGAGATCGTGATCATGGACGAGCCGACGACCGCGCTCGACGTCGTGGTCCAGCGCGACATCCTCGCCCAGATCGTGGAGCTGAAAAAGCAGCTCGGCTTTGCCATCTTGTTCATCACCCACGACCTGTCGCTGCTGCTTGAGCTCGCGGACAGAGTCGCGGTGATGTACGCCGGCCGCCTCGTGGAACTCGGTACAGCCCGCCAGATCCACCACGAGGGCGCGCACCCCTACACCAAGGGACTGTTGAACTCCTTCCCGTCATTGCGCGGTCCGCGCCGCGAGCTCACCGGTATCCCGGGCTCGCCGCCTGACTTGCGCAACCTTCCCCCTGGTTGCCCATTCCTTCCCCGCTGCGCGTTCGGGACCGATGCGTGCCGGGAAATCGACATGAACCTTGCGACGCTCTCCAGCTCATCGGACCCCCGGCACGTGACGGCGTGCCCCTTTGTCCTGCCCGAGACCCCGCTGCCCGAGCGGGGCGCCGGCCGGCGCGAGGCGGCGGTGGCGGGTGCGCCGGCGCCCGGTGAGGCGGTCGATCAAGGCGTCGGGAGCCGCGTCGTCGGGCTGGGGGTACCTTCGCCGGGGAGCCCGGTCACCACC
>JAJZKA010000108.1 GCA_021809805.1 Actinomycetes bacterium
GATCCGGTGATCTCTCTCGATGCCATAGCGACCGCCGAGGACGGCGGGGGGGAGCCAGCCGTCGAGCAGGCGCTCGCCGCCGGCGCGCCGAGTCCCGCCGCGGCCCCGCTGGCGTCCCCGGCTCCTTCGGTCCCCCCTGTGGTCGCCCCGCGGCCCCGTCCGGCCCCGCCGGCCGCCCAGGCGTCTCGCGCTCACCAGAACCTCGCTGCGCCTGCCGGCATCCCCGAAAAAGAGCCCAAGCTTGGGCGCAACGATCCGTGTTGGTGTGGCAGCGGGCGCAAGTACAAGCTCTGTCACGGCGCCAGCTCTTGACATGGCGGTGACCGGCACGGTCGGTTCGAGCCAGCCGGGCGGGGAGCAGCGCGATCCTGGCGACGAGATCGCCACGTTGCGCGAACGCCTCGGCGCGGCGGAGGGTTACCTCCACCTGCCTGAGCGTCGCAAGGAGCTCGGTGCGCTCGAGGCGGAGATCGGCAATCCCGACCTGTGGTCCGACCCCGAGCACGCGCGCGACGTCACTACGGCCTACGGTCGGGCGAAGGACGACATCGATGAGTTCGCTCAGCTCTCGGGCCGTCTCGACGACGCGGAGACCCTCCTCGAGCTCGCCCGCGAGCAAGGCGGCTCGGCGATTGAAGAGGTGCGGGGAGAGCTCGAGGAGCACCTGCGCGCCGTTTCCGGCGCGCTCGACGGCCTCGAGCTGCGCAGCCTGTTCTCAGGAGAGCACGACGAGGCGGACGCGGTCTGTGAAGTGCACGCCGGCGCGGGTGGGACCGACGCCCAGGACTGGGCCGAGGTGATGCTCCGCATGTACCTGCGCTGGGCGGAACGGCGCGGCTTTCAGACTGAGATTGACGAGGCCTCTCCCGGCCAAGAGGCCGGGTTGCTGTCGGCAACCTTTATTGTCCGCGGCCGCTACGCCTACGGCCTGCTGAGCGCGGAGCGCGGGGTCCACCGCCTGGTGCGGATGTCGCCCTTCGACGCCCAGCACCGCCGCCAGACGAGCTTCTCGTCCTTTGAGGTCACCCCCTTGATGGAGGACAGCGACGAGACAATCGACATCGACGAGAAGGACCTGCGGATCGACACCTATCGCTCCTCCGGCGCCGGTGGCCAGCACGTCAACGTCACGGACTCGGCGGTGCGGATCACGCACCTGCCGACCGGCGTCGTCGTCTCGTGCCAGAACGAACGCAGCCAGCACCAGAACAAGGCCAAGGCGATGCAAATCCTCGTCGCCAAGCTCGCCGAGCGCCAACGCGAGGCACGCCGGCAAGAGCTCTCGGCACTGACCGGCCCCCAGAGCGATGTGTCGTGGGGGAACCAGATTCGGTCCTATGTGCTCGCGCCCTATCAGCTCGTGAAGGACCTGCGAACCAACGTTGAGACAGGCAACGTCGATGCCGTTCTTGACGGCGATCTCGACGAGTTCATGGCCGCCTACCTCCGCTTCCGCCGCAGCTGATCGGGCGGATCTTCGGCCCTTTCAGGCCACCTTGTCATCATCTCGTCATGCATCGCTGGTAGGGTTTGCGCCGGCAAGTTCCTGATCTGCCGCGGGCTAGTCGCAAGGAGGCGGCAGCGCTGGGGCTCTGGCTCGGTTCTTGCAGAGAATCTGCACCCACCGTGGGTGTCGCAAGCGGCGGCAGGAGCACGATGATCCGCTTCGAGAACGTCAGCAAGGCGTACAAAGGCGCTGAAGGCGACGCCCTCCACGACATCTCCCTCGAGATCTTGAAAGGCGAGTTCGTCTTTCTCGTCGGGGCGTCTGGATCGGGCAAGACGACCTTCTTGAAGCTGCTGTTGCGGGAGGAGGTCGCCGACGGCGGCAGCGTCTACGTCGCGGGTCGGGACATCGGCCAGCTCTCGCACTGGCGGGTTCCCCAGCTGCGGCGCAACTTGGGCTGCATTTTCCAGGACTTCCGGCTGCTGCCCTCAAGGACCGTCGCCGAGAACGTCGCCTTCGCCCTCGAGGTGATCGGCCGTCCCCGCTCGGTAATCAAAGAGCAGGTCGGCCAGGTCCTCGAGCTCGTCGGCCTCGGCCAGAAGCACCACCGCATGCCCGACGAGCTCTCCGGTGGCGAGCAGCAACGGGTGGCGATCGCTCGCGCCTTCGTCAACCGGCCGCTCGTCCTGCTGGCCGACGAGCCGACGGGCAATCTCGACCCGGCGACGAGCCAGGGAATCATGAAGCTGCTCGATCGCATCAACCGCACTGGCACGACCGTCGTGATGGCCACCCATGACGTCGGCATCGTCGATGCCATGCGCCGCCGGGTCATCGAGCTCGACCACGGGAAGCTCATCCGCGACCAGGCGCGCGGCGTGTACGGCTACGACAACTCGTCCACCTCTCGGGGCATCCCGGCCGTCAGCGTGGCTTCGGTCCTCGACGAGGACCTCGGGCCGGCCACCGGCCGCGTTGCTGCGGTGCGCGCCCGTCGAGGGATCCGTTAGGACCAGCCGTGGCACTCTCACTCGAATACTTCGCCAAGGAGACGGCGAGCAATCTGTGGCGAAACCGCGTCATGGGTCTCGCGGCCGTCTTGACCGTCGCCGTCTCGCTCTCGCTGGTCGGTACCTCGCTCCTGCTCCGCCAGGCCGTCAACCGCCAGGTGAGCCAGTTCGGCGCCAACACCAGCCTGGCGATCTTCGTCAACCCCTCGGCGACGACACAGCAACAGGCCGACATCCGCTCGACGATCAGCCAGACGCCCCAGATCACCCATTGCACCTTCCTCAACCACGAACAGTCCTACGAGCAGGCAAAGAGGGTGCTCGCCAGCGCGCCGGCGGCGGTCTCGGTGCTGACGCCGGCGACGACGCCGACGGTCTTTGGCGGTCAGCTCTCTAACCCGGCCGACGCGACGACGCTGATGGCAACGTTCCAGGGGGTGCCCGGCGTCTACATGGCGACCTCACCGGTGCAGAGCATCCATGTCCTTGAGCAGGTCACGAACGTGCTCCAGGTTGTGCTCATCGTCATCGCCCTGCTGTTGCTTGTTTCCTCGCTCGTGCTGATCTTGAACGCCATCAGGATGGCGATCTTCGCCCGACGGCGCGAGGTGAGCGTGATGAAGCTCGTCGGCGCGACGAACTGGTTCATCCGCGTCCCGTTCATGCTCGAGGGCCTGGTCCAAGGGCTGCTGGGTTCGGCGGTGGCCGTCTTCGTCGTGCTCCTCGCCAACCTCGGCGTCGGCTACCTCGTCCACCGCTACCACGTGAGTGTCCTCTCCTCGACGGTGCTGCCCGCTCATGACGTGCTCATGACCGAACTGATCGTCGTCCTGGTCGGTGCCGTGGTCGGCGTCGCCGGCTCCACCGTCGCGGTGCGGCGCTTCCTCGACGTCTGAGCTCGTCGTGCCAGCGCTCTCGGCACTCGAGGTCACTGGCACTTGGGGGGCTGGTGAGGTCGCGATCGCGGTTGTGGATCGCTCCGGGGTGATCGACCGGCGCGGACCGACCCATGTCGAGCGCCCGCTTGCCTCGGTGACCAAGCTCTTCACGACCCTCGCAGTCCTCGTCGGCCTCGAGGAGGGCATCGTCGCCCTCGACGACCCGGTCGGGCCGCCCGGCGCGACCCTTCGCCACCTGCTTGCCCACGCCTCGGGCTGTGCGCCCGACGACCGCGCCCGCGTCGTCGCGCCGCCAGGGAAGCGACGCGTCTACTCGAACGCGGGGATCGAGCTGGCTGCGTCACACCTCGAGGAGCGCAGCGGGCTCGCCTTTGTCGATTACCTCCAAGGCGGCGTGCTCGAGCCCCTCGGGGCGGCCAACATGCGCCTTGTGGGCTCGCCCGCCCACGGCGGCCGTGCCAGCATCGACGACCTCGTCGCGCTCGCTGCCGAGCTGCTGGCAGCGCGCCTCCTTGCACCCGAGACGCTGGCGCTCGCCACCCGGGTCGCCTTCCCGGGTCTGGCGGGAGTTGTGCCGGGCTTCGGCCGCTTCGAGCCTTGCGACTGGGGCCTCGGGTTCGAGCTTGCCTCGCACAAGAGGCCGCATTGGATGGGCACCCGCCGCTCGCCGGCGAGCTTCGGCCACTTCGGCCAGAGCGGGAGCTTCTGTTTCGTCGAACCGGACCGGGCGATCGCCTGTGTGGCGCTTTGCGAGGTGCCCTTCGGCCCGTGGGCGGCGACGGCATGGCCGTTGTTCTTCGACATCCTGCTGGCCGAGCTTGACTCCTGAGCGTGGCGCCCAGGTCCCCACGGGGATCTCCCCGTGACCTCCCGAGCGGCATTGGTAGGCTCTCGGCTCATGGTGATCGGGGCGGCAGGGGCGCCGATATGAAGGGCGTCCTTTTGGCGGGTGGGACGGGCAGCCGGCTGCACCCGCTCACCCGAATCACCAACAAGCACCTGCTACCGATCTATGACCGCCCGATGATCGCCTATGCGGTCGAGGCGCTCGTGCAGGCCGGCATCTCTGAGGTGATGGTCGTCACCGGCGGCACGCACGCTGGCGAGTTCCTTCGCCTGCTCTCCAACGGCGAGGACCACGGGGTCGGCCGGCTCCTCTACGCCTACCAGGACCGGCCCGGCGGCATCGCCGAGGCGCTCGGACTCGCCGAGCGCTTCGTCGGCGATGACCTTGTCCTTGTCATGCTGGCCGACAACGTGTTTGGCCGCTCGATCCGACCGACGGTCGAGCGCTTCCAGGAGCAGGCCAAAGGTGGCCGGATCCTGCTCGCGCCGGTGGCAGAACCCGAGCACCTTCGCCACTTGGGGGTGCCCGACCTCGGTGCCGACGGCCGCGTCCTCCGCATCGTCGAGAAGCCCGCTGATCCGCCAAGCCAGTATTGCGTCACCGGCCTGTACTGCTACGACCCGTCGGTGTTCGAGGTGATCGACCGCCTCGAGCCTTCCGAGCGCGGTGAGCTCGAGATCACCGACGTGAACAACCACTTCATCGCCGACGGGCAGATGTCCTACGACGTCCTCGAGGGCTTCTGGGGCGATGCCGGGGAGTCAATCGACGCCTACTACGCCGTCAATGACCACGTCCGGCGCTTCGGCGCCAACCTCCCCTAAGCGGCCGGGGAAAAAGGCGGCGGCTGGCAAAGCACTCCTCGGTGCCAGGTCCGCGGTGCCACCACGAGGGTGCGGGGAAAGTCCTCATAGAGCCAGCGTCCGACGTTGCGCAGCGTCCAGGTGTTGGCGGCGGCCGCTCGGACGGCGCTGCGGGCGCCGAGTCGTGAGGACATCAGGTGCCGACAGGCACGTGCCATGCGCTGCTCGAGCGCCAGGCTTGCTGCCATCGCCGCCCGATAACGCGCCGCTGCGTCGCGCGACCCTCCGCCGGAGATGGCGGCGGCAGCGGCGATTCCGGTCTCGAGTGCCTGGGCGATCCCCTCTCCGCTGAAGGGATCGGCAGCGCCGGCCGCGTCCCCGACGAACAGCACGCGCCCCTCGAGTGCGCACAGCCTGTCGATCGATAGGGCCGCGGGGATCGGCCAGGAGCGCACCGGTTCCAGGGTCGCGCTGGTGCCGAGGAGCGAGGTGAGAGGAGCGCTGTCGATGAAGCGCCGCCAGCGTTCGGCGAGCTCGCGTCCTGACTCGCCCGTTCCCCGAGCCAGGCAGATCCCCACGTTGGCTCCTCCGTCGGCGAGCGGGAACGACCAGGCGTAGCCGGGAAGCAGCTCGGCCAGGAACCACACCCAGAGCTCGCTCGCGGCATTCTCTGCGACGCCGTGCGCGTAGGCCCGGTAGGCATGCCAGTCGGCGGGGGACTGGTGGCGTGGGCTGCCCGAAGGTTCCAGCATCTTGCGGACCGTCGACCAGGCCCCGTCCGCGGCGACGACGTGGGCGGCGCGGATCAGCTGCCCGCCCGCCTCGATCGCGATGCCGCGGTCGACTGGCTCGATTGCCCCAAGAGCATGGCCCTCAAGGACGCGCACGCCGGCCTCGCGTGCCGACGTGATCAGGGCTGCGTCGAGTTCGAAGCGGCGGACCACGCCAGCGCGGAGGCCCGCCGCCGCCCGGCGTCCCCCAGCCGAAAGAGGGATTTTTGCCACGCGTCCCGAGGGGGAACACACGTGGAGGGTGTCGACGCGGGTGAACCCCGTCAGCTTGGGAGCCGCGACCCCAAGCTGCTCGAGTCGGCGCAGCGCGCCCGTCGTTAGACCGTCGCCGCAGCACTTTTCTCGGGGAAAGTGCGCCTTGTCACAGAGGATGACCCGCGAGCCGTTGCGTGCCAAGGTGATCGCCGCGGCGGTGCCGGCGGGGCCGCCGCCGACGATCGCGACATCGACGTGCTCGGCCGTGCGCGTCATCGGCTACCGAACCCCGCCGAAGGCTCTCCGATCGCGAGGCGCAGCGCCGCTTCGAGCTCGCCGGCGCGGTAGCGAAAGCCGGTGGCGACCAGGCGCTTTGGCAGCACGCGCTGGCTGGCGAGCGCGAACTCGTGTGCGTTGCGCCGCCCGATTGCCGCCTCGATCGCGACCGTCGGGACGGCGAGGAACGCCCGCCTTTGGATCGCTGCGGCGATCGCGTCGGTCAACTCGCGGTTGCGCACCGGCACTGGGGCGACAATATTGCACGGTCCTGACAACTGCTCGCACGTCATGGCATGGAGCATCGCACCGATCTCGTCCTCGAGGGCGATCCAGCTGTTCCATTGCTGACCGGAGCCGAGCCGTGCGCCGAGACCCAGGCGGAAGGCGGGGAGCTGAGCCGCGAGCAGGCCGCCGCCCCTGCCGAGCACGAGCCCGGTGCGCAGGTGGACGACGCGGACCCCGGCCGCCCGAGCCGGATCAGCAGCACATTCCCAGGAGCGGCAGAGGTCGGCGAGGAAACCCTCGCCACCCGCGGAGTCCTCATCGAGGATCTCGTCGCCCCGGTCGCCGTAGATGCCGATCGCCGAGGCGCACACGAGCACGGAGCGGGGTGTGCCGTGCTGGGCGAGGGCGCGCGCCAGCAGGTCTGTCGAGGCGATGCGGCTCGAGCGCAGCCGCTCCCGCTTGGACGGGCCCCAGCGCGTCGGCCTGATCGGCTCGCCCATGAGGTGGAAGACGGCATCGATGGCGCCCAGCCCACCGGGCAGGCGGGCGTCGTCGACCCGGCGCTTGTCTAGATCGATCAGCACGTCGGTGCCGGTCGGCGCCGAGCGCACGAGGCGATGCACGTCGTGCCCCTCGGCGTGCAGCCGGGCCACCAGTGCGCTGCCGAGGAAGCCGCTCGCGCCAGAGACCAGCGTCCGCACTGATCACCGCCTTTCTGCTCGGGCGGGAGCCTACCGGGCTAATTCCCCCTTGCAGCGGCCCACCGGTAGGATCGGTGGCGTGCAGGATGACCAGCACTCCGGCAATGGCGCCGAGACGCGGGACGACAGCCTCGGGCTGAACGCCTGGCTCGTCGAAGAGATGTACCAGACCTTCGTGGCCGACCCGAACTCGGTCAACGAAGGGTGGCGCGAGTTCTTTAGCGATTACCGGGCGCCCTCGTCCCACGCCGCCGTCGCCACCCCCGCCCTCCCCGAGGTGACCGCCCCTCCGGCACCCTCGGGAGCCCCTCCGGCTGTTGAGCGCGCGCCGTCGCCACCCCGGGCGACCCCGAGCCCGCCGTCGCCGGCGAATGGGACGGCCGTGCCGCTGCCCGCCCCGGGGGGAGCGGCCAAAGCGTCACCGTCCGCGCAGGCGCCGGCGACGGTTGGCGAAGCGGCCACACCGCTGCGCGGCGTCGCCGCCCGCGTCGTCGAGAACATGACGACGAGCCTTGGCGTGCCGACGGCAACGAGCGTCCACCCTGTGCCCGCCCGGCTGCTCGAGGTCAATCGCCGCCTGCTCAACGAGCACCTCGCGACGAGCTGGGGGGGCAAGATCAGCTTCACCCATCTGATCGCCTGGGCGATCGTGCGTGCCCTTCGCGATGTGCGGGCGCTCAACGCAAGCTTCGTCGACGAGGTGGATGGCAAGCCCGGACCTGGCGTGGTGCGTCACGCACACGTCTCGCTTGGGATCGCCGTCGACGTCGAGCGCCCGAGCGGCGAGCGCTCGCTCGTCGTGCCGGTGCTGCGCTCGGCCGACGAGCTCGACTTTGCCGGCTTCCACCGGGCCTACGAGCAGCTGATCCACCGCGCCCGCACGAACCGCCTCGAGGTATCCGACTTCGTCGGGGCAACGGTGACCATCACGAACCCCGGCACGCTCGGAACGACGCAATCGGTTCCCCGCTTGATGGCCGGCCAGGGCGCCATCATCGGCGTCGGTGCGCTTGCCTATCCCGCCGAGTACGCCGGAGCCGATCCGGCGACGCTCACTGAGCTCGGAATCGGCCGCGTGGTCACCTTGACCTCGACCTATGACCACCGCGTCATCCAAGGCGCCGATTCGGGCCGCTTCTTGCAGCGAGTGCATGAACTCCTTGTCGGCGAAGACGGGTTCTACGACGAGGTCTTCTCCTCCCTCGCCGTGCCCCACGAGCCCGCCCGCTGGCGAAATGACACGGCGGGCGGGTTGTCGGTCGAAGAGCGAGACCGTGTGCGCGTCGAGAAGACAGTGCAGTTGCACGCACTTATCAATATGTACCGCGTTCGCGGGCACCTCATCGCGCACCTCGACCCGCTCTCGAGCACCCCACCTGAGATGCCGTCGTATCTCGATCCTGAGTACTACGGGTTGACGCTCTGGGACCTCGACCGCACGTTCTATGTCCGTGACTTCACCGACAAGCACGCGCTCAGCTTGTCGCGCGTGCTCGAAATCCTGCGCGAAGCCTATTGCCGGCGCGTCGGCGTCGAGTACATGCACATTCAAGACATCGAGCGCCGCCAGTGGATCCAGCACCACGTGGAGGGCGTGGACACCACGCTCGAACCCGGGGAGCAACAACACATTCTCGGGCGCTTGAACGCCGCGGAGGCCTTCGAACGCTTCCTGCACACCCGCTACGTGGGACAGCGCCGCTTCGGGCTCGAGGGCGCCGAATCGACGATTCCCTTCCTCGACGCCTGTCTCGAGGTGGCCGCCGGGCTCGGGGTGAGCGAGGTGGTGCTCGGGATGGCACACCGCGGGCGTCTGAATGTTCTCGCGAACATCGTCGGGAAGTCCTACAACGAGATCTTCGCCGAGTTCGAGGGCAACCTTGACCCTGACACCGTGCAGGGCTCCGGTGATGTCAAGTACCACAAGGGCGCGGTCGGCAAGTGGCAGGGGCGTCACGGCGAAGTGCTGTCCGTTGCGCTCGCGTCCAATCCGTCCCATCTTGAGGCCGTCGACCCCGTCGTCGAGGGCATGGTGCGCGCGAAGCAGGCCCGCTACCCCAATCCTGAAGACTTCCCGGTGCTGCCGATCCTCGTCCACGGTGACGCCGCCTTTGCCGGCCAGGGAGTCGTCGCCGAGACGCTGAACCTTTCCCAGCTGCGCGGGTATCGCACGGGCGGCACGGTGCACCTCGTGATCAACAACCAGCTTGGATTCACCACGCCACCGACCGAGGCGCGCTCGTCGGTGTACGCGACCGATGTCGCGAAGATGGTCCAAGCCCCAATCTTCCACGTCAATGGCGATGACCCCGAGGCATGCGTGCGCGTCGCGCGACTTGCCGCCGCCTGGCGCCAGCGCTTCCGCAGCGACGTCGTGGTCGACCTCGTCTGCTACCGCCTCCATGGCCACAACGAGGGCGACGACCCGAGCTACACCCAGCCTCTCATGTACAAGGAGATCGACGGCCACCGCTCGGTGCGAAAGCTCTACACCGAGTCGCTCGTGCGGCGCGGCGATATCACATTGGACGAGGCGGAGCAGGCACTCGCCGACTTCGTGGCCCGCCTGCAGGGCGCGCTCGACGAGACGCGCTCGAGCGCGCCACCCAAGGTCGAGCGGCTTACCGGCCGCCACCTCGCGGAGGCGCCGCGCCTTTCGATGGCGACCGGCGTGGACCGGGGACGGCTCGACGCGATCTCGCGCCGAATCCACTCGGTGCCCGACGGGTTCGTGGTCCATCCCAAGCTGGCCCGCCAGTTCGCCCAGCGCTATGACGCGTACCGCGCTGGCGAGGTTGACTGGGCGCTCGGTGAGGGTCTCGCCTTGGGCTCCTTGCTCCTTGATGGGGTCGAGGTGCGTCTCTCGGGACAAGACAGCCGGCGCGGCACCTTTTCCCAGCGCCACGCCGTACTGGTCGACTATGAGACCGGCGTTGAGCACGTGGCACTCGCGCATCTTGCCGAGGAGGTCGGGGGCGACGCGCCCGTTGGCGAGCCCGGCAGGACCGGCGGCTTCTCGGTGCTGGACTCCTTGCTCTCGGAGTATGCGGCGCTCGGCTTCGAGTACGGCTACTCGGTGGAGGCGAAGCAGGCCTTTGTCTGCTGGGAGGCGCAGTTCGGTGACTTCGCCAACGGCGCCCAGATCATCATCGACAACTTCCTCGTGGCGAGCGAGGAGAAGTGGGCTCAGCGCTCAGGGTTGGTGCTGTTGCTGCCGCACGGCTTCGAGGGCCAAGGCGCCGAGCACTCCTCGGCGCGCCTTGAGCGCTACCTCACCTTGGCGGCCGACAACAACATCACGGTCGCTCAGCCGACGACGGCTGCCCAGTATTTCCACCTCCTCCGCGCCCAGGCGCGCCGCGAGATCCAACGGCCGCTGATCGTGATGACGCCGAAGTCGCTCCTGCGCTCGCGCAGCGCTCGCAGCAGCGTCGATGAGCTCGCCAACGGGCACTTCTTCGAGGTGCTCGACGACCCGGGTCGAAACAAGCGCTTCGACGCGGCCGAGGTCACCAAGGTGATCTGCTGCAGCGGCAAGGTGGGCTACGACGCCATCGCCCGGCGTGACGCCCTGCTCGAGGCGGGAGACGCGGCAGGTCGGGCGGCGATCGTGCGGATTGAGCAGCTGTATCCCTGGCCAGAAGCTCAGCTGGTCGACGTGCTCGACCGCTACTCGAACGCCACCGAACTCGTCTTCTTGCAGGAAGAGCCCGAGAACATGGGGGCGTGGAACTTCGCGCACGGGCGGCTGCACCGCCTCTTCCGTAACCGCTACCAGCTCAAGCATGTGAGCCGTGGCGCGACCGGCAGTCCGGCGACGGGATCGCACATGGTCCACGAGCTCGAGCACGGGGCTTTGCTCGCCGCGGCGCTCGCTCCCGAGCCGGCAGCCTCCTGAGCTGCCATGGCGATCGCGCGCTGCGGCCGCAGGGATGCGCGGCTGCAGGCGCTGGCGGTGATTGACTAGCTCGGACATGCCAACCCAGCACATCGTCGTCGACGGATCCAATATCGCCACTGAAGGTCGCTCCACGCCCAGCCTCGACCAGCTCGAGGGTTCGGTCGCCGAGCTGCACCGGGAGTTCCCCGACGCTGAGGTGACGGCGGTCGTCGACGCGACCTTCGCGCACCGCATCGACCCCTCCGAGCTCGAGCGCTACGAAAAGGCGGCCCTTCGTGGCGAGCTCATCTCCCCACCGGCCGGGGCGATCGGGCGCGGGGACGCCTTCTTGCTCCGAATCGCCGAGAAGGTGGACGCCGTCGTGCTCTCGAACGACTCGTTCCAAGAGTTCCACGGCGAGCATCCCTGGCTCTTTGACCGGGGTCGACTGCTCGGTGCCACCCCGGTGCCCGGGGTCGGCTGGATCTTCGTGCCCCGCACGCCCGTGCGCGGTCCGAAGAGCCGGGTTGCGGTGCGCGATGCCGAGCGGGCACGGGCGCGCGTGGAAAAGGCGATCGCCGTGGCGACCAAGGAGGTCGAACGGCCGAGCGCCGAGTCTGAGCGACGCGCCCGACGCGCCCGGGTGCGGGCCGAGCAGCCGCAGGCCGTCAACGATCCGACGACCTTCATCACCTTCATCGCCGAGCATCGGCTCGGCGAGGAGATCGAGGCCGAAGTCGAGAGTTTCAGCTCGCACGGCTCGGTCGTCCGTTTCGGCGAGGTGCGTGGGTACGTCCCGCTGTCGGGCCTGGGTAGCCCGCCACCGCGCAGCGCTCGTGAGGTGCTGCGCAAGGGGGATCACCGCCGCTTCGTCGTGACCGCGCTCGACCCCTACCGTCGCGGCGTGGAGCTCGCGCTCCCCGGCGTCGGCGTGGTCTCGGGTCGCCCCAGTGAGGAGACTGTCGCCGCCGAGGTGAAGATGGCGCGTTCGAGTCGGCCCGCCCCGATTCCCTTCATCTCTGGCCCTATCCCGCCGCCCCCTGGACCGCGACGGCGCCGCTCCGTGGCGCTCTCCGTCAACGAGGAAGAGGCGCTACCCGAGTCGGTTGTCGAGACGCAGCCCTTGGCCCCACGGGCGCGAAAGGCCACCAAGACCACCAAGGCAACGGCCCCCGAGCGGGGGCGAAAGGCCACCACGGCCACGAGGGCTGCGGCCACCGAGCGGGCGCCACTCGCCAGCCGAACCACCAAGGCAACGACCACCGAGCGGGCGCCACGCGTCACCAGGGCCACCAAGGCTGCGGCCACCGAGCGGGCGCCACGCGTCACCAAGGCAACGGCCCCCGAGCGGGCGCCACGCGTCACCAGGGCCCCCAAGGCTCCGGCC